>JAJDOK010000083.1 GCA_022340185.1 Salaquimonas sp. | reverse complement strand
TATCCGACGCCGGCGTTCTCATGCGCAGACCATCCGAACGGGCTGCAGGTGCAAAGTTCGGCTTGAATATCTTTTTCGCCGACGGCACGATCGTCAAAGGAAATGCAAATGGAGAATATCGGCTTAAGACTGTGCCGTGATCGTCCGTCATGCCGGTGACGTAGCATTGCCTCAATCGGAACATAAGGCTTAGTGGACTGTTCGGGAGGCGCTTGGTCCAATCCCGGTGGAAATTCCATGCCGCGTCATCATCACATCTTCGAAAAGATCATCGGCCAGGCCGAAGACAAGCCTCCGGCAACGGTCGCGGTCGTCCATCCGCTGAGCGAAGTAGCGCTGACCGGCGCTGTCGAAGCAGCGCAGGAAAAGCTGATCGTCCCGCTTCTGATCGGCCCGGAAACCGAGATCAAGGCGCTTGCCAAGTCGACGAAGCTCGAAATAGAGCCGTACCAGATCGTCAATGTGGACAGCGATGTCGAGGCGGCCGCCAAGGGGGTGGAGCTGTGCCGCACGGGCAAGGCCGGCGCCCTGATGAAGGGCAGCCTGCACACCGATCATTTCATGCACGCGGCAATGGATGACGACCTCGGCCTGCGAACCCATCGCCGCATCAGCCATGTGTTCGTTCTCGACGTCCCGTCCTATCCCCATACGCTGCTGATCACCGATGCGGCGGTCAACATCTATCCGACGCTCGTTGACAAGGCCGACATCGTCCAGAACGCCATCGATCTTGCAAAGGTCATCGGCATCGAGACACCCAAGGTCGCTATTCTCTCGGCAGTAGAAACGGTGACACCGAGCATAAAATCGACCATCGACGCCGCGGCACTTTGCAAGATGGCCGATCGCGGACAGATCACCGGCGGCGTTCTCGACGGGCCGCTCGCCTTCGACAATGCCGTCAATCTGAAAGCCGCCGAGATCAAGCACATTCATTCGCCCGTGGCTGGGCGCGCCGACATTCTGGTGGTTCCGGACCTCGAAGCCGGCAACATGCTGGCCAAACAGCTCGAATATCTCGCTGACGCGGAGGCTGCCGGCATCGTCCTTGGCGCGCGCGTTCCGATCATTCTGACCAGCCGGGCCGACAGCGCCAAGAGCCGGCTCGCATCCTGCGCCGTCGCTGCGCTTCTGGCCCATTCCGGCATCACCGGGAAGGCGCAGGCTTCGAGCGACCCGGCCGTTGCGGAGCATCCGGTGCGATGAACAACGCTGCCAGCATATTGGTCATCAATGCCGGTTCGTCGAGCATCAAGTTCAAGGTCTATGCGGTCAATCTTTCCATCCGGCTGCAGGGCGAACTCGAGGGCATCGGCTCAAGCCCACATGTCACGGCGACCGACGCCCGCGGAGCGAAGGTCATCGACCAGTCCTGGCAGGAAGCGACCAGCGTTCACGACATTATCGCCAAGCTGATCAAATGGCTGGAACGGCATCTGGGCGAAAAGCGGCTCGTGGCGATCGGCCATCGCGTCGCGCTCGGCGGCCTTGATCATTCCGGTCCGGTGGTCATCACACCTTCGGTCATGAACAAGCTTCGCGCGCTGGTGCCGCTTGCCCCCATGCATCAGCCACGCAATCTCGAGCCGATCGAGAGCCTGCATCGGCTGCATCCGCACATTCCGCAAGTCGCCTGTTTCGACACCGCCTTTCACCGCACGGTCCCGGAGATCGCATCGCTCTACGGCCTGCCGCGTGCACTGAGCGAGGCCGGCGCACGGCGTTATGGCTTTCATGGCCTTTCATACGAGTACATTTCCGGCCGCCTTGGCGAGCTTGACCCGCGTGCGGCGGCAGGTCGGACCATCGTCGCCCATCTCGGCAGCGGGTCCAGCCTGTGCGCCATGAAGAACGGTCGGAGCATCGCCACGACGATGGGGTTTTCTCCGCTAAGCGGCCTGGTCATGGCGACGCGACCGGGCGAGATCGACGCAGGGCTGATGATCTGGCTGCAACGCGAGAAGGGGATGAGCGTCGATCAGATCGAAGCGATGCTCTACCACGATTGCGGCCTGATGGGCGTCTCGGGAGCAAGCGCGGACATGCGGGAATTGCTGACCAGCGCCGACCCTCACGCGAAACAGGCCATCGATCTGTTCGTTTATCGCGCCGTCAGGGAAATCGGCAGCCTGGTTGCCGCGCTCGGCGGTCTCGATGCCCTGGTCTTCACGGCGGGCATTGGCGAACATGCCGCGCCCATCCGCGCCGCGATCTGCGAGCTATGTGCATGGCTGGGCCTGCGTCTCGACGCGGCCGGGAACGCGAAGGGAGCCGGCCGCATCAGCCGTGACGCCAGCGATGTCGCGGTATGGGTGGTGCCGACGGACGAGGAGAGGATGGTCGCAACCCACACATCGACACTGGCGTTTTCAATGCCCGCAAACACTTCGGAAACAATCCATGACTGACCACAAGACCGTAAAGCCCGCCCGCGAACACAGCGTGCCATGGTTCTGGCCGATGGCAGCGGCGATCGAGATGGAAGAGTCCGGCCTCGAACTGTTCCAGGACAACATGCATTATCTCGTCGAAGCGGAAAAGCTGGAGGCACCGCCACAGCCTGAATGGGCGACGGAAAACCGCGTGCTGGCCGACCTCGACACCATGCGCCTGAGGGATTTCTCCGCAGCGTCTGTCGGCACGAAATCGATTCCGGTGCTTGTCGACGCGCCCTATGCCGGCCATTCCTCGACCATTGCCGATTACGCCAAAGGCCAAAGCCTGATCGAGACCCTGCTTGCGTCGGGTCTTGACCGCGTGCTGGTCACCGACTGGAAGGGCGCCACCGAGGAAATGCGCGATTTCGACATCGACAAATATCTGGCCGAGATCAACGTGGTCGTCGACGATCTCGGTGGGCGGGTGCATCTGGTCGGCCTGTGCCAGGGTGGCTGGATGAGCGCTATGTTTGCCAGCCGCTTTCCGGCCAAGGTGGCGAGCCTCGTCCTTGCCGGGTCGCCTATCGATACCGATGCCGGTAACGGTCCGATCCGCAACATGGCGCATCAATTGCCGATGAGTTTCTATGAGGAGATGGTAACCGCCGGCGACGGACGGATGCTGGGGCAGAGCATGCTCGCCGGCTGGAAGGACATGCATCCGGGCGAGCAATATCTTGGCAAATATGTGGATCTCTACGAGCACATCGAGGACAAGAGCTACATCAAGCGCACGGAACAGTTCGAGCGCTGGTACGAAAATCCGATCGACCTGCCGGGCCGCTACTACCTCCAGGCCATCCGGATGCTGTTCAAGGAAAACCTTTTCGCCAAGGGCAAATTCATCGGCCTTGGCAAACGCCTTTCACTGAAGGACATCACCTGTCCGGCCTTCCTGCTTGGCGGCGAAAGCGATGACATCACCACGCGCGAACAGGTTTTCGCGGCTGAGCATCTGCTCGGCACACGGAAAACGAAAATCACGAAGAAGCTCGTCCCCGGCGGTCACATCGGCCTGTTCATGGGTTCACGCACCCTGAAGGAAACCTGGCCGGAAATCGGCGAGTGGATCGCCTCGGCGGCATGACCGGCACCGCCGGCAAAGCGACAGCTTCGAAAATCATTTTAGGAACTGGCGAAAACGCCATCAATTTTTGTTTCGAGGCATTTCCGAAGCGAAAAATCGTTTGTGCCTATGGAAAACCAACCATCGGGCTTTTGGTAGAAATCGAGCCCTCGGCCGATCTTAATCGTCCATCCGTTATTAATTCTGATCTCGCGATCATGGAGGACTTCGCTGAGTTTGACCTCAAGCACTACGTCGATCTCCAGCAGGCTCTGCTTCAGTTCTTCAATCCTCTCATTTAGCGCTGCCATATCGGTTTTCTCATCGTAGCTCGTTGCGAGCGATATTTTCCTAATCGACGGGGCTTTGACGACCGTTTCGCAGAATCTGACAAAATTTGCGATCTGGTGCTGGGCCCGGATGTATGGGTCTTCGATAGCGATCTCGGTTGCCCCCTGGAGATATGGTCCAACAATCGTATCGTAGGGTACGCCAGCGGCCCAAGATATCGTCTCCTTTCTCGTCCGTCCGT
>JAJDOK010000013.1 GCA_022340185.1 Salaquimonas sp. | reverse complement strand
CCGCCCAACATGATCGAGATCATCGAAACCTACAAGGCGACGATCTGCTTCACCGCGCCGACGGCCTATCGCGCCATGCTGGCGGCGATGGACGAAGGCGCAGACCTTTCCTCGCTGCGCGCCGCGGTATCAGCCGGCGAGACCCTGCCCGCCCCTGTCTACGAGGACTGGGTCAAGAAGACTGGCAAGCCGATCCTTGACGGCATCGGTGCGACCGAGATGCTGCACATCTTCATCACCAACCGCTTCGGCGATTCCAAACCGGCCTGCACCGGCAGGCCGGTGACCGGATACGAAGCGAAGATCGTCGATGGCGACATGAACGAGGTGCCGCGCGGCGAGGTCGGCCGGCTCGCGGTGCGCGGGCCGACGGGATGCCGCTATCTCAATGACGAGCGTCAGAAGGTCTATGTCCGCGACAGGTGGAACCTGACCGGCGACAGCTTCATCCAGGACGAAGACGGCTATTTCCATTTCGCCGCGCGATCCGACGACATGATCATCTCGTCGGGCTACAACATCGCCGGTCCGGAGGTGGAAGCCGCCCTGCTCGCCCATCCGCAGGTGATGGAATGCGCGGTGATCGGCGTCGAGGACGAAGCGCGCGGCCAGATCGTGCAGGCCCATGTCGTCCTCGTCGAAGGGACGAAGGGCGATACACTGATGGTCAAGCTGCTGCAGGATCACGTCAAGGCAGTGATCGCGCCCTACAAATATCCGCGTTCGGTCGTCTTCACCGACACCCTGCCCAAGACCCAGACCGGCAAGATCCAGCGCTTCCGGCTGCGCGAGGAAACCCGCCGATGAGTACCGGCAAGGAAGGCGAAGCCTACGATCCGGCGGGCGATGGCGCGCGCATGGAGTTCGCCGAAACCATGTCCTATGGCGACTATCTGCAGCTCGACACGGTGCTCACCGCGCAGCATCCGCACTCTTCGGCGCATGACGAGATGCTTTTCATCATCCAGCACCAGACTTCCGAATTGTGGATGCGTCTCGCGCTGCACGAACTTTCCGCAGCGCGCAAGGCGATCGCGGCCGACGATCTGCAGCCCGCCTTCAAGATGCTGACGCGCATGGCGCGCATCTTCGACCAGTTGAACGGCGCATGGGACGTTCTGCGAACCATGACGCCATCGGAATATACGCGCTTCCGAGGCATTCTCGGCCAGTCGTCCGGCTTCCAGTCCTGGCAGTACCGGCTGATCGAGTTCACGGTGGGCAACCGCAACGCCGCCATGCTGCGCCCGCACGCCCATCGAGACGATATCCACACACTGCTCGAGGCCGAACTTGCCCGGCCGAGCCTGTACGACGAGGCGCTGCGGCTTTTGGCGCGCAACGGTATCGCCATACCGAAGGACGTGCTGGAGCGCGATGTGAGCCGGCCCTACACCCTGTCGGAAGGCGTCGTCGAAGCCTGGCGCGAGGTCTACCACGAACCCGAAACCCACTGGACGCTCTACGAACTGGCCGAGAAGCTGGTCGATTTCGAGGATTATTTCCGCCGCTGGCGCTTCAACCACGTCACCACGGTGGAGCGCGTGATCGGCTTCAAGCGCGGCACGGGCGGCACCAGCGGTGTCAGCTACCTCAAACGCATGCTCGAAGTCGAGCTGTTCCCCGAATTGTGGCGCGTGCGCACCGTGCTGTGACGCCCGGATTTTCAGGAAAAGAAGAAATGCATTCAATCATCCAACCGGACGGCTGGAAGCCGCCCAAGGGTTACGCCAACGCCGTGCTGGCCGAGGGACGCGCACTCTATGTCGGCGGCCAGATCGGCTGGAACGGCAATCAGGTCTTCGAAAGCCACGATTTCATCGGCCAGATGGAGCAGGCGCTGAAGAACATCGTCGCGCTGGTCGAGGAAGCCGGCGGCAAGGTCGGCGACATCGTGCGACTGACCTGGTTCGTGACCGACAAGAAAGAATATGTGTCGCGCCAGCGCGAGGTCGGGCAAGCCTATCGCCGGGTGATGGGCAAGCACTTCCCCGCCATGTCGGTGCTGGTGGTTGCCGGGCTGATCGAGGACGAAGCGCTGGTCGAGATCGAGGCGACGGCGGTGCTCGGCGGCTGAATCACACTGTCAGATGCGCGCGGACATCCGGCCGGTCGAGACTTTCGGCGTCGCCTGAATGGACGATCTCGCCGCGGTCCATGATGTAGACGTCGTCGGCGAGTTCGCGGCAAAAATCGAGATATTGCTCGACCAGCAGCACGGCGATGCCCTGGCTGTCGCGCAGGAAGCGGATGGCGCGACCGATATCCTTGATGATCGAGGGCTGGATGCCTTCCGTCGGTTCATCGAGGACGAGCAGTTTCGGGCGCATGACCAGCGCGCGGCCAATCGCCAATTGCTGCTGCTGGCCGCCGGACAGATCGCCGCCACGACGGCCGAGCATGTCTTTGAGGACCGGGAACAATTCGAAAATGTAGTCGGGAACGAAGCGCTCGCCGCGCTTGACGGCGGCATAGCCGGTCTCCAGGTTCTCGCGCACGGTCAATAGCGGAAATATCTCCCTGCCCTGCGGCACATAGCCGATGCCGGTACGCGCCCGGTCATAGGCCGGCGCACGGCCGAAGGTCTTGCCCTCGAAGGAGATTGTGCCGTCGGTCAGCGGGTAATGGCCGACAATGGCGCGCAAAAGACTAGACTTGCCGACGCCGTTCCTGCCGAGCAGGCAGGTGATGCGCCCGGAAGCGGCTTCAATGGAGACGCCGCGCAGTGCCTGTGCCGCGCCGTAATGCAGGGTTGCGCCTTCGACCGCCAGCATTGTCACCTCCCCAGATAGACTTCGACCACTTTGGGGTCGGCCGAGACGTGATCGATAGAGCCTTCCGACAGCACCGAACCCTCGTGCAGGCAGGTGACTTTGACGCCAAGCTCGCGCACGAAATCCATGTCGTGTTCGACGACGATGACCGAATGGTCGGTGGCGATCTCACGCAACAGCCGTGCTGTTTCCTCGGTTTCGGCATCTGTCATGCCGGCGACGGGTTCATCGACCAGCAGCAGCTTCGGGTCCTGGGCGAGCAGCATGCCAATCTCGAGCCATTGCTTCTGGCCATGGCTGAGATTGGCTGCCGTCTCCCCTCTGAGATGCGAAAGTCGTATGATGTCCAGTATTTCCCTTATTCGGCCTTCGCCTGCGGAAGTCGAGCGATAGAACAGCGTCGAGAAAACGCCGCGCGAACCGGCAAGTGCCAGCGCGACATTATCCTCAACCGTGTGACCCTCGAAGACGGTCGGTTTCTGGAACTTGCGGCCGATGCCCATATTGGCGATGTCGGCCTCGTCGTGCCGGGTCAGATCGACCATGCCGTCGAAATAGACCTCGCCCTCGTCGGGACGCGTCTTGCCGGTGACGATGTCCATCATGGTGGTCTTGCCGGCACCGTTCGGGCCGATGATGGCGCGCATCTCGCCCTTGTCCAGCACCAGCGACAGATTGTTGATCGCCTTGAAGCCGTCGAAGGCGACCGACACGCCGTCGAGATAGAGAATGGAGTTCCTGCGCCGTTCCGTCATTTCTACTGCGCCGCCTCCACCGCTGCTTCCGTCTCGGCCTGTTCCTCGGAAATCTCGCGCGCCTTTTGCTCTTCGCGGCTCTTGATCAGCAACCGCCGCGCTTTCCAGCCATGGGCGATCGTGCCGACAATGCCCTTGGGCAGGAACAGCGTGACGGCAACGAACAGGCCGCCGAGCGCAAACAGCCAGAATTCGGGCAGTACACCGGTGAACCAGCTCTTGCCCGCATTGACCAAAAGCGCACCGACGATCGGGCCGATGATGGTGCCGCGCCCGCCGACGGCGGTCCACACCACGACCTCGATGGAATTGGCCGGGGCGAATTCGCCCGGATTGATGATGCCGACCTGCGGCACGTAGAGCGCACCGGCGATGCCGGCCATCACCGCCGACAGCGTGAAGGCGAAGAGCTTCACCATTTCAGGGCGGTAACCGAGGAAACGGGTGCGGCTTTCGGCGTCGCGCACGGCGATCATCAGCTTGCCGAATTTCGACGAGGTGATTGCGGCGGTCAGCCAGACGCCAAGCGCCAGCGCCAGGGCGCTCGCCGCGAACAATGCTCCGCGCGTGCCGTCGGCCTGCACCGAGAAACCGAGAATGTCCTTGAAATCGGTCAGGCCGTTGTTTCCCCCGAAGCCCATGTCGTTGCGGAAGAAGGCCAGGAGCAGCGCGTAAGTCATCGCCTGGGTGATGATCGACAGATAGACGCCGGTGACGCGGCTTCTAAAGGCGAACCAGCCGAAGACGAAGGCGAGCAGGCCGGGCACCAACATGATCATCACGAAAGCGAACCAGAACTGGTCGAAGCCGTACCAGTACCAGGGCAGTTCCTTCCAGTTCAGGAAGACCATGAAGTCGGGCAGGACCGGATTGCCGTAAACGCCTCTGGAGCCGATCTGGCGCATCAGGTACATGCCCATGGCGTATCCGCCCAGCGCGAAGAAGGCGCCGTGACCGAGCGAGAGGATGCCGCAGAAGCCCCAGACGAGATCGAGCGCCAGCGCCAGCAGCGCATAGGTCAGGTATTTGCCCGTCAACGCCACCATGAAGCTCGACACGTGGAACGGGTTCGACGGCGGCAGCGCCAGATTGGCGACCGGCACCAGAACGGCAGCGGCGATGAGGATCAGCAGGGTGATCAGGATCGGCCGCGTCAGGCCATTCTTCAGGAGATGACCGACAATCATTTTTCCACCGCCCCGACGCTCAGCGTAAATCGGCGGTACAGCACAAATGTACCCCTCACTGCATTGACAAGACAAGTTTTCATATGATCAAACTCAAGTAGAGCGGCCAAATTGGAGTAAGACATATGGGCATTCTGAAACAAATACTGGCGGCGAGTGCTGTCATGTTGATGGCGGTTTCCGGCGCGGCTGGCGCGACCAAGAACATCGTAGGAGGTCAGCTTATCGGTGCGACCGGTGTCGATGTCGGTGGCACACTTTGGGACGTTTCTTTCGAGGACGGCACCTGCGCAGGCCTTTTCGGCAGCTGTGAAAACAGCTCGTTTCCCTTCGCGACAGCGACGCTGGCCGAGACCGCCGCCGAGGCGCTGCTCTCCCAGGTCCTGACCGCAGACATCCGGGCCGATCCGACGCAGGTAAACGGCTGCTCGAATACGACCAATTACTCGCAGTGTTCGATTGTTATTCCGGTGTCTGTGTCCGGTTTGTCGCTCGCTATCCGTTCCATGAATATCTTCAATACCGGCTATGGGTCTAACACCGCCAATTTTATGGGGGTCAACGCCGACACCGGCAGCAGCACTGCCACGACCTTCGCCGTGTTCTCGCAGGCGACTTCCGTACCGCTTCCTGCCGCGATCTGGCTGCTTGGCAGCGGCGTTGCGGCGCTCGGATTCGGTGCCGTACGTGGTCGCGCACAGAGCTAATCCGGGTAATCCGCGGGGCCAGCAGAAACCGGTTGCCGAAACCGTGCGTTTCCGCGGATATCCGGACGCGCGCGCGGCAAATATTTTAACTGACTTCTCGAACACGGCCATTCAGGTCTCCACCGCCCTGCCCTTGAGCGCGAACAGGCCGCGCGGACGCCTCTGGATGAACAGGATGATGAAGACCAGCACGATGATCTTGCCGAGCACCGCGCCCGCATAGGGCTCGAGGAACTTGTTGACGATGCCGAGCGACAGCGCGCCGACCAGCGTTCCCCACAGATTGCCGACGCCGCCGAAGACGACGACCATGAAGGAGTCGATGATGTAGCTCTGGCCCAGATTGGGCGAGACGTTGTCGATCTGGGAGAGCGCCACGCCCGCCATGCCGGCGATACCGGAGCCGAGCGCGAAGGTCATGGCGTCGACCCAGGGCGTGCGGATGCCCATGGCCGCGGCCATGCGGCGGTTCTGCGTCACGGCACGCATTCTCAGGCCGAGCGAGGTCTTGTTGAACGCCCAGAGCAGTACCGCGAAGACGACGAGCGCGAAGATGACGATATAGAGCCGGTTCCAGGTGATGGTCAGCTGGCCCAGTTCGAAGGCGCCCGACATCCAGGACGGATTGGAGACCTCTCGGTTGGTCGGGCCGAAGATGGTGCGCACGGTCTGCTGCAGGATGAGCGAAACGCCCCAGGTCGCCAGCAGCGTTTCGAGCGGCCTGCCATAGAGGAAGCGGATGATGCCGCGCTCAAGCGCCAGGCCGACGCCGCCGGCGACGAGGAAGGCGAGCGGCAGCGCGATCGCAAGCGACCAGTCGAGCAGGCCAGGCGCTGAATTGCGGATGATCTCCTGGACAAGGAAGGTCGAATAGGCGCCGAGCATCACCATCTCGCCATGCGCCATGTTGATCACGCCCATGACGCCAAAGGTGATGGCAAGGCCGATGGCTGCGAGCAGCAGCACCGAACCGAGCGAGATGCCGTACCAGACGTTCTGGCCGACTTCCCACATGGCGAGACTGCCTTCAACATTGCTCATGGCCGCCTGGGCACGCTCTTTCGGCGCGCCTTCCGCGGAAGCCTCGAATTTCGTCAGCATCGACAGCGCGTTTCTGGTGCCCAGTGCCGCGATGGCGTCTATGGCCTCGTCCTTTTCTGCTTCCGGCCGGTCGGAAAACAGGATGGCGGCGGCCCGCGCCTCGGTCAGGCGGGCGGCGACAGCGGTATCGGTCTCCTTTTTCAGCGCCGCCTCGATGGCGTCGAGTGAATCCGGATCGGGATTGGCCACCAGCGTGTCGGCGGCACTCATGCGCACGGCCGGATCCCTGGCAGCAAGCGTCAATCCGCCGATCGAATCGCGGATCAGCCGGCGCAGGCC
>JAJDOK010000023.1 GCA_022340185.1 Salaquimonas sp. | reverse complement strand
TCGTGGCGCCCGATTGCGGGCTGAAATATCTGCCGCGCGATGTTGCCTTCGCCAAGATGAAGGCGATGGCCGAGGGTGCCGCGATTGTGCGGGCCGAACTGGGCTGACGCCTGCCACACGTATGCCGTTTCGCGTGGCGTTGCCTGTCAGCGGTTGTCCACGCGCTTGTTGAACGCGTGGATTTCGACGCTTTTCCAGACATTCGCCTTCGCGAAAGGGTCGGCGCGGTTGAACGCGACGACATCATCCCGGTTGTCGGCCTCGACGATGAAGAGCGATCCGATCATGGTCTCGCCATCGTCGGTGATCAGCGGGCCGGAAATGACCATCTTCATCGCACTCGCCGTCAGATAGGATTTATGCGCCTCGTAATGGGCGAGCCGGCGCTCGACAGCGTCATCGTGATCCAAGGCATGTATGGCAAACAGCATCCGATTATCCGGTTCGTTCCGTGTCCCTGCGGGCAACGCTGAAGAAAGTCGCGGCAACCAGCGTGACCGCACCCAGCACGATCAGATGGATTGCGGAGTCCTGGTTGACGAAGGACGAGGCACTCGACAGCGACTGTACCAGCGCCGCGCCCATGAAGACGGACAGTACCGAGCCGCGTCCGCCGGCTATCCTGGTTCCCCCCAGCACAACGGCGGTGATGCTCATCAGGGTATAGTCGATACCGGTGGCGGGCGAACCGATGCCGACCTGGCCGGCAAGAATGAGGCCTGCGATACCGGTCAGCACGCCCGACAGGACGAAGGCCAGCACAATATGCCAGTTTACCCGGATGCCGACCCGTGTCGCTCCAACCGGGCTGGATCCCACGGCGCGCAGCCGCCGTCCCAGCCGGGTACGGAACAGGACGAATTCAAACACGACAACGACGATCACGATAGCAAGGAAACAGGCAGGCATCCCGGCAATGCTCCATTGCGTCACATCCGAGAGGTAATCCGTGATCGTTCCGGCTGCCTGCGGCCTCAGGACAAGCGACATGCCCTGCAGGCCAATGAAGGTGGCGAGCGTCACCACGATCGCCGGAATGTTGAGCCAGGTGACCAGCCAGCCCTGAACGAGGCCGAATCCGGCCGTGATCGCCAAAATCATGGCTACGCCCGTGATCGTATCTGCGACGCCCGCACCGTCCGGTGTCAGATAGGATGCAAGCACGACGACGAATCCGGCGAGCGCGCCTACCGATAGGTCGATCCGGCCAACCAGGATGGTGCCCAACTGGGCGATCGATAAAAACGCCAGGATTGCGAGGAAGGTCAGTATCGTCTCGATATTGAATGGCGACAGGAAATATTCGCTGATCGACGCGGTGCCGAACAGGACGATTGCCGTAAGCAATGTCAGCACCGCCGCCGGGAACCGGTTGGCAGCCATGATGCGGCGCCAGATCGACTCATCCTGTTTGGCGCGTGCCGGACCGTCGGCGCGGGCTACCGTCGCGGTCAGGTTGGCTTCGGTGATTGCTTCGTCGGTCAGGCTATCTCCTTCGAGCTCCTTGACGATCTGACCGCGTGCGAACACGGCGACGCGGTCGCACAGGCCTTCGAGCTCCATCCCGTCGGCCGACGAAACCACCACGGCGACGCCGCTGTCGGCGAGTTCGCGCAGGCGCTCATAGATCTCGGCACGCGCACCGACATCGACACCCTTGGTCGGTTCGTCGATGAGAATGACCTCGGGTTCGCCCGCGATTTCGCGCCCGATCAGCACTTTCTGCTGGTTGCCGCCCGAGAGTTCAGCCGCCCTCGTGTCGTCGTATTCCTTGATGCGGTAGCCGGTATATATGCCGAGCCTGTCCATCACTTCCCGGGTAAGCGCCTGGTCGCGCTTGCGGCTGATCACGCTGGCCGTGGAAATGCGGTCGAGCGCGCCAATGCCGATGTTCTCGCGCAGCCTCAGGGTCAGAAACAGCCCTTCTTCATGGCGATCGTCGGTGACAAAACCGATACCGGCGCTTCTGGCCGCCGCAGAAGTGTTGCCCTCGAACGCCTTGCCCTTGATGCGCACCGAACCGGTAGTGCGCGGTTTTAGCCCCGCCAGGGTGCGCAGGAACTCGCGCTGACCTTCGCCCTCGATGCCGGTCACACCGATGATCTCGCCGGCGCGCGCGGTGAAGCTGACATCCGCAAAGCCGGTGCCAGAGAGGTTTTCGACTTCCAGGATGGTTTCGCCCGGACCCTTCGCCTTGTCAGGGAATATCTGTTCGAGCGGACGGCCGGCGATCATCGTGACGATCTGGTCGGGCTTGATCCGAAAAGCCGGGCCGCTTTCGATGATCTGGCCGTCGCGCAAAACGGTGATCTGGTCGGCGATCTCTTCTATCTCGCGCAGCCGATGCGAGACGTAGACGATCGCCACCCCTTCCTCGCGCAACTGCTTGATCAGTTCGAAGAGCTTGTCGATGTCGGCCTGCTGGAACGGCTCCGTTGGTTCGTCGAGGAACAGCACCTTGGGTTTGGACGCAATCGCACCGGCGATCTCGATGATATGGAACTGCGCCAGGGTGAGGTCGCGCACCCGGGCATCGAGCGACATGGCATGCTGTTCGGAACCTACAGCTTCAAGCAGACGTTTGGCTTCCGCCCGTCCTGCTGCGCCCGTAAGCGATGGCGCGGCAAGCTGCATGTTCTCATAGACCGTCATTTCCTCCGCCAGCTCTGGATGCTGGTAGGTGACGGACACGCCGGCCCGGTGCAGTTTCTTGGCGGTGGCCCGCTTGATTTCCCTGCCGCCGACGCGAATGACCGCGAAGTCCGCCCGCACCGCGCCGGCGGCAATCCCGATAAGCGTCGACTTTCCCGCGCCGTTCTCGCCCACGACCGCGTGCACCTGGCCACGCCGGAAGTTGAGGCTGACGGCCTTGAGCGCCTGTACGGGACCGTAGTATTTCGTCGCCCCCACGATCCCCATGACCGGGGCGCCCATAAGATTTTTCTTGCCGGATTTCATTCTGTGATTTCTAGCCGCTTCTTCATCCGGAGGTAGAACGTGCGCCAGCGCGTCCTGGTTTCAGGCGAGACGTCCAGCAGTCTTGAAAGTCCCAGACGGGTCAGCGTGCGGGTATAGATCGTACGAATCCGGAATTCGACATCGGGCGACGTGACCCAGAACTTGAACTTTATCCATTCGAACTTGATACGCCGTCCCGCTTCGACAAGGCCGACACTGGCGATGATGATGATCGCCTGAACGATGTTCTGGGCCGATGTCTCGAAACCGACGGCAAGGACGAGCTGGCCGAGATAGGTGAGGAACAGCGCGCCGATGATGGTCGCGGTGACGCTGCCGCGCAGTCCGCCGCCTATCGGATTGCCGCCGACGACGACGGCTGCGACCGTCGCCAGCAGATAGGGCATGCCGCTGAACACGGTCGGCGACAGCACGTATCCCGCCAGCAGCACGCCCGCCGCAGCATAGCAGAAACCGGCAAGCGCATAGGTTGCGACGCGATAGAAGTCGAGCGGGATACCTACGGTGAGTGCGGCGTCCGGATTGACGCTGGTAGCGATGAAACGCCGCCCGATGGTCGTTTTCGCCAGAACGAAAATCGCGATCGCCGCGATGACGAGCAGGATGTACAGCGTCAGGGGAATCCCCAGGAACTTGCCGACGCCGAACGCGTTGAGCGGGGGCGGGGCCTGCTGCGAGAACCCCCTGGTGACATGCATGGTGATCCCCAGCATCAGCGAATTCATGCCGATGGTGGTAACCAGCGAGTTGACGCGCAGCAGCGCGACCAGCACGCCGTTGATGGCGCCGACCCCAAATCCCATCGCCAAGGCAAGCGCAACGAAGGTCAGGGTCTCGCCGATTCCGGCCTGCGAACTCGGCAGTGCCGAAACGATCACGGCAGAAAACGACATGATGCCGGCGACGGACAGGTCGAGTCCGCGCTGCTGGATCACCAGATGCTGGCCGATCGACGCGACGCCAAGGACCGCGAAGAACGGCAGCATCAGTTGCAGCGCGCTGAGGGAAACGGTGCTGGGAGCAAGAATGCCGCCACCGACGAACAGCACAACCGTGGCGATCGTCACGATCAGCAGCCGGTTCAGCGGCTTCTTGCGGCCCTTGTACTCGCGCCGTGTCCAAGTGCGTTCCGGGCGCCGCCGCTCCGGATGCAGATCAGCGGTGGCCGCGCCTTTAGGTGGTATCATCGCCCCAGCACCGGATACAGAGTTACTTGGACAGGATTTCCTTCATCTTCTCCTTGGAGATCATCGCGGAAGGAATGGCCGTCGGCGGCAAATCCTTGTCGCACTTGACCGCCAGCGCCGGGTCGGACGACGTGCTGTCCTCCGAGAACGGCAGGTCGATCAGACTCGGCTCATCGTTGTCGATGCCATTGACCGCGGCCAGGCCCTTGCGCAATGCGAGGCGAACCAGCCAGGTGTGCGCGCTGGCGGTCGCCAGCTTGAAGGTCGGGTTGGAGGCATGGTTGTCCTGCCACAGGCAGCTCAGCTCGTTGAGGTCCTGGCCCGCCCATGCCGGAATCGGACGGCCGGCAGCGAGGAACGCCCGGATCGGACCGGTCGTCTCGGCCATCATGCCGTCGATCTGCGGATATTTGGCGATTTCGGCTGCCGTGACCTTCTGCGCCAGGGCGGGATCCCAATTGGTGTCGACCGGACCCTCAAGGACAGTGATCCCCGGGTTGGCGTCGAAGACCTCTTTCCAGCCCACTGCCTGCGAAGCGGTCATCGGGTTGCCGGGCGTACCGCCCTGGACAATGACGTTGCCCTTGCCGCCCAGCGTCTTGACCATCCATTCGGCCAGCATCTTGCCGAGGCCGATCTGGGTTTCGGTGACGCGTGTCAGATAGTCGGTACCGAGCTTGCCGAACGGAGCGTCACCCGTGGTAAACGGAACGACCGCAATGCCGGCATCCGTGGCCTCGCGCATGACCTTGAGCTGGGCGACGCCCGTATCGGCGAAGACGACGATGACATCAAACTTTTGCGCAATCAGACCCTTGATGTCGGCGATCTGCTTCTCGGCCTTGAACTCGCCGTCGGTGTAGCGGACCACCTTGATATTGGGGCACTTGGACGCCTCGTCCTCGAATTCCGCGCGGGTGATCTGGCGCCAGTAATTGCCGCCCCAACCGTCGGAAAACGCAACCTTGAGGTCCTTGGTGCCGCAATATTTGGAGATATCCTGCATATCCTCGATGCCGCCCTTCTTGTCGGGCGCGAGGTCGACACCGGAGAATTTGTTCTGGGCCGCCGCCGATGACGCAGCCGCCATCTGCCAGGCGAGCGCTGCCGCTGCTGTGTATACAATCAAACTGGATTTTGACGCCATTCTTCCCTCCCATTGATGTCGCAGGGCCGCTTCTCTTGACCAGGCATACCGGCTATAACGACGAGGACACTATAGTTACAACCACTTGGAATTCCAATCAACATTTGCGGGGAGAAGGTCGATGAAACTCAGCACAGAAAGGATTCTTACCACCCACACCGGCAGCATGCCGCGTGGTGAGCCGCTCAGCTCGATGCTGATTGACCAGGAGGAAGGCAAGAGGATCGACATCAACAAGGTCGACGAAGTCACCGACGAGCGCGTCGCATACATCATCAAGAAACAAATGGATGTCGGCATCGACATCGCCAATGACGGCGAGCAGGGGCGGGTCGGGTTCCAGACCTATGTGCCGCAGCGCTGGAGCGGCTTCGGCGGCAAATCGAGCCGGCCCTTCGGCAGGGAGTTCGTCGAATTCCCCAAATTCACCGAACGCATGCAGGCACGCATTCCGAAGACCGGCAGGGTGTTCGACGCGCCCGAGGCGATCGACGAAGTCCACTATCACGGCGAAAGCCAGTTGCAGAAAGAGATCGACCGCATCAAGCGTCAGGCCGAGAACACCAACGCGAATGTCTCGGACTGGTTCATGAATGCCCCGTCACCCGGCATCATCGCGTGCACGATGCTCAACGCATACTACGATTCCGACGAAGCCTATCTCGGGGCTATCGCTCGTGAAGTATCGAAGGAATACCAGGCAGTGGTCGATGCAGGTTACATCCTGCAGGTCGATGCGCCCGATCTCGCCATGGAGCGGGTGTTGCTCTACCAGGACCTGACCGACGAGGAGTTCGTGGAACAGACCGAAAAACATGTCGAGGCGCTGAACATGGCGCTCGAGAACATTCCGCGCGAGCGCGTCCGGCTGCATGTGTGCTGGGGCAATTGGGAAGGGCCGCATTGCCACGACGTGGAAATGGATGTGCTGTTGCCGACCCTCTACCAGGCGAAGGTCGGCGCGATCGGCCTAGAGTTCGCCAACCCCCGCCATCAGCACGAGACCACATCGCTCAAGGCCAACAAACCGCCTGAAGACATCACCATCATCCCCGGTGTGATCGATTCCAAATCCAATTTCGTCGAACATCCCGAAGTGGTCGCCCGGCGCATCGAGGCCGTGGTCGACGCGGTTGGCGACAGGGAACGCGTGATCGCAGGAGTCGATTGCGGCTTCGGCACCTTCACCGGCTGGGAATGGGTCGCCGAGGACGTGGTATGGGCCAAGCTCGGGTCGCTGCGCGAAGGTGCAGCCATCGCGTCGAAGCGATTGTGGGGTTGAGCGGAATCTGACCGGATCGTGTAGTCGGAATCTGGCCCGGTGCGAGTCCGCGTCGGGCCAGTTCTACATTGCCCGCATGCGTCATGACATTTTGCTGTCGGCGCCATCACGAAGTCGAACGGTGAACACCGTTCGTTGCCGTGTTTTCGGCACAGCTAGACCATCTTCATCTTGCCGATTTCGTCCTTGATCACGGCTGCCAGCTCGACGAGCCTGGCGGCGGTAAAGCGGGAATCGGGCCCCGAGATGCTGATCCCCGAGCGAACCTCTCCCGAAAAACCGCGGAACGGGACGGCGACGCAATTCATGCCGATCGACAATTCCTCGAAATCATAGGCAACACCTTCCCTGCGGATTTTCAGAATCTCGCCACGCAGGCGTTCCGGCTCACAGAACGTGTTTGTGGTGTAGCGCTTGAGTTCACCGTCCAGATAATTCTCGATGAAACTATCGTCCTGGCTGGCCAGAATGGCCTTGCCGACCGACGAGGCGTGCAGTTCGCAGCGCGCGCCGATCTGGAAATCGACCACCACAAGCTGCGTGCCCTTGGCACGTTGCGTGAGAATGGTCTGGGGGCCGTCCATTTCAGAATAGTGGCAGGTTTCACCGGTTGCAGCCGAAATGGCGCGCAGGATCCGGTCGATCTGCTCGCGGTCGGCATCCTGGGCCATCGCGTTTCGGGCAAGCATCAACACGCGTTGGCTGAGACTGAAGGTTTTTGAAACGGTATCGAAATTCAGATAGCCGGCTTCCTCGATGGTCTTGAGCATGCGGTAGCAGGTAATCCGGTCCAGTCCGATGCTTTCGGCAACACCGCGAGCAGTCATCGGGGCAGGGCTGTTGGCGACCGCTTCCAATACCCTGAAGGACCTCAGTACCGTCGAACTCTTGTTTGAATCTCGCGTCATATTTCAAGTCGTTCATTATTCGTAACGCTACGAATATAGGCTTTGTGTGGGCGCGTCCAGCTAAAAAATGATACCCCAATTCGCCACCAATGACGCTTCAGCTTAAGCTTAGCAGAGGTTTTGAACAGCAATCCAATAAGAAACAGAGGCTTAAGAAGCCAGGAAAAATTGTTCAAAAAGCGTTGACAGGATACGCATTTTAAACGCACCATGGAATCCGGAGGACATGGGAAGGATTTCGTTCAAAATGCGTATGCTTATTGATGGCCAGTGGGTTGAATCATCCGATGGCGGCAAGCTGGAGATCAGAAACCCCTCGAACGGCTCCCTGATCGACGAGGTGCCGGCTGCGACTACACAAGACGTGGATCGGGCCGTGGCGGCGGCCAATCGAGCCAAGCACGCAATGGCGGCGATGCCGGCGCACAGACGCGCAGATATCCTGATGAATGTGTCGCGCCGCATCACCGAGAACCGGGAAGCCCTGGTGAAGTTGCTGAACTCGGAAAACGGCAAGACCTTTCGCGAGATCGACGCCTGGGAAATCGACGCGGCGGCGCGCATCGTCGCCGGCTACGCGGAGGAGGCCAAACGGCTGCATGGCGAGTCCGTGCCGCTGCACAGCATCCCCAATCTCGAAAATTCGCTGGCGATCACCACCTACCAGCCGCTTGGCGTTATCGCCGCGATCGTGCCGTTCAATTATCCGGTCGAGTTGTGGTCGCACAAGATCGCCGGCGGACTTGCCGCAGGTAACGCGGTCATCACCAAGGCACCCGAGGAATGTCCCCTGGCGATGCTCGAAATCTCCCGCTACTACGAAGAAGCCGGTCTTCCGGCGGGTGCACACCAGATCCTGACGGGTTGGGGCGAGGTGGCGGGCGCGCGTCTGGCAGAGATCGACGGCGTCGACATGATTTCGATGACCGGCAGCACCGAGGTCGGGCGGTTGATTTCGAAGGCCGCCGCCGACACGCTGAAAAAGGTGCATCTGGAGCTCGGCGGCAGTGACGCGACGATCGTCTGCGCCGATGTGGACCCGAAGCTGGCGGCAGAGGCCATCGTGGCGGGACGGTTTACTTCCGGTAATGGCCAGATCTGCTGCGCGGTCAAGCGCGTCTATATCGCACGCGCCATCTATGCCGACGTCCAGCAGCATGTCCTGGAACTGACGGGCAATCTGAAGGTCGGCGACCATACGCTGCCCGATACCGATGTGGGGCCGCTGATCAGCCTGACCGCCGCCGAGCGTGTCGAGGGTCAGATCAAGACGGCAGTGGAGGAGGGGGCCACCCTGGTTGCGGGCGGAACCCGGGACCGGCAGTTTATCCAGCCGACTGTGTTCATCGACGTCGCGCCAGACAGTATCCTGTTGCGCGAGGAGGTGTTCGGGCCGGTCCTGCCACTGGTCCCCTTCGACACGATCGATGACGCCATCGCCATGGTCAATGAATCGAAATACGGCCTGCAGGCGGCGATTTTCACCAATGATTTCCGCTCGATCATGAATGCATCGATGCGGCTGCAGGTCGGGACCGTGATCGTCAATCACCAGACCGCGATGCGCATCGAATGCCTGCCTTTCGGCGGACGCAAGATGAGCGGAAACGGCGGCAGGGAAGGCTTCATGGAAACGCTCAAGGACATGAGCGAAACCAAGACCATCGTGTTCAAGGATGCCTACGACATGTTCGCGGAACCGCAGGCAATGTGATGAAGACGCTCCGTCTCACCGATGTGGTCAAGACGTATGGCGAAACGCTGGCGTTGCGCAAGGCGAGCCTGGAGGCCCATTCGGGCGAGGTGGTTGCCGTGTGCGGCGAGAACGGAGCCGGAAAATCGACCCTGATGTCGATTCTTGCCGGTTCGCGCCAACCGACAAGCGGCCATATCGAAATCGACGGCGAAAGGGCGACCATCGACAATCCGCATCGCGCCTTCGAACTCGGTATTCGCACCGTCTATCAGGAACTCAGCCTGCTCCCCAACCTGTCGGTGGCGGAGAATCTCTATCTCGGCAAGCTGCCGCGCGGTCGGCTTGGCACGATCGACTGGCAATCGGTGTTCGCCGATGCCAGGCGCGACATGGCGGCCGTCGGCATGGACCATGTCGATGTGCGCCGTCAGGTTGCGGACTTTGCGGTGGCGACGCAGCAGATGATCGAAATCGCCAAGGCGATCCAGGTCCGCCCGGATGTGCTGATTCTCGACGAGCCGACCGGGGTGCTGACCTCGATGGAGTCGGAACGCCTGTTCGAGAAGATCAGGGAATTGAAGGCGACCGGAACGATCATCCTCTACATCTCTCACAGGCTGGAAGAGGTCATCGACATCGCCGACGTGATTGTCGTGCTGAAGGACGGTCAGGTGGTCGATACCATGCGGCGGGCCGAAGCCAGCAAGGACAGGCTGGTGACCGCGATGGTGGGCCGGCCGCTGGAGTCGATCTATCCGAAACGCGTTCCGCCGCAGGCCGAAAGGTTGATGCAGGTCGAGGGTTTCGGCCGCACCGGCGTGTTCGACGATGTGAACTTCACGCTTCATCGCGGCGAAATCCTCGGATTCTTCGGCCTGGTCGGCAGCGGACGGACCGAGGTGATGCGTGCCCTGTTCGGCGCCGACCGGTCCGAGCGTGGCACGGTAACGCTCGAAGGCAAGGTGATGGGCAGGCCTACGCCCGCCCGCTCGATCGGCGCCGGCATCGGTTTTCTGACTGAGGAACGCAAGGCGGATGGTCTGGCGCTTGACGCCGACATTCTCGACAATGCCAGCCTGGCATCGATGGACCGGGCGAGTATCGGCCCCTTCCTCAACCGGGACAGCCAACGCACCCTGGTCGGCAACATGACCGGCGAGCTCGATGTAAGGCCGCCGGATCTTGGCCATGTGGTGCGCCGGATGAGCGGCGGCAACCAGCAAAAGGTCGTGCTTGCGAAATGGCTGCTGCTGAACGGGCTGAAAGTGCTCATCCTGGACGAACCCACGCGCGGCGTCGACATCGCCACGAAAGTCCAGATCTACCAATTGGTTGCCAATCTGGCTGCCGAAGGCGTCGGGATCGTCATGGTCAGTTCCGAAATGCCGGAATTGCTCGGGCTGACGCATCGCATCTGCGTGATGCGGCAGGGCCGGATCGTCGCCGAATTCGATCCTGAAAAGGCCAGCGAGCACGAAATCTTCGTCGCTGCTGCTAATGTGAGCATGGAAGCAGCATGACGGACAATATCATGACAACGCAAAATCGCCGGCGGTTCGCCAGTTTCAACATAAGCCGGGCAGGCAAGGCCAATCTGGTCTTTGCGCTCGGCATCCTTGCATTGATCGTCGCGACATCGCTCATGTCCGACGCCTTCCTGACCGAGCGCAACATGACCAATGTCGCCCGGCAGATGGTCACGACGGGCCTGTTGTCGATCGGCATGCTGGTGGTGATCCTGTCGGGCGGGATCGACCTGTCGGTCGGCTCGGTCGTCGCCTTTGCGGGATTGCTGGCAGCGGGGCTTCAGGAAACCATGCCGATCGGCGCGGCGATCGCCATCGCACTTTCGGTCGGTGTCGCGGTAGGTATCATCAACGGGGTGTTCGTCGCCTATTTCCGGCTGCAGCCCTTCATCGTGACTCTGGCGACGATGGGGGCGGTGCGCGGCGCGCTCTATATCTACAGCGAGACGCCGACCTACGCCTCCGATCCCTTCTTCATCAGTGTCCTGGGATCGGGAAAGCTGTTCGGCGTTGTGCCGTACACTTTCCTGATCTTCCTCGTCTGCATCCCCATCATGTGGATGTATCTGAATCACACCAAGTCGGGCCGCTCGGTCATCGCGATCGGCATGAACCCGGAAGCCGTGCGGCTTGCCGGCGTCGACGTGCGCGTGCAGACCACGGTCGCCTACGTGATCTGCGGCTTTTTCGCTGCCCTTGCCGGCGTACTTCTCTCAGCCCGCCTCGGCATTTCGCAGCCCAATGTCGGTGTCGGCTACGAACTCGACGCCATCGCCGCGGTCGTCATCGGCGGCGGCGTGCTGGGCGGCGGCGGCGGTACGGTCGGCGGCATGTTCGGCGGAGTGCTGGCGCTCGCCGTGATCGACAACGTGCTCAACCTGTTCAACGTCCAGTCCTACTACCAGCAGCTTGTGAAGGGCGTGATCATCCTCATTGCCGTCATTGTGCGCCGGAAACCGCAAGGCTGAGCACTTCCAGGCAGAGTTTTTATCAAGGAGGAGAGAAATGAAGAAACTAGTCACCCTTATCGGAGCAGCCGCATTCGCCGTTGCAGGCACCACAGCGGCACTTGCCGCAGATGGCAAGATCACTATCGGCATGGCCAACCTTTTCTACGGCGCGCCCTATTTCGCCGGCATGGACGCGGCGGTGCATGAGGAGGCCAAGGTCTACGAAAATGTCGAAGTCATCTCCACCGATGCCGGGTTCGACGCGGCCAAGATGGCCTCCGACATCGAGGATCTGATCGCCAAGGGCGTGGACGGGCTGGTCGTCAGCGCCGGTCCGACCGAGACGATCCCGGCTTCGCTGGCGGCGATCCAGGAAGCCGGCATTCCGGTCGTCTTTGTCGACCGGCTGTGGAAGAACACCAATCTGACAACGCCGTGGAACTGGGTCGGCGCCCAGAACGATGTCATGGGCCAGGTGATCGGCGAAGAGATGGTCAAGCATCTCGGCGGCAAGGGCCAGATCCTGGTCATCAAGGGCGGCCCGGCCGACAATTCGATCGGCATCGCGCGCACGGAAGCCTTCACCAAGGCGCTCAGCTCCAGTCCGGACATGACGATCACTGTCGCTCCGGGCTTTGGCGGCTGGGCCGTCGATGGCGGCTACAAGGTGATGTCGGACATGCTTGCCAAGATGGACAATATCGACGGCGTGTTCTGTGAAAACGACTCGATGTGCCTGGGCGCGCAGAAGGCCGCCGCCGATGCTGGCAGGTCCGACGAGATGGTGTTTGCGGCGAGCGATGCCGGCAAGGACACGTTGCGCGAGATGATGCGCGACGGCTCGAACTTCATCGCCACGGCGATCAACGACAGCGACCAGATCGGCCGTGTCGGCTTCCATCACCTTATGGGCATGCTGGCGGGCGGCAAGCTGCCGCATATCACGCCGCTCTATTCCGGGCTCGTGTTGCCGGATGAAGCGGCCAAAATCTACGACCCGAACAAGGTCTTCTGATCCCCTGATCCCGAGGAGACCGGCTGCATCGCAGCCGGTCTTTTTCTTTCAGCGTCGGCCTGGACCGTATCGACATTCAGGGTCTTGGCGTTCGACGCGTGAGGGTTGCCGGGCATCGGGTTTGCCGCACCATGCACTGCATGCAGCCTACTTGCCGTCACCCGGGGGCTGTTCTCCAATCCGGTTCCTGGCTTTCCATTCCTCGAACCTGTCGAGATTGCGCGTGTCGGTTGCCGGGTAGAGGCCGGTGATCGGCGCGCCTGCGCGCACTTGTTCCAGGACGAAATCCTCGTAAAGCTCCATCGGGACCGATTCGGCGGCGATCTCTGTGGCGAGGTGACGGGGAATGATCATCACGCCGTCGCCATCGCCGACCACGATGTCGCCGGGGTAGACCGGGCAGGTGCCGCAGCTTACGGGCACATCGATGTCGACGACATGGCGCTTGGTGAGGTTGGTAAGCGTACATGGCCCTGCGGCGTATACCGGCATGTCAAGGGCGGCCGATCCGCCAGCATCGCGTATGCCGCCATCGGTGACGACGCCGGCGGCGCCTCTGACCTGAAGTCTCGTCAGGAGGATCGAGCCGGCGGAAGCGGCCGAGGCGTCGCGCCGGCAATCCATGACAAGAACGTGGCCCGGCGGGCAGGTCTCGATCGCTTTCCTCTGGGGATGATCCGGATTGCGGAAATCGGTGAGTTGATCGGTGTCCTCACGCGCGGCGAGATCGCGAAGGAAAACGAGATCAGCCTGTCCCCGGTTCGCGAGGCCATCCAGATGCTGGAGAAGGAGGGGCTGGTGGTGTCCTTTCCCCAGTCCAAGACGCTGGTGACCAAGATCGATGTCGATCACGCGCGCGAAACGCAATTCCTGCGCCTGAGCGTGGAACTGGAGGTCACCAGGACGCTGGCGCGCACGAAAAACGCTGAAATGCTGCTGCCAACTTCGCGCATTCTCAGGATGCAGGTGATGGCGGAGGAGGACAGGGACATATCGGAATTTACCGGCCTTGACCGGTTGTTCCATCTCTCGCTCTTCCAGGCCGCCGGGGTCACTTCCCTTTGGCATCTGATCTCGGGGCGATCAGGTCACATCGATCGTCTGAGAAGGCTCAATCTGCCGGGTTCCGGCAAGATGTCGGCCGTGCTGGAACATCACAAGCGCATTCTCGATGCGATTTCCAAGGGTGACGTCAATGAGGTGGAAAAGCAGGTCAGGGAGCACTTGTCCGGCACGCTGGCTTCGCTGCCAGCCATCATTGAGACTTATCCCGCATATTTTTCAGAAGAGGTCTGAGGAAAGTTCGAGCGGCCCGGGTTTCGGATTGGCGGTGCAGAAAGCTCGCAGCCATGGCTGTGCCGATACCGAAATGCGGCCATTTCCGCGCAGGAATATCTCCGGTTGGTGCGTTTGTACGTAACCTTCACGCGAACGAAAAATGTCCGCGCGGCTGCCCATTGAACAAGGGATGCGAGCCTGAATGATGGAGAAGGTCCTATCCGGCAGGCCAGAAAATTTCTCCAATTTATTCTCTTTATTTCAATAGCTTATACCGTTCCTGGATTTGAAGTTCACCTTGAGGGTGGGCGACCGGCGCTGCCCGGTTCCGGCCATGTGGAATAAAATTTTTGAGCCCGCATTACTTGAAAATTAATCAATCGATTGTATAAATAATAGCGAATGACGAATGATTCAGCGTGGCTGCCGTGAAGAAATCCATTCCAGAGAAACCATCGAAACCGGCATCGGCCGAAATACAGGGAAGTGCCAGGCCCGCGGCGCATGGCGTTGCGCAGGCTTCCGCTGCCGAGATTTCGAATGCCAAAGACAGGCCAGCACCAAAGAAGGCGAAGACACGTGCACGCCGCACAAGGCAGGATCGTGGCATCGAGACCCGCAACCGGCTGATCGATGCCGCGCTTGACAGTTTCGGTCGGCTTGGATTCGACGGCGCCTCGACAAGAGAGATCGCCGACAAGGCGGATATCAACATCGCCTTGATCAAGTACCATTTCGGTTCGAAAGAGGCGCTGCATGTCGCCGTGGCGGAGCATATCGTCTCGCAGATAAGCGAACGGGTGGGCCCGGTGATCGTCAAGGTGAATTCGCCGGAGTCGTTTTCCTCGCGCGAGGCGGCGCGCCGTGCCCTGGACCGCCTGATCGAAACCTTCGTCGACACGATCCTTGGCGAGGAAAAGGCTGAACAATGGGCCCGCTTCATCGTGCGCGAACAAATGCAGCCGACCCCGGCGTTTGAGGTGATCTACCGTTTCATCGGCACCGCGCACGAAGTCGGCTCGCGGCTCGTCGCCACCGCGCTCGGCAAGGATGCGGCCGACGAGGATGTGAAGCTGCGCGCCTTCGCCATAATGGGCCAGGTGCTCGTCTTTCGCGTCGCCCAGACACTGGTGCTGCGCCGGATGGAGTGGCGGACGATCAGCGAAGCCGAACGAACAAGAATCAAACGCGTCATCATCTCGCACATCGATGCGATCCTGGACGCCGAGGCAGATGCACAATGAAACGCAGAATAATCATCCTGTTGATCGTCCTCATCGCCGCCGGCGGCGGCTATGCCGGATGGCGGTATCTGGAAAACAACGGAACGGGCAATGAACTCGTCCTTTTCGGCAATGTCGATCTGCGCCAGGTCGAGCTTGCCTTCAATGACAGCGGCCGCATTACCGAAGTCCTCGTCGAGGAAGGCGACCAGGTCAAGAAGGGCCAGGCGCTCGCACGCCTCGACACCAGCCGTCTTCGGCCGCAGGTCGCCAACGCCGAGGCGCAGGTCGCCGCCCAGAAGGCCGTGGTCGACAAGCTCCACAATGGCAGCCGTCCCGAGGAGGTCGCCCAGGCCCGCGCCAATCTGGAGGCGGCCAAGGCCGACGCCAGCAATGCGCGCCAGCAATATGACCGCAAGTCTTCGCTTGCCGGCAATTCCTTCGTCAGCCAGCAGGCCCTCGACACCGCCAAGGCAGCCATGGAGGTGGCAAAGGCGAAGGTCGATGTCACCCAGAAGGCCCTCGACCTGGTGGTCGCCGGCCCTCGCATCGAGGAGATCGCGCAGGCCGAAGCGCAATTGCGGGCAAGCCAGGCGCAGCTTGCGCTGTTACACCAGCAACTGGACGACGCCACCCTTGTCGCCCCCGTTGATTCGGTCGTGCGCTCGCGATTGATGGAGCCTGGAGAGATCGCCACTTCCCAGCAACCGGTCTTTTCGCTGTCGATCGTCCATCCCAAATGGGTCCGCGCCTATATCTCCGAACCCGACCTGGTCAGGATCCGGCCGGGCCAGCCCGCCGACGTCATGGTGGACGGCTTGCCGGATACGCGCATTGCCGGGCGCATAGGCTTCATCTCGCCTGTTGCCGAGTTCACCCCGAAAGCGGTCCAGACCCAGGAGTTGCGCACCAGCCTCGTCTATGAGGTGCGCGTCAATGTCGACGACACCGAAGACAGGCTTCGTCTGGGCATGCCGGCAAGCGTCTATCCGAAGTTTGACGCAGACGGCTCGCCCGTCGCATCTGCCGAACCGGAGCAGCGCAAGTGAACGAGGCTTCGAACGGCACCTATGCGATCCTCGGCGACAAGGTTCGCAAGACCTTCCAACGCAAGACCGGTGAAGCCGTCGTCGCGCTCGATGACGTGTCGCTCGAGATCCGGCATGGCGAACTGACAGCCCTTGTCGGGCCGGACGGCGCCGGCAAAACGACGCTGATCCGCCTGGTGTGCGGCCTCATGGCGCCCGATGGCGGCTCGCTGAAGGTTCTCGACGTCGATGTCGCGCACGATCCCCAGCAAGTCCAGAACCGAATCGGCTACATGCCCCAGAAATTCGGCCTTTACGAGGATCTGAGCGTGCAGGAAAACCTCGATCTTTATGCCGATCTGCATGGCGTCACCCAGGCCGAAAGAGACGAACGCTATCCTCGTCTCATGGAGATGACCGCGCTCGGGCCGTTCACGCGGCGCCAGGCCGGCCGGCTGTCGGGAGGCATGAAGCAAAAGCTTGGCCTTGCCTGCACGCTGGTGCGCGTTCCCGAACTGCTGGTCCTCGACGAACCCACTGTTGGTGTCGACCCGCTGTCGCGCCGTGAATTGTGGGAAATCGTTCAGCAGCTTGTCGGCGAGGGGCTCAGCGTACTGATGAGCACCTCCTATCTCGACGAGGCCGAGCGCTGCGAGCAGGTTATCGTGCTGCGCGAAGGCAAATTGCTGGCAAGTGGCCCGCCTGCCGACATCACGAAAAAGGCGGCCGGACGCAGCTTCCTCGCCAAACTGCCCGATGGCGCGCCGGCGCGGCATCTGCAATCCCAATTGCTCGAAGATCCGCATATCGTCGACGCCGTCCCCCAGGCTGGCCAGGTGCGTTTCGTGCGCGCCGATGGCTACAAGACCAGGCAGAAGCGGGAACCGGAACTGGCCGGTATCACCACCAGGAAGGTTCCGCCCCGCTTCGAGGATGGCTTCATGATGCTTTTGGACGAGTTCACACGCGATAACGCCCCGGCGTCCGCATCCGTGGCCGCCCCCGTCGCGCTCGAACGTGCCGATCAAGTGAACGGTGCGGACAAGCGCACCGACAAGCACGCCGAATTGGGCGATGATGTGGTTGTCGAAGTCAACGACCTTGTGCGCATGTTTGGCCAGTTCGCAGCGGTCAATCACGTCAGTTTCGAGGTCCGCCGCCGCGAGATTTTCGGTCTGCTCGGCCCCAACGGCGCGGGCAAGACGACGACCTTCCGCATGTTGTGCGGATTGTTGCCGGCCACCTCCGGTGCGCTTCGCGTTGCCGGTGTCGACATGCACACCGCGCGTGCCTCTGCGCGCCAGCGCATCGGTTATGTCGCACAGAAATTCTCGCTCTACGGCCAGCTCACCGTCACCGAGAATCTGGAATTCTTCGCCAGCGCCTACGGCCTGCACGGCCAGCACCGGCGTGAGCGGCTGGACTGGGCCATGTCGCAGTTCGAGCTTACATCTCTTGCCAATCTGCCCAGCGGGCAATTGCCTGGCGGCTACAAGCAGCGCCTGGCCATGGCCGCCGCGCTCATGCACGATCCCGACATCCTGTTCCTCGACGAGCCGACGAGCGGCGCCGACCCGCTAGCAAGGCGCGAATTCTGGCACCGTATCACCTCGCTTTCAGACCAGGGCGTCACCGTGATCATCACGACGCATTTCATGGAGGAAGCCGAATATTGCGATCGTGCCGTCATCCAGGATGCCGGGCGTATCCTTGCCCAGGGCACACCCGCGGAACTGCGCGCCCATGCAAAGGGCGCCGGAAAAATGGCGACGATGGAGGACGCCTTCATCGCCATTATCGAGGAAGCACGCCACGAAAACGGTCAGGCGCTGCAGGCCGCCGGTTAGGACATCATGGACCATTCCCCCAACAGAAGTGACGGCAAGCTGCGCAGGACCGTGGCGCTGATCGTCAAGGAAAGCCGGCAGATCATCCGCGATCCTTCGAGTATCGCCATCGCGGTGATCATGCCGACTATTCTGATCCTGCTGTTCGGCTATGCACTCTCGCTCGATGTCAAGAACGTCAAGGTCGCCGTCGTGCTCGAGGATTCCTCGCCCACTGCCCGCGACGTCGCTTCCGGCTTCGAGATGTCGCCCTATTTCGCGCCGCGTTACGTCATGTCCATGCCCTATGGCGAACAGCTCATGCGGCGTGGCGAAGTGGAAGGCATTATCCGTTTCCGCTCGGATTTCTCAAGCCAGTTGAAGCGCGGCGCAGGTGAAGTGCAGATCGTCGTCAACGGCATCGACGCCAACACCGCCCGGATCATCGAGAACTATGCCCAGGGTGTGATCGGACAATGGAGCCAGCGCCGACGGGCCGAGGGCCTGCCGGTGGCGGGCGCCGGGCCTCTGGTCGTCCAGAGCCGGGTATGGTTCAACGAAACCGGCGAAAGCAGGTATTTTCTCGTGCCCGGTCTGATCGTGCTGATCATGACGCTGATCGGGGCGCTTTTGACCGCACTGGTCGTCGCACGCGAATGGGAGCGGGGCACGCTCGAAGCGCTGTTCGTCACTCCGGTGCATGCCGACGAAATCCTGCTCGGCAAGATCGTCCCCTATTTCGGTCTCGGCGTGGTCGGCTTCGCGCTGACCGTGGCGGCGGCGGAGTTCCTGTTCGAGGTGCCACTGCGTGGTTCGCTATGGGTGCTGACCTTTGTTTCGATGCTCTATCTGCTGGTCGCGCTCGGCATCGGGCTTGTCGCCTCCTCGGTGACGAAGAGCCAGTTTGTCGCCAGCCAGGTGGCGCTGATCGCCACGCTGTTGCCGGCACTGATGCTGTCGGGCTTCCTGTTCGACATCCGCTCCATGCCGATCGCGCTGCAATACATCACCTATGTGCTTCCGGCCCGCTATTTCGTCACGCTGTTGCAGACGATCTTTCTCGCCGGCGACATATGGAGCGTCATCGTGCCCAATGCTGCGGTGCTGGCGCTGATGGCGCTGATCTTCATGATTGTCGCGCGCGTGGCGACACAGAAAAAACTGGCCTGAGGGAAAGCCGCGATGGAATCCGTCTTCCGCATCATGGCGCTGATCCGCAAGGAATTGCTGGCAATATTGAAAGATCCGCGCAGCAGGGTGGTACTGATCATGCCGCCGCTGTTCCAGACACTGATGTTCGGCTACGCAGCCTCCTTCGATCTCAACACCATTCCCTTTGTCGTCCTCGACCAGGATCGCAGCGCGGCGTCCTCGACATTTCTTGGCGACCTCGACGGCTCGCCGGTGTTCCAGCGCATCGCCGACATCCACCGCGCCGGCGATATCAAGAAGCTCATCGACAACCGGGACGCGCTGGTGGCGGTGCAGATCGGTCCCGATTTCGAACGCAATCTGCGCGCCGGGAGACAGGCCGCCATCCAGGTAATCGTCGACGGGCGCAATTCCAACACCGCGGCGACCGCGCTCGGCTACGTCAATGCGATCGTCGCCAGTTTCAACCAGAAATGGTCCAGTTCGCATCGTGTCAGCGGACCTTCCGTGCGCGCCATCGTTCGCGCCTGGTACAACGAGAATCTCGAGACCCGCTGGCACATGATACCGGCGCTGATCGGCACGATCACCATGCTGCAGACCATGCTGCTCACCGCGCTGTCGGTCGCCCGTGAACGCGAGGACGGCACTTTCGATCAATTGCTGGTGACCCCGTTCAAGCCGGCCGAGATCATGGTCGGCAAGGCGGTGCCATCCACGCTCATCGGGCTGATCCAGGCGACGATCATCCTGCTGGTCGCTCAATTGTGGTTCGCGATCCCCTTTGCCGGATCCTTCCTGACACTTTATGCCGGCCTGATCCTGTTTCTGGTCGCCGCCGTCGGCATCGGCCTGCTCGTCTCGGCGATGGTCGCCACCATGCAGCAGGCCATGCTCTTTTCATTCATGCTGCTGATGCCCTTCATCCTGCTTTCGGGCATCTCCACGCCAATCGGCAACATGCCGGAATTCTTCCAGTACCTCACCCTGGTCAATCCGCTGCGCTACGCGATCGACCTGACCCATCGGGTCTATCTGGAAGGAGCGACATTGCGCCAGCTCATCCCCGTCCTGTGGCCGCTTGCCGCCATCGGCGCGGTCACCCTTCCGGTCGCCGCCTGGCTGTTCCGCAACCGGCTTTCCTGAGCATGACGGCACGTCGCCGGGGTTTGATATCCCGTGGAAATCTGTCGCCCGGCCATGCTAACCTCGCCAGGCATTCATCGAGGCTGCGAACCTCCCCGGGGAGACGGGTTCACTGTGAAGAATTATTCCAACACGGAAGCCTACACGCCTTTCGATCATTTCTTTCTCAAGGCGCTTCGCTCGGTCTCCCATGTCGTGAGCGTGCGCAAATTGACCCAGCCCTTCTGGGGGCGATGGCGGGCGTCCGACATCGGCGATGATGTGCTGTTCGACTTCCTCAGTTCGATCCGCAATCTCGACGACTGGCCGGATGCAGCCATGGCGATGCTCGAGCGCGAGAGCAAGCTTTTCGAGCAGCGGCGCGGCAGGCTCGATGCCGACGAGACCGTGCGTGAATTGCGGCGCCTGTCCTATCTCTGCAATCTCGGCCAGTGGGGCATCCTGCCGATCAACGACCAGAAGACTTCCATCTACCGGGCAAGCCGGGACTACTGCTTCGAGGCCGAGACGCTTGCCTTCGGCGATCGTTTCCGCCGGTTCGAAGTCGAATGGAACGGCCATGCCTTTCCCGCCAATCTCCACCTGCCACCGCCGCAAGCGCGGCCCGCGTCGCTGATCGTCGTGGTGCACGGTCTCGACGACTGCAAGGAAGAGCATCTGGCGACCGAACTCGCCCTGCTCGATGCCGGTTTCGCGGTCATCGGCTTCGACGGGCCGGGGCAGGGGGAGGCGTTCCTGCTCGAGCGCATGTTATGGACGCCGGCGTTTCCGGGGATCGTGCCGGCACTGATCGACGCGGTCTCGGACGACCCGGCGATCGACTCGGATCGCGTTGGCAGTGTCGGCTTCTCGATCGGCTCGACATGGTCGCTGGTCGCCGCCTCGCGCGATCCGCGCATCAGGGCCGTCTACGATCTCGGCGCGCCGATCAACACACGCGCCTTTGCCCGCGTGCCGTTCCTCATCAAGAGCAAGATGTGCCAGATCACCGGCGCCAAGACGCAGGACGAGATCGCGGCGGTGCTGGCGCAAAACTATGCCGACACGCCGGAAATCCTCGACAACATCCATGCCGCCGTCCGCATCGCCCACGGACTGAAGGACCGCGTGGTCTCGACCGATGACAAGCTGTGGCTGAAGGGCGAACTGGAAAAACCCGGCCGCGCAACCGATGTCACGATGGTCACTTTCGAGGATGGTGACCATTGCTGCACCAATCATGTGCCCGAGATCCGCGCCGACATGTGCCGGCATTTCCAACTGCATCTAGCGGAAACGTGAAGCGGCCTTTCGTACCAAAGGTTGAAAGAGGAACGCCATGGCGATGGCCGCGAGCAGCAGGCCGGAGATCGCATCGGCGACGAAATGCTGCTTGGTCAGGACCGTCGAGATGGCGATCATGGCGGTTGCAATCCACATGAGGGCGCGCGGCAGCGGGCGAAGGTCGGGCGACATGGCCCAGACCGTCGACACTGTCAGCGCCACATGCAGCGAGGGAAAGCAATTGTAGGTCAGGTTGACCGTATCGGCCATGCCGAGCATTGCGGATCCGGAATATTGCGGTGTTACGGCTGCTTCGACCGGATAGACCATGTAGATGACGCCGGCGACCGCTACTTCCGCCGCCATTGTCACTGCCAATGCCAGCACGCGAGCTGTATCCCGTATGACGAAGAGCGGCAGGAACAGCATTATGTTGACGCCCATGTAGACGATTGCGAATTGCGGCAGGAAGGGGATTGCCGCGTCGAGCCAGGTCGCCACGCTGTGGCGGTATTCGAAACTGCGGGCGGCGTAGTCGCAGCCGAAAAAGATAATCCAGAACCAGATTCCGAAAACCGCAGCCACGGCCAGCCGCAGCCGAATGTCGGCGATGCCCACCATCGGCTGTTCCTGTTATCCGTTCTTTTCCGCCGGCAGCGGGCGGGGGCCGCGCCACATCTGCCAGTAGATGTCCCAGAAACGCGGATTGGGATCGCCGGTGCGCACATGGGCCGGCAATTCGGTCCACGGGATCGACGGGTCGCGGTGGTGGACCAGATGGTAATGATAGTTGAGGAACAGGGCGCGGGTGAGTGGGCTGACCTTCAGGTTCCAGGCGCCCTCGTGACGGTCGAGGTCGGAGAAGGCGTGGTCGGTATATTGCAGCGAGCTCCAGTTGAGGGCGAAAGCGGCATAGCAGACAAGCCAGCCGGCAAGGCTCAGATCGAGGCCCCAGATCAGGAGCGCCTGCATCGCCACGCTTGTGAGGATATCGAGCCGTGCCTGCCAGACCGGCACGGTTTCGAGCGCTTCAAGAAACTCCTGCGCACTGGTCTGCCTGGAAAACCACGTGCCGTTCGCTCCGAACAGGTTGCGCCAGCGCAGCAGCTCGGCGGTGATGAAGTAGATGATGCAGAAGAGCGGTGAGATCAGCCAATAGAGGCCGGTCAGGATGCAATACCACTGCACGCGCTTGATGAAGCGGTTTTCATCCTCGGCGTAGTAGTCGAAGCGTTCGTTGTCGGTGCGGTTGTTGCGATGGTGCGCCAGGTGGAACACGCGCTGCAGCGAGAAGGCGGTCGGAAAGAAGGCGGCGGCGATGCGCCCGGCGATCTCGTTCACCGCGCCATTGGCGTGGAAGTGGCGATGCACCGCTTCGTGCATCAGCGAATAGGCGGTGTTGCCGAGAAAGGAAAAGGCAATCGCCGCGGCGAGGACGACCAGCGGGCTGTGCACATGCGACGCCGTCCAGAGCAGAGATGCCATGCCTGTCGCCGTGCCGAAAAGGATCGTAATGTTCAGCGTTCCGGGTACGGCATGACCGGCTTGAGTGGCGCTGTTGCTCATGAGCCTATTCCTTGCGTCCGAAAGCCCTCGGATGGCGCTGGGCCAGCACCTTCGATCTGCATGAAATAGTCGTAGAGTTGATGGGTGAAGCGGTCGCCGGAACTGTGGCGATGCGCCGGCGGATGCCATTGCAAGCCCTCGAAGATCCCGTAATCCCTGGCGAGGAAGCTCTTGAACAGCCATTGCGCCAGGCGGAGCTTCAAACCATCGAGAATCCGCGACCTGCCCGCTTTCAGTCCGACAATGCCGCGCACCAGCGTTTCACCACCTTCCTGCGGGCACATCGAGAGAATGAAAATGCTCGGCGACGGGCCGGCATGGCTCTGCACCAGCATGGTGGTGCCCGAGATCACCGTCATCGAGGCGCGAATATCGTTGCGCGACATGCGTTTCATGACACGGTCGGCGAGCGAGGTGCCGGTGACGGCGGTGCGGTAGGCGATGCGATAGCTCCATGTATCGGGATAGGAGACTTGCGCTTCTTCCTTCAGCTCGCGCTGGTGGACCGACAGCAGATGCTCCATGTCGAAACCGTTGGCGATCAGGGCATACCAGGGCGTGTCGGTGCGAAATTCTCCAGCCGGCCGGGCCATGAATTCTTCGGCCGAAACGATATCCGGCATCGGCAGGTCATGCTTCGGCTCCCCGCCGACATGGACGAAGATCATGCCATGGCGTTCGGCGACCGGATAGGTCGGCTGACGCAGATCCGGCGACGGCGTGCCGTCGGGCCGCAGAAACCGTCCCTGCTTGTCGATATGCCGGAAATGCAGGGCGCAGCGCAGATTTTCGCCAATGACGGCGGCGTGGCGCAGATGGCAGCCCATATGGGCGCAATGACCATCGAATGCGGCGAGCACCCCCGCTTGCGTGCGGAACAGCGCGATTTCGCGATCTGCGATCTTGCGGGTAACAAGCTTGCCACGCGACACCTCGCGGCTTTCGGCGAGCATGTACCAGTTGCGGGGCAATGCAACCGGCGCGGATGCCGTTTCGGCGCGCGTAGCAGGTGCGGCATCCAGAGCGATGACGGCCGGTATCGCAGTGGTCAACGCGCTCTCCGCATGCGTCCCGCCAGGAATCCGAGGAACAGGCCGGCGAAAACTGCAACCGCAATGATGAGCCAAAGGTATTTCGCGATGCCGGCCTCGACCGGACTGTCAAAAATGTTGGCGGAAAAGTGCATAGAGGCGATCTTCCAGCCGTCGACCTGATGCACGAGGGTGGCGGTCCAGCGAAGCGGGGCGGTGAATTCCAGTCCGCCGCGAATCTTGAAATGGGCAGTCGAGTCGCCCGTGGAGACCGCCGCCTGACCGCCGGCATAAAGCAGGGACAGCACATCGGGCTCGACGGTTACATCCATGTCCTGAACGATGCTCGACGCGCCTTCCATCATTTTATTGTAATATTCCATCGCGGCCTTCTTGCCGTGCACGACCTCGTTGTTCATTGCCGTGAATGCGACGTCATCGGTCATTTCGGCCATCAGGGCGTTCGGGTCGCGTGCCTTCATGGCGGCGACGGCGCGATCGTGCAGCGCCCGCAATTCATTGTGGATCGCCTCGGTCTGTTGCGGTGTCAGGTCCTGAGCCGCCGCCGTGATCGTGCCGGCGAAAAAAATCATGAGAAACGTAATGAAGATGCCTGCGAAAAACTGTTTA
>JAJDOK010000003.1 GCA_022340185.1 Salaquimonas sp. | reverse complement strand
TCTCGCATCCCGTCCCGCTGAGGTGTCTTCACGATGCCAATTTGGCCTGATTTAATCGGGGCCTGCCGGCCTTGCCATTTCTGGCATACTCTGTGCATGGGCGGCTTTAGAGGAAACGGTCCGAACGCGTTTATGCCCTGTGGGGCCGGGGCAGGACGCGTTTGATTTTGTCCGAGCGAGGAAAACGAGATACAAATGAAGAAAATAGAGGCGATTATCAAACCATTCAAACTGGATGAAGTGAAAGAGGCGCTGCAGGAAGTCGGCCTGCAGGGCATAACCGTAACCGAAGCGAAGGGTTTCGGGCGTCAGAAGGGCCATACAGAACTCTACAGGGGCGCGGAATATGTTGTCGATTTCCTGCCCAAGGTGAAAGTGGAACTCGTCCTTGCCGATGAAAACGTGCAGGGCGCTGTCGAGGCGATCCGCAACGCCGCCCAGACCGGCCGCATCGGCGACGGCAAGATCTTCGTATCCAACATCGAAGAGGTGATCCGCATCCGTACCGGCGAGACCGGCGTGGACGCCATTTGAGGAACCTGCGTCCACGGGGGCGATTGACCCCGTCCCCTGGTATGGCAAACCGGATGTATCCAACAATCAAGTTCAGGCAACAAAGATTACGGGAAGGAAAAACATGACAACGGCAGCCGATGTTTTGAAGAAGATCAAGGACGAGGACATCAAGTTCCTTGACCTGCGTTTCACCGATCCGCGCGGCAAGCTGCAGCACGTGACAATGGATTGCTCGTTGGTCGACGAGGACATGTTCGCCGAGGGCGTGATGTTCGACGGCTCCTCGATCGCCGGCTGGAAGGCGATCAATGAATCCGACATGACCCTGATGCTCGATCCCGCCACCGCACACATGGATCCTTTCTTCGCCCATTCGACGATCGTGATCCTGTGCGACATTCTCGATCCGGTTTCCGGCGAGGGCTACAATCGCGACCCGCGCTCCACGGCCAAAAAGGCCGAGGCCTATGTCAAGGCGTCCGGCGTCGGCGACACGGTCTATTTCGGCCCGGAGCCGGAATTCTTCGTCTTCGACGATGTGCGCTTCTCGACCGACCCTTATGACACCGGCTTCCAGCTCGATTCCTCGGAATTGCCGTCCAACATGCCCACCGAATACGAGATGGGCAACATGGGCCACCGTCCACGTACCAAGGGCGGCTATTTCCCGGTTCCGCCCGTCGATGCCGGCCAGGACTATCGCTCGGAGATGCTTGCCGTGCTCAAGCAGATGGGCGTGAAGATGGAAAAGCATCACCACGAGGTTGCCGCAGCCCAGCACGAGCTTGGCACGCTTTTCGCGCCGATGGTGCAAAGCGCTGACTCGATGCAGCTCTACAAATACGCCGTCCATCAGGTCGCGCACGCCTATGGCAAGACGGCCACCTTCATGCCGAAGCCAGTCTATGGCGACAACGGCACCGGCATGCACTGCCACCAGTCGATCTGGAAGGACGGCAAGCCGGTCTTCGCCGGCAATGAATATGCAGGCCTGTCCGAGAACTGCCTGTACTATATCGGCGGCATCATCAAGCACGCCAAGGCGATCAACGCGTTCACCAACCCGACCACCAACTCATACAAGCGTCTGGTGCCGGGTTTCGAGGCGCCGGTCCTGCTCGCCTATTCGGCGCGCAACCGCTCGGCTTCGTGCCGCATTCCCTTCGGCTCCTCGCCGAAATCCAAGCGCGTCGAGGTCCGCTTCCCCGATCCGAGCCAGAATCCCTATCTCGGCTTCGCGGCCATGCTGATGGCCGGCATGGACGGCATCAAGAACAAGCTCCATCCCGGCACCGCCATGGACAAGGACCTCTACGACCTGCCGCCAAGGGAACTGAAGAAGATTCCGACCGTTTCCGGCTCTCTGCGCGAGGCACTGGCAGCACTCGAGAAGGACAACAAGTTCCTGCTCGAAGGCGGGGTCTTCGACGCCGACCAGATCGATGCCTATGTCGACCTCAAGATGGAAGAGGTCATCCGTTTCGAGCATACGCCTCATCCCGTCGAGTTCGACATGTACTATTCGGTCTGAGATCGTTTGCCGAATTCTGACAAGAAGAAGCCCCGGCACCGCCGGGGCTTTTTCCATGATGGTCCGGGCGCTGATCGGATATCAAATTGTCGAAGTGTGCGAAATTGCACGCCCGATCCGCCAGAATCATGCCATGATTGGCAAATCGGAAGTACGGCATCCGATTCCATCTGGCAACATGAATACGGAGAAGCAGATGACCAAGCTTCGCAAATCGATTGCCACGGCCTTGGCATTCGCAACACTTTCGACCGCAGGTGTCTTCGCACCGGTTGCGGCGAATGCTGGCGGCTACGGCTACTACAATCCGGGCAACGGCTTCTACGGCCCGCCTCCCCATTACGGCTACGGTTACCGTCCGCCGAACTGCTTCTGGCAAAGGTACAGGTACCGCGATCCCTATTCCGGTTATTGGGTCTGGGGCAGAAGGTGGGTGTGCAGATAATCCGGCCACCGTTTGAACCCTGCCATCGGATATGCAATCTGGCCCCGGCGACCTCGCCGGGGCCTTTTTGTGCGCCGTCACAGGACAAGCGATTGCAGCAGGGACAAAATGAACGTCAGTGAAGCAGTGCGGCGCAGAATGTCGGCGAGAGCCTTCCTCGAAAAGCCGGTGGCGACGGAGACGATCGTGCGAGCGCTCGAAAAAGCTGCGCGCGCGCCGTCGGGCGGCAATCTCCAGCCCTGGCATGTCGCCGTCGTCAATGGCGACAGGATGAGCGAATTTCGCGCGATCATGGAAAAACGCCTTGCCGGCGAAGCGATTGACGGTGGCGAGACCGCCGAATACGCCGTCTATCCGCCCAATCTGAAGGAACCTTACCGAACCCGCCGCTTCCAGAATGGCGAGGAAATGTATGCGACACTCGGCATTGCCCGCGAGGACCGTCCTGCCCGGTTGAAGCGTTTCGCGGAGAATTTCCGCTTCTTCGGCGCGCCTGCGGCGATCTTCTGCTTCGTCGACCGGGTGATGGGGGCGCCGCAATGGTCCGACCTCGGCATGTTCCTGCAGACCTTCCTGCTGCTGTTGACCGAGGAAGGCCTCGACACCTGCGCGCAGGAATGCTGGGCGGCCTATCCGAGGACCGTCGCCGAATTCTGCGGCATGGATCGGGAACTGATGCTGTTCTGCGGCATGGCGATCGGCTATCGTGACGAGACTGCCGCAGTCAACCGGATGGTGAGCACGCGCGCGCCAGCCAGTGAATGGCTCAAGGTGCTCTGATTTCGTTCAGCCGAAGCCCGAGCCGGCTTCGCGTGGCCGCATGCGGATCAGCCGCGAGGTTTCCACCGCCGCCTGTCGGTGGCGCACCGCCTTGCGGTAATCTGGATCGCGCAACATGGTGATGAAGGCTTCCGCCGAAGGATATTCGGCGATGAAGCACAAATCCCAGCGCTCGTCGGCCGGACCGATCAGCGTCAGCTCGAATTTGCCCGACCACGCGATGCGCCCGCCCAGTCGCTGGAAGATCGGACCGCTCTCGCGTGCATAGGCGCCATAGGCTTCCTCGCCCGTGACCATTGTCCCGTCCTCGTAGACGGCCATTTTCTTCAGCCGCACGAGGTTGAGCATGTGGATCCTGCCCTCGCGCGGCAGATCCTTGAATTGTCCGAACCGTTCCCTGTCGGGATCGACGAAATGCTCCATGACCCGCCCTCCTGTCGCCCGCCTGTCTGCAACAAGGATAGCTTTGCAGAGGTCGGCGGCGATGTCACGATCCGGTGAACTTGATCGAGCCGGCGCGCTCGAATTTCCCGTTGGAACTGTTGTAGATGAAGAAGTCCGCATCGAAGCCGCGGCTGGTCGAGCGGATCACCTGGAGCGTGCGTGTCAGCTTGCCGGAAACCTTGTCGGAGAAATTCGTGGAAACGGTCAGTTTTTCGCCCTTCACCGAGCCTGAGGACTTCGTCACTATCGATTCGCCCGAGGTGAACAGCGAGCCGCTGACCTTGTCGCCATCATAGACCATCTTGCCGCTTACCGTGGTTTTCGCCTGGGTGCTGGCGCAATTGCCCTTGACGACCAGTGCCTTCGTGGCGGCGTCATAGCTGTTGGAAATCTTGCAGGATACCTTTTCGGGCGTATCGCGTCCGGGAAGACTGGCCGTGCCGCGGCCGCGAAATTCCCCAGCGAGCTTTTCGAGAAATTGCCCCGCAGAATCGGCCGCCAGGGCGGAATGTGCCGCGGTGCCAATGCCGCCTGCGAGCAGGGCCAGCACGAGACATGTTTTCGCCAATCCGCTTCGTGTCATCGCTATTTCGCTCTCCCTGTCAGGATCGATGGATTGGACGGTTGCGAATCAATCTGCATCGGCAGCCGGATTATCCCGGTGTCCCTTCATACGCAACAAAATCCGTTTCAATGTCAGAATGTTGGCGGGCAGGATCACCATATTGGAGAAGAAGGCAACCAGCAGGGTCGCGATCATCAGTTTTCCAACGACCGGCACCATTGGCAGCACGCTCGCCTGTGTCACCAGCGACGAGGTGCAGATGATCACGGTCGACGCCGCCAGCGCCGGTCCGACCTCGATCATCGACAGCCTCAGCGCTTCCGGAGGCTCCTTCCCGACACGCCTTTCCGTGCGGTAGACGTTGACTACATGCACGGCGTTGTCGATGGCGATGCCGAAGGCGATCGTCAGCGCGATCACCTCGGAAATGTTGATGACGCCACCCTTCAGCCACACGAGGAGTTCGACCGAGAAGATCGGCAGCAGGTTCGGCGTCAGTGCGACGATCGCCATCGCCCATGACCGCGTGGCGACGCCGATGATCGCCACGCCCAGAAAGATCGCGATCAGCAGACTGGTGCGCAACTGGTCGATCAGATGCGAGAACTCCTGCGCCATCAGCACCTCGAACCCGGTGATGACGACATCCTTGCCGTAGGAAAGTCGGTCGAGCTTTGTCTGCAGCGCCTTGACCTGCTGGAGCGTGGTGACGATCGATTGCTCCGATGAAATCCGCACGCTGATCAGAAGTCGGCTGCCGTCGCGCGAGCGATAGCTGTTGCGATCGTTCGGCGGCGCGCGCGCGAATTCTTTTGCCAGATTGTCGAGCGCCGCTTCATCCTTGACCCCGCGTGCCAGCGTGCGCAGTGAAAAGATATGATCCCTGGCAAACATCGTCGCGGCGATCGCCTCGACCTCGTCGAGCCTTGCCATATTGGCCGGCGAAAACGACGTACCGGCATCGGCGGAGGGAACGGAAAGGAAAATCTGCGCCCTGCCCCCAACCTCGTTGGCGAGCAGTTCGGCCTGCCGGGTTTCCGCGTCGGTCGGCAGATAATCGGCAATGAGATATTCCGGCCGCACCCTGGAATGGACGAACGACAGCACAATGACGGCAACAATGGCCAGTGCGGCGATTGCCGCCGGCCTTGGCCAGACAAAGGTGACGAAACGGTTGCCGATGCCCTGGAAGGCCGGTTTGCGCACCTTGCCCGGCCGGATCAGCGAAAACCTCATCGCCCAGTGGGCAACCACCGGCAGGCCGATGATGACCGCGAGAAAGGCGAGCGCGACCACGCCCATGCCGATGATCGAAAAGGATTTGAGCGCCGAGCCTGGCGCAAAGGAAAACGACAGGAAGGCGAGCAGCGTCGTCACCGAAGTGAGCGCGGAAGCCGGTCCAACGCGTCTGAGCGCCTCGGTCAGATTGGCGCGCAGGTCGGATGACAGCGCGTTGGAATGCTGCCAGCGGTAATAGACGACAATCCCGTCGGCGAATGCCAGGATCAGCGCCAGCGTCGGCAGCACCGTCGACAGATAGTTCACCGGCGTGTGCATCGCGCCGAACAGGCCGAGCGACCACAGCGCGGTCAGTGCCGGCGGCACTGAACAGATGATGGCGGCCATTATGCTTCGATAGATGAACAGCGCGATCAGCACACCGAGTGTCAGGCCGATGACCGTCAGCCGGAACTGGTCGGAAATGAGCGCGGAGACGATTGTCGTGCCGATCGGCGTGAGACCCGTATACAGCACCTGGAAATCCTTGGGCGCGTCCTCCGAGATGATCTGGCGCAGGTGACGGTAGCGCTCATAACCGCCACCGCCTCTTTCCGTGTCGTGCGCCAACAGTCCCGCATCGAGCGTGACGATCATCAGCGCCATGTTCTTGTCCGGCGCGATCAGCGAACCGGCCTGGGGATAGTCGTGCAGCACTTGCGCGACCAGTTCGCGCGCCTGTTCGTCGCTCTTGATTTCCTCGGGGAAGAAACTGCCGATTTTGCCGGTCTGCGGATCGAGCTTCGGCGCCGAGAACACGGTAACGACATTCTGCACGCTGTCGTCGATGGCCGTGTCGAGCTGCAGAGAACGCAAATCCTCCAGACCGCTTGCCGTCATCAGCCGGTCGGACTTGATGATCACCGTGATGTCGCGGGAAAAATCGCGGAAATCGTCCTTCTGGCCGAAATAGTTGCGATAGCCCTCGCTCTCCTCCGGCAGGACGGTGGTGATATCGCCGTCGAACTGCAGATTGCGCAAATTCCATCCGGCAAACGCCGAAATGGCGACGATCACCAAAGTGAACAATGCCGGCAGGCGCAGCGCCGCCAGTCCAATCCGCTCCAGGCCGAAACCGATGCCCAGCCCGCTGTTTTCCTCGGAAATGATTTCGCTCCGTTGTCGTTCCGCTGTTGCGGATGGTCACCCGGGCGGGACCGGTTAAGGGATTTTGACTTGAAGCCGCCGCTTTCAGATGCCAAATCCGTGTGAACTTTGCAATCACGGTAAAAACACCCGACCATGTCCAGCTATGTTGCCGCCTCCGAGGCGCCGCTCAAGAACACCGGAACCATCAAGCTCTACGGCGAGGATGGCTTCGATGGCATGCGTCGGGCGGGCCAGTTGACCGCCCAGTGTCTCGATCTGCTGGCCCCGATGATCGTACCCGGCGTGACGACCGCCGAAATCGACGATTTCGTCTTCGATTTTGCGCTTGCCAACAACGCCCTGCCCGCCACACTCAATTATCGCGGCTATACCAAATCCACTTGCACTTCGATCAATCACGTCGTCTGCCATGGCATTCCCAACGAAAAGCCGCTGCGCAATGGCGATATCGTCAATATCGACGTCACCCTGATTCTGGACGGATGGCATGGCGATTCGAGCCGGATGTATCCCGTCGGCGCCGTCAAGCGCGCCGCGGAAAGGCTGGTTGAGGTCACCTATGAAGCGATGATGCTCGGCATCGCCGAGGTGAAACCCGGCAACCGCACCGGCGATATCGGCGCGGCGATCCAGGAATTCGCCGAAGCCGAGCGCTGCTCCGTGGTGCGCGATTTCTGCGGCCATGGCGTCGGCCTGCTGTTTCATGATGCGCCGAACATCCTCCACTACGGACGTCGCGGCGAAGGCGTTGAACTGAAGCCCGGCATGATCTTTACGGTCGAACCGATGATCAATCTCGGCCGCGCCGGCGTGAAGGTGCTGGCCGACGGCTGGACGGCCGTCACCCGCGACCGCTCGCTTTCGGCGCAATTCGAACATACGGTCGGCGTCACCGAATCCGGCTACGAGATATTTACCCTCTCGCCCGCCGGCTATACTCTCCCCCCCTATCGCTGAATTTCTGCAAGGCGAAGTTGGGGCGGGGGTTCGTTTGGCCCGGAGCGGCAAGGCTACATCAAAAGGATTTTCCGAAGCACCCGCGGACAAGCGCCGGCAAGTGCCGCATTTCCACGGCCATCGCGAACGCTTGCGCAAGAAATTCCGCGAACATGGCGCCGATTCACTCGCCGACTACGAACTGCTCGAACTCTTGCTCTTCCGCTCCATTCCGCGCCGCGATGTCAAGCCGCTCGCCAAGAAACTGATCGCCGAATTCGGTTCGCTGTCGGAGGTACTCGCAGCTTCGATTTCGCGGCTTGAGAAGGCGGGCGGCCTGTCAGAAAACTCGGCCGCCGACCTGAAGATCGTTCAGGCCGCCGCCACCGCCATGACCGGTGGGCAGGTGCGTGGAAAAACGGTTCTGGGCTCCTGGCAGCAAGTGCTGGAATATTGCCGTATCGCCATGGCCTTCGAGGAGCGCGAACAGTTCCGCCTGCTCTTCCTCGACAAGAAGAATCAGCTCATTCGCGACGAGGTCCAGCAGGTCGGGACCGTCGACCACACTCCCGTCTATCCGCGTGAGGTGGTGCGCCGAGCGTTGGAACTGTCGGCCACAGCGATCATCCTGGTCCACAACCACCCCTCGGGCGACCCGACACCCTCGCGCGCCGATATCGCCATGACACACACCATCATCGAGATCGCCAAACCGATGGGCATCACCGTGCACGACCACATCATCATCGCGCGCGACGGCCATGCCTCGATGAAAGGTCTGCAACTTATCTAGTCTGGCGATTCCCGAGCCAACGCCGATATTTCTGCTGGACGGTTGATTTTGTTCTTGTTATGTTCCTACTAAACGGGAGATGCGTCGATGCTGAAACTGTACTGGGCCCCGCAATCGCGTTCGGTGACGTCGATCTGGCTGCTGGAGGAGATCGGCGCGCCCTACGAGCGCGTGCTGGTGGACATCCGTGCCGGAGAACAGGACACGCCGGAATTCCGGGCGATCAACCCGATGGGCAAGGTGCCGGCGCTGACCGAGGGCGAGGCGATCGTCGCTGAACAGGGCGCAATCTGCGCCTGGCTGGGCGACCGCTTTCCCGAGGCCGGTCTCGCGCCGAAGATCGGCGACCCGCTCCGTGCCACCTGGTTGCGCTGGCTGTTCTTCGCCGGCAACTGCATCGAGCCGGCCTACATGCAGAGATTTTCCGGCTGGGATACCGTCAAGGCACGCGCAGCGTGGGGCAATCCCGAAACCGTGTTCGCCGCACTGGAGAAAGGCCTTGAAAATGGCCCATGGATTTGCGGCGAACGCTTCACCACCGCCGACATCATGATCGGCGGCGGTGTCTTTTTCGGATTGGCTTTCGGTATGCTGGACAAGAGGCCGGTCTTTGCCGAGTACGCGGAGCGATGCGCGGCACGGCCGGCATTCAGGCGCTCGCGCGAGATCGAAGCGGAAGCGGTCGCCAGTCAGCAGGGCTGATATCGGCTCTCAGTTTTCGGATACCTCTCCGCCAGCATCTACAAGCGCCTCCGGCGTGTCGATGTCGAAACCGGCCGCCTCGCCCAGTTCGACCGCCACAACGCGGTCGCCGTTTTCACCGATCAGCGCCCGCGCGCCGGTATCGCCATGCAGTGAACACAGCGCCTCGAAATCGCGGCGCGGCCACAGCACCGGATTGCCCCGCTCGCCGCCATGCGCGGCCACGACGATGGCTTCGCCGGAAGAAGCCGCGATCATGCGGTCGATCATCGCTGAAGTGACATGCGGCATGTCGCCGAGCAGGATGATCGCCACATCGCAATCCTCGGATACGGCCCCGATGCCGGCGGCCAGCGAGGTCGAAAGTCCCCGCGCATAATCCGGATTATGGACGAGGCGTGCGCCGCTTTCCGCCAGCAAGGCTTCGACCTTGTCCGCCTCGTGGCCGGTGACGACGATTGTCTCGGTAGCAGAGCTTGCCTCAGCGGCAGCAAAAACATGGGCTATCAGCGGCTTGCCGTCGAGCTTCGCCAGCAGCTTGTTGGCCGTCCCCATCCTTGTCGACTTGCCGGCAGCAAGAATGATCGCTGCGACACGCCGTACCGGTATTTGCGCCTTTTCGCGCGGCTGTGGCCTCGTGCCGATCTCCATCAGCAGCCCGCCGACGCCCATGCCGGTCATTTCCTCCGCCGTGACCCGCCGTCCGGCGATCAGCCGCTGCAGGACCCAGTCGAAGCCGTTTTCGGCGGGACTGCGCGCGCAGCCGGGTGCGCCGATCACCGGCTTGCCGTCGATTTCGGCGAGCAGCAACAGATTGCCCGGATCGACCGGCATGCCGAAATGGACGATCTCGCCGCCCTGATTTCGGATCGCTGAAGGGATGACATCGTCGATATCGCAGATCGCCGACGCGCCGAACACCAGCACCATGTCGCTTTGCGGCAGCAGCGCGCCGATCGCCTCGGCAATCTCGGTCTCGACATGCCCGGTGCGGATTTCGCGCACGACTGTCGAACCGCTCGGAGCAAGCCGGTCTTCCAGCACCCGGATCGTCTTGTCCATGGTGGACGGTTTCAGCGAGGGCAGTTTCGTCGCCACCACGCCAATGTGCATGGAACGGTAGCGGTCGATGCCGATCACCTCGCCCGCCGAGGCGATTTCGACGGCGCGCGCCACCGCCGCTTCGGGCACGCCATAGGGAATGATCTTCACCGTCGCCACCATGCGTCCGGCATTGACGGCCTTCAGGTGATCGAGCGTGGCGAAGGTGATGCCGGGTTCGACGGCGTTGATCGCATCGACCTTTTCCTTGAAGGCACGAAATACGCCATTGGCTTCGGCGTAGAGATTGACCCGGCCCGTAGCTGGCGCCTCCGCGCGAATACCGGTCGATACAAGTGCTTGCGCGATACGCTGCGCCGCATCGTCCTCGCCCGTATCGCCCGCCTCCAGCCTTGCAGCGATGACGCTTTCGACACCTGCTTGGGCGAGACTGGCTATCTCGTTTTTCCCGAGTACCGTGCCTTTCTTCAGTCTGCGCCCGTCCGGCAGTTTGACGGCGTGGGCGAGCACCGCGCCCTGCGCCTCACCAAGAGCGAAGGTAGCGAATTTCATGCCCCCATCACGACACTTTTGTCCGGCATGGCCCCGGCATCCGCGGCGCTTGACAGATCGCGCTTTCTGAGCGCCTCGATGATCTGCGCCAGGACGGCGACGGCGATCTCGGCCGGGCTGGCCGCGCCGATATCGAGCCCGATGGGTGCGGCGATGCGTTCGAATTGCGCTTCGCTCAAGCCTGCCGCCACCAGCCGCTCACGCCTTTTGGCATTGGTCTTGCGGCTGCCGAGCGCGCCGACATAGAAACAGCCTGCATTGAACGCGGCGCTCAACGGAAAGTCATCGATCTTGGGATCATGCGTCAGCGCCGCCAGCGCCGTGTAGCGGTCGAGCGGCCTTTCCCTCAGCACGTCTTCCGGCCAGTCGGCGAACAGCGTCACTCCGGCAAAACGTTCCGGCGTGGCAAACGCCGTGCGTGGATCGATGATTTCCAGATCGAAGCCAGCGATCTTCGCCATCGACGCCAGCGCCTGGCTGATATGTACCGCACCGATGACGACGATGCGCGCCGGCGGTACATGGACATTGAGGAAACAGTTGCGCCCGTCGACTTCGACCGTGCCGGATTTGCCCGAGCGGAAGGCCTTTTCCACCGCCTGCCCCAATTCACCTGTGACCGTCTCGCCTTCGCGGACGATGCGGCTCGACCCGTCCTCCAGATCGGTCAGCAGGAT
>JAJDOK010000127.1 GCA_022340185.1 Salaquimonas sp. | reverse complement strand
TGCGCCGTCGGAAACAGCAGGATTAAGACCATGACCGTGTATCGAATTGCGCTCGCAGGAGCGCTCGCCGTTTTCGCCCCTGTATCAGGCCCGGCGTCTGCCGCCGTTTACAACCTGAACCCCACATCGTTCTGGACACAGGTCGCGCCCTTTCCGCCAGTCTACGAACGGCTCACCACCGGCAAGGATATCGGCTCTGTCTACGTTAGCCAGAGCTTCATGATGTTTGATCTGTCGGGCCTCGCCGGCGAGACCGTAACGGGAGGAACGTTGAGTGTTGCCGCGGGAACCGGGCTGGAGTCTGCCGTGGGCAGCGACATCACGGCAACGCTGAAAACCGGAGCCAGCCCGGTCGGCGAACTGGGGAAGGTCGACCTCACGGTTTTGCAGGGTTCGCGTCCGACCCAGGCGATCTCCATTCCCCTAAGCGTCAAGGGCATCACCTTTGTTAACACGCTGATTGCGGGATCGGCTTTCGATCTTGTCCTGGGCCAGTACTTCTCCGGTTCGGTTCAGGAAGTCCGCATCTGGTACTCGACCGGCGGCAGCTTCGGCCCCGAGGATCCACCTGCTTCCGCCATAACGCTCTCGCTGGAAGTCGCGGCGGTGCCCCTGCCCGCAACCCTGCCGATGCTCGGAACCGGACTGGCGATCATCGGTGTGTTCTTGCGACGGCGGCGGTTACAACCCTGAGCAGTTCAGCTCCGCCTGATATACGGTCCGAGACGCATGCCGGGCGGCGGATTCCGGCCGACGTCGAGCACCCAGAAATGCGTGCGGCGCGGGTGTTTGCCCGAATGGTTGAAGGCGTAGGCGATACCGGCGAGATCATATTTGCGCCTGAGCAGGATTTCGCGGTGCTTGGGCGAATCGAGCCAGCCCTGGATCGCCTCCTTGATCGACCCGTAGCCAACACCGAGATTTTCACCCGCCGACCCCTCGAAACCCACCGCTTCCATGCGCAACGGAAATTTCGTGCCCGGACCGAATTCATGGCCGAACTCGCCGGTCTTCGCCATCAAGTCGGCATGGTTCTGCGCCGCATGCTGCAGGCGCGGATCGGCCTCGAACGGCGGCAGCAGGAATTTGCGCCGTGTCGCGTTGATCGCCGCAAGTCCCTCGACCGGATCGAACCGGATTGGCGCGATATCGTCAGGCCGGCGCGCGACATGGCTCGTTGCATTTTCCGTGGTCAGCACGCCCATGCAGCCCGGCAACGCCGCCATTCCGGCGAAACCGGTCAGCCTGGCAATTCGCGTAAGCGCCGTGCGCCGCGTTACGGATCGCGAAAATGTCAGGTGACCATGCATCATTCGTCCGTTACAGTTCAATCGGGGAAATATTCAAGATGGATTGCAAACCTTTATCAAGCATTACGCCGGCCTGTTCGAACCGCGATAAAGGGCCCGGACATGGTCCGGATCGAAGTTGAACACGGCCGACCCATGTGCATCCAAACCGCAGTCCCCCAATGTGCGGGGGTTGTGTTTGACGGGTGACATCGGCTGACTCTCCTTATGCGGAGCCGGTTTGCCCCAAACGGCCACTTCGAATCTTGCTCCGCACACTGCCCGGTCTCTTGTGGGTTGAGACCGGGCAGTTTTTTATTCCCAAACCTGTTGACGCGATCCGCAATGCCGGCATTCGGCGAGTTCACGCAAGGCATTTGGCACCATCCGACATGCGCAATCGGCTGCCAATGCCGGTCTGACGCTTGAACTTCCTCTCCGCAAAGCCCACATGCCACTGCATCGACGACAGAAATGTCGGAAATGGGGCGTGCAAAACAGGCATTCCTCAGTGGGTTTGCAACCGCGGCGGGGTTGTGTCCCATCCCGGCATGCGTCAGACGATATATCCATGGGCGGCGCGGACCCGCCTGATCAACATTTCGCCGTCGGACGCTCGTATAAATGCATTTCATATTTGCCGATGCGATGGGAACGCCGGTCTGGCATTGGGCGGCATTCTTGGCATTGGTGCTCGGCCTGATGGCCTTCGACCTCGGGATTCTCTACCGCAAGGCCCATGTCATCGGCATTCGCGAGAGCCTGCAACTCTCGGCTTTCTACGTGACACTGGCGCTGCTGTTCGCCCTGTTCATCAACGCCAAGAGCGGTTCGGAAGCCGCTTTTCGGTATCTGACCGGCTATGTGGTCGAACAAAGCCTGTCGATGGACAACATCTTCGTGATGGCGGTCATTCTGAGCTATTTCGCCATTCCCCGCGCCTATCAGCACCGCGTTTTGTTCTACGGCATCCTGGGCGTCATTCTCCTGCGCGGCGTCATGATCCTGTCCGGTGCCGCGCTGATCGACCGGTTCCACTGGATTCTCTACCTGTTCGCCGCCTTCCTGATCCTGACCGGGATCAAGATGCTGGTTTCCGCCGATTCCGAATATGACGTCGCCGGCAATCCCGTGCTCAAATTCATGTCGCGACATTTCCGCGTCACGAGCAGCTTGCGCGGCGACCGTTTCATCGTGCGCGAGGCGGATGCGCACACGGGCAGGCTCAGGCTTTTCATCACACCGCTTCTGCTGGCGCTTTGCGTCGTCGAGATCGCCGACCTCATCTTCGCCGTCGATTCCATTCCGGCGATCTTCGCAATCACCACCGATCCCTTTATTGTCTTCACCTCCAATATCTTCGCCATTCTCGGCCTGCGCTCGCTGTTCTTCGCCCTGTCGGCGCTGCTGCATCGCTTCTGCTATTTGAAATACGCGCTCTCCCTCGTCCTCGTCTTCATCGGCGCCAAGATCGTTCTCGCCCCGCTGTTCGGCTTCGACAAGATGCCGCCGGCCCTGTCGCTCGGCATCACGCTCGCCCTGCTGGGCGCAGGCGTCGTCGCATCGTTGTGGAAGACGTCTGACGCGGCATCAAACGAGATTGAATCGGGAGAGATGGGCGAGATCGCGCCATCGCCAATCGCCGATCTGTCTTCAGCTTCCGTCGGGATACAGATGGAAGGCAGCGAGACGCGCTCGAGTAAAGCCTGATACCGACAACATCCTGACCGGCGTGCGGATTGGCAGTTGCCCTTTTCAGGTGCCCAGTTCCGCCTTGATGCGCGCCCCGGCCTTGGCCATGTCGATCTGGCCGCGATAGCGCTCCTTCAACAGACCCATGACCTTGCCCATGTCGCGCAAGGACTGCGCGCCGGTTTCGGTAATCGCCGCGCGGATCGCCTCGCCGGTTTCCTCCTCGCTAAGCGCCTTGGGCAGGAATTCGCGTATGATCTCGATTTCTTCCAGTTCCTGCGCCTCGAGTTCGCTGCGACCCGCTTCGCGGTAAAGCCGCGAACTCTCCTCGCGCTGCTTGACCATCTTGGTCAGGATATCGAGGATTTCGGCGTCATCCGCCCGGTCCTTGCCATTGCCGCGCAGTGCGATGTCGCGATCGGTAATGGCTGCATTGATCAATCTGAGCGTCGCCACCCGGCGCCGTTCCTGACCCTTGAGCGCGACCTTCAGCGCCTGCGAGATTTGTTCACGCATGATGATCTCCTTGCGAGAGGTACCAGCATAGACCAGCAGCCAATGTCCTGCAATCCGGACACCTTCATATAAGATATTGAATTTATTGGTGGAAAAACCTGATACGCCTGATTGACGCCCTGTTGCCATTGATCTAGTTTGCCGCCTTGCCCAACACCATGTAGCAATCTGTCCGGCTGGCAGCAGCCTTGCCCTGACGCACGCCTCACGACCGCCCAAAGGAACCGTCATGACCTCTCAACCCTGGCCGACACGCAAGCCGACGGCGCTCATCGTGCTTGCCGACGGCACCGTGATCGAGGGCTTCGGCGCAGGCGCAACCGGCGCGACCCAGGCGGAAGTGTGCTTCAACACCGCGATCACCGGCTATCAGGAAATTCTCACCGATCCCTCCTATGCCGGCCAGATCGTCGCCTTCACCTTTCCCCATGTCGGCAATATCGGCACCAACGACGAGGACATCGAGACGCTCAACATCGGCGCCACGGCCCGTGTCGCGGGCGCGGTATTCCGGGCCGATATCACCCATCCCTCGAACTGGCGCTCGATGCGCCATTTCAACGAATGGCTGGTCTCGCGGGGCATCATCGCGGTGACCGGCGTCGACACCCGCGCGCTGACCGCGCTGATCCGCGAAAAGGGCCTCGCCAACGCCGTCATCGCCCACGATCCGTCCGGAGATTTCGATGTCCCCGCCTTGGCGGCGCTCGCCGCCGAATGGCCGGGGCTGGAAGGCGCGGATCTGGCCAAAGACGTCACCTCGGGCCAGAGCTCGAGCTGGGACGAGACGCCCTGGGTCTGGGGCGAAGGCTATGGCGAACGCTCCGAGGAGAACTACCACGTCGTCGCCGTCGACTACGGCATCAAGCGTAACATCCTGCGTCTGCTGGCGGGCCTCGGCGCGCGACTGACAATCCTGCCGGCGACCGCCACCGCAGCCGACATCCTCGCCCACCAGCCAGACGGCGTTTTCCTGTCGAACGGCCCGGGCGACCCGGCCGCGACCGGTGGGGCCTATGCGATCGAGGCGATTCAGGGCGTTCTGGCGACCGACATCCCGGTCTTCGGCATCTGCCTCGGTCACCAGATGCTGGCGCTGGCGCTGGGCGCGAAGACCATGAAAATGCATCAGGGCCATCACGGCGCCAACCATCCGGTCAAGGACCACACCACCGGCAAGGTCGAGATCGTATCGATGAACCACGGCTTCGCCGTCGACGCTTCGACGCTTCCCGACAATGTCGAGGAGACGCATGTCTCGCTGTTCGACGGTTCCAATTGCGGTCTCAGGGTCAGGGGCAAACCGGTCTTTTCCGTCCAGCACCATCCTGAAGCCTCGCCCGGTCCGCAGGACAGCCATTACCTCTTCCGCCGCTTCGCCAACCTGATGCGCGAAAGAAAGGGGCTTGAGGCTCTGGCGGAACGGTAGTCGGTACCAGTTTCAAGCATTACCGAAATTTAATCGCATTTTACGCCGGTTTGTGGTGAAATACTCACAATTCAGCGACATGATTCCAATCAGTGCAAGGACAGTTCCAGTCTGTCTTATTGCATTGGAGCATGAATATGATTGCCAAGATCAGCGCCAGATTGAAGTCGGATGAATACGCACGGCTGGGCGCTGCGCTTGCGGCGATCGCCAGGCGCAAGCCCGTACTCGTCTTTCCTTCGCCCGCAGCGCGGCATCTGCTGACGAAATCGAAGCGCAAACCTGCCGAAAACCTGTCTCCGCCGCATATCGGTCCAAGGCGTCCGCTCTACAATTTCTGAGAAATTTGGCACGCATCGCCACACCTGACCCGTGACTGCCGCACTGCCGGCCAGCACGCATGTCATCGCGCCATTCTTCAGACCGGATCCGTCCGTCCGCATGGCCTGAGTGCGGACGGCATTGCATTTTGATGTTGGTCCCTCCCGAAGCCCGATCAACCGGTCTTGACAGCAAACAATTTTATATTTAGTAAGTTATTACATACTTACTAATGGAATCATCATGGGCCGGCCTCCCCTTATCACCAACAATGCGCTGCTTGCAGCTGCCCGCGAGGTTTTCAGCCATGACGGACTCAGCGCGACAATCAAGGACGTCGCAGAAAGGCTCGGCGTTTCCGAGGCCGCGATCTTCAAACGCTATCCAACCAAGTCTGAACTCGTCGTCGCGGCCATGGTCCCGCCGCTACCGGACATGTCGTTGATCCTCGACCCGCTCGATGACATTGATGACATCCGTGGCGCCCTGTCACAAGTCATGCGCAGCCTGCTTGCCCATATGCGTGAAACCCTACCGCTGGTACTGCCGCTCATTTCCCAACCTGACATCGGGCTTGAGAACATCATGCGTCAATCGTCGGAGCCGGCCGTGATGTCTATCACCGCTGCGCTGGCCAAACGATTCGGCGAGTTACGCGAGCGGGGCGATGTCAGCCCGGTCGACGGACGCGCCGCAGCGGGCCTGATGGTCGCCACCGCCCATAGCCTGGTCCTGTTCGAGATCATGGGCTTTCACGGCGGCACGATCCCGCCGCAAGGAGTTGAGGCCATGCTCGACGCACTCTGGATCGGCCTGTGTCCGCAAATGCAAGCCGAGGGAGAACAGCAATGACAACCGTTGAACTTCACGGATCTGTTCAATTGGCCAGTCCACCCTTTCCCGTTCAGTGGCTAACCTGGCCAATTGCCTTCATTGCCTCGATAGGCCTCGTCTTGCATGCAGATGTGCTCGGCGTGAACATGGTCGCCGTTTCCGGCGCCTGCATTGTCGGCACCGCGCTGTTGCTGATCGGGCTGGAATTCGTCTGGCCGGTCGAAGACAAATGGTGCATGACCTGGCGTTCATTCGCCCGAGACATCCAGTTCTTCGCCGTCAATGGCGCCACGATATTCGCCACCAATCTGGCCTTCGCCTGGATCGGTGTCGAACTCGGCAAGGGGCATTCGGGCGTGTTAACCGGCGTGCCGTTATTCCTCTCGGTGCCGGTTGCCATCTTCGTCGTCGATTTTTTCCAGTATTGGCAGCACCGCATCGCCCACGAGGCTCCCGGTCCTTTCGGCCGGTTTCTGTGGCGCTCGCATGCCGCCCACCATCTGCCGGAGCAGGTCTATGTGCTGATGCACCCGGCCGGTCATCCGGTGAACACGTTTATCGTTCGCGGCCTTGTCACCATCCTGCCGCTCTACCTGCTCGGCGCCTCGGCCGAAACAGTCGTGCTGGCCAACATGGTGATCGGCATACAGGGACTGTTCTCGCACACCAATCTCGATCTGCGCGCCGGCTGGTTCAACTACATCTTCGTCGGCACCGAGTTGCACCGCTACCATCACAGTGCCGACACGGAAGAAAGCGGCAATTACGCAGTCGCGCTGTCGCTGATCGACATCCTGTTCGGCAGTTTCATCTATCGACCGGGCCGGGTACCGGAGCAGCTTGGTGTCTACGACCCAGACAGCTATCCGCGTTCCGGCCAGGTCGCGCGAATCATGCTACTGCCCTTTCTGGTGCGGCGGCAAAACGCTTCAACCAGATGATTTGTCAGGTGGTCCTTCCAACTCCGAGCAACCGGTCGCTGCGTCTGCGTCTGAGCGAACGCGTCGTGCACACGCCGAGCCGCGCCGCCATGGCGAAGACGAGTGCACCAATCCCGCCATAGACAACGCCGGGCAGCGTCAACGGCAAGGCCGGTTCGAAAATCCCCCAGGCGCCTTCCAGCACCTGGGTGTCGGGATTGCGCAGCACAATGATCGGCCGGGTCAGTGTCCCTGACGTCTCCATCGACGTCTGCTGCTCAAATAGCCCGTCGAAGCGTTCGATCGTGCGCGTCATGCTCGCGCCACGGTCGCGCGTGAAGCGCTGTGACGCGGCCGCCATCGCTTCAAGCGCTTGCGCACGGCTCATGGACGAGGCCTGGGCGTCGCGGTCGAAATCGGCAACGACGGCACGCAATTCCTCGACCGCGCCGCCGAGACGCTGGCGATATTGCTGCGCGAACTCCGGCGCCTGCGAGAACAGCGCAAGACCGATTGCCGCGCTGGCGCCAGTCATGCCTTTCGACATCAGTCCCACGGATCACTCCCATCACCCAGGATTGCGTATTGAACGCATAGCCCGGGAACAGGGCAGACGCGTGGCGCAAACGCGAATCAGGCCGTCTCCCGGATTCGCCTAGAGATCGCGCGTGTTGAACGTGTCGCAGGATTCGATCCGGCCGGAATCGAAGCCGCGGCGGAACCATTTCTTGCGCTGTGCCGAGGTGCCATGCGTGAACGCATCCGGCACGACATAGCCCTGCGTCTGCTTCTGGATGTTGTCGTCGCCGATCTTGGTCGCCGCATCCATCGCCTCCTCCAGGTCGCCGCGCTCAAGCCAGCCCTCCTTGGAGACATAGTGGCCCCAGATGCCGGCGAAACAGTCTGCCTGCAATTCCACCTTCACCGACATCTGATTGGCCTCAAGCTTGCCCATGGACTGGCGCATTCGGTTGAACTGCGGCAGCACGCCGATGATGTTCTGGACATGATGGCCGACCTCGTGCGCCAGCACATAGGCCTGCGCGAAATCACCCTTGGCGCCGAACTGCCGCGCCAGCGTGTCGTAAAAGCTGAGATCGATATAGACCTTCTTGTCGCCGGGACAGTAGAATGGCCCGGTGGCCGAGGAGGCCATGCCGCAGGCCGAACGCACGCCGCCGGTAAACAGGATGGTTTCGGGTGGCGGGTAGCTCTTGCCATAGCCTTTCATGATGTCCGTCCACACATCCTCGGTCGAGGCGAGGATGGTGCGCACGAACTGGGTCATCTCGTTCTGGTTCGCCCCGCCCTGCCGGCCTGCGCCCGTCGGCGCCTGCTGTTGCGTGACCGATGGTCCCAATCCGCCACCAAGACTGCCGCCCAGATCCCCGCCGAGGCTGTTGAGCAGTACCATCGGGTTGATGCCGAGCATCCACATCACGATACCGATGACGATCAGCGTACCGCAGCCCAGCCCTCCGCCGCCGCTGCGCCCGCCCATCGGAATGCGTATGGACGGACCGCCTCCCCTGCCGAAGCCGCCCGGAATGCCCAGGCCGCCGCCCAATCCACCACTTTGCCCGCGTACATCCGTGATATTGGTGGTTTGCCGTCTGCCTCGCCAGCGCATCGGCATTTCCTCCGTCTGCCAGACCCTTCGCGGCAACACTTCGCCGCCGCATTCCCATGGGTTAGCATTATCGCTGCCATCCAGCATGACGCAAGCGGCAAACGGTCCTTGCGCATGGTGCGAATCAAAAGGGCCGCGGTAATTTCCGCGGCCCTTTTGATGGTCGACAGAACTGTGGTCAGCTGCGGCGGAAGAGTGCCTTCACGCGCGCGGCCAGCTTGGCCATCCCGCAAGAAAATGTGGCATGACGATGCATGTCCATCTTGCCCGGAACGATATAGCTTCTGCCGAGATAGAGATCCGAAAGCATTTCACTCGTCCTTTCTTCGGCGTTTCTTGTTCGAAGAGTGTGCTCGCCAATCCTGTATTTGCGGTTAATCCGCATTCCATATTGGCACCCAAGAGCGACAATTGACCTTGGGTATGCGCACCCTGTGCGTTTCAAATCCCAATATGTGCACAAGGTGCGTTTTTGTCAAGCGCCGGTACGCACCTCGTGCATTTTTCGTTCTTGCATTGAGAGGGAAAACCCGCTTGATTATCGATTGTGCTAATACCTTGCCGGTCTGTTGATTATGCATCGGCATGCGAGTTGTTTGGAAAGCGAACCGCGATGACACCCGACCAGTTCAGGTCATGGCGCAAAAGCCTCGGGTTGAAACAGAAGGATGCGGCCGAACTGCTCGGTCTGAAGAAGCGGGTGATCCAGTATTACGAAAAGGGCAAGCGCGACGGAAAGTCCGTCGGTATCCCCAAGACCGTGGAACTCGCCTGCTATGCGCTGTCGGCCGGCATTGGCGGTTTCAATGGCACCGACACCAAGCCGGTGCCCGCGGAATTCCTTGAAATGATCGGCGAACCGGTCGAGGACACGGAGGAAACCTCCGACATGCCCGCGGACGAGAAGGCCGAGGCGGCGGAGTAGGCGCTTCCGCGCTTCCGCCAAGATGCCCCCAATTTTCCCTCTTTTCGGGGGTTACATCGCCCCGATTCCTCCCCTATAAGGCCGCTTCAGCCAGCAATCGATGCGTGACGTAGCGGGCGGCGCCCAAAGGCCGCCCGTTTTGGTACGCCCGCCGCAGGAAGAAGACCGGACCCGCATGCCCAGACGCACCGACATCGATGCCGTTCTCATCATCGGCGCCGGGCCCATCATCATCGGCCAGGCCTGCGAGTTCGATTATTCCGGCACCCAGGCCGTCAAGGCGCTGAAGGCGGAAGGGTTCCGCATCGTGCTGGTCAATTCCAATCCGGCGACGATCATGACCGATCCCGATCTCGCCCACGCCACCTATATCGAGCCGATCACGCCGGAAGTCGTCGCCCGCATCATCGAGACCGAACGCACCGCCAGACCCGACGAGAAGCTCGTCCTGCTGCCGACCATGGGCGGCCAGACCGCACTCAACTGCGCGCTGTCGCTAAAGCAGATGGGCGTGCTCGACCAGTGGAACGTCGAGATGATCGGCGCGGACGCCGCGGCAATCGACAAGGCCGAGGACAGGAAACTGTTCCGCGAGGCGATGGAGAAGATCGGCCTCGAGACGCCGCGCTCGGTGCTCGCCAATGCCACCGACATCAAGGCCGAGGACAGGAAGCGCCATCGCGAGGCGGTCGAGCGCATCATGGCGGAAAGTCCTGACGAGGCCACCCGCCACGCCGCGCTTGAAGCCTTCGAGGCCGGATGGGCCGCCGGCGAGAGCGACCGCAAGGAGCGTCACAAGGCGCATGCCATGGCGATCGCCACCGACGCGATCGCCCATGTCGGCCTGCCGGCGATCATCCGCCCCTCCTTCACGCTGGGCGGCACCGGCGGCGGCATTGCCTATAACCGCACCGAATTCTTCGAAATCGTCGAGGGCGGCCTCGACGCTTCACCGACGACCGAGGTGCTGATCGAGGAATCGGTGCTCGGCTGGAAGGAATTCGAGATGGAGGTGGTCCGCGACAAGGCGGACAATTGCATCATCATCTGCTCGATTGAGAACGTCGATCCGATGGGTGTCCACACCGGCGATTCCATCACCGTCGCCCCGGCGCTGACGCTGACCGACAAGGAATATCAGCGCATGCGCAATGCCTCGATCGCGGTGCTGCGCGAGATCGGCGTCGAGACCGGCGGCTCCAACGTGCAGTTCGCGATCAATCCCGCCGACGGCCGCATGGTCGTCATCGAGATGAACCCGCGCGTCTCGCGCTCTTCGGCGCTGGCCTCCAAGGCGACGGGTTTTCCGATCGCCAAGGTCGCCGCCCGGCTCGCCGTTGGCTACACGCTCGATGAACTGGAAAACGACATCACCGGCGGCGCGACACCGGCGAGCTTCGAACCGTCGATCGACTATGTCGTCACCAAGATCCCGCGCTTCGCCTTCGAGAAATTCCCGGGCGCCGTGCCTGAACTGACCACCTCGATGAAATCGGTAGGCGAGGTCATGGCGATCGGCCGCACCTTCGCCGAGAGCCTGCAGAAGGCGCTGCGCGGGCTGGAAACCGGGCTGACCGGCCTCGACGAGATCGACATTCCGGGTCTCGGCGACGAGGGCAACAGCGACGACGATCTCAACGCCATCCGCGCCGCGCTCGGCCGGCCGACGCCCGACCGGCTGCGCATGGTGGCGCAGGCCTTCCGCCAGGGCTGGAGCGTCGAGCAGGTGCACGCATCCTGCCGCATCGACCCGTGGTTCCTCGAACAGATCTCTGGCGTAGTCGCGCTCGAAAAACGCATCCGCGAGCATGGCCTGCCGGCCGACGCCGACAATCTGCGCATGTTGAAGGCGCACGGTTTTTCCGACGCCCGACTCGCTTCGCTGACCCACGCCGAGGAAGCCGACATCGCCGCATTGCGCGACCGGCTCGACGTCCATCCGGTGATGAAGCGCATCGACACCTGCGCCGCCGAATTCGCCTCGCCCACCGCCTACATGTACTCGACCTACGAGACGCCGTTCGCGGGAAGCCTGCGCTCGGAAGCCCTGCCGTCGGAGCACAGGAAGATCGTCATCCTCGGCGGCGGACCGAACCGCATCGGCCAGGGCATCGAGTTCGACTATTGCTGCTGTCATGCCGCCTTCGCGCTCGATGATGCCGGCTTCGAGACCATCATGGTCAACTGCAATCCGGAAACGGTCTCGACCGATTACGACACCTCCGACCGGCTCTATTTCGAGCCACTGACCGCCGAAGACGTACTGGAAATCCTGCGTGTCGAACAATCGAACGGCACGCTTGTCGGCGTCATCGTCCAGTTCGGTGGCCAGACGCCGTTGAAACTCGCAGCCGCTCTGGAAGATGCCGGCATTCCGATCCTCGGCACCTCGCCCGACATGATCGACCTGGCGGAAGACCGCGACCGCTTCCAGAAACTGCTCACCAAACTCAAGCTCACCCAGCCGCGCAACGGCATCGCCTTTTCGGTCGAACAGGCGCGCCTGGTGGCCGGCGAACTGGGTTTCCCGCTGGTCGTGCGCCCCTCCTACGTTCTCGGCGGACGCGCCATGCAGATCATCCGCGACGAGACGGGTCTCAGCGACTACCTGCTCGGCACCGTGCCCGAACTGGTGCCGGAAGACATCAAGGCGCGCTATCCCAACGACAAGACCGGCCAGATCAACACGCTGCTCGGCAAGAACCCGCTATTGTTCGACGGCTACCTGCCGAACGCCGTCGAGCTCGATGTCGACTGTCTGTATGACGGCGAGTCGGCCTATGTCGCGGGCATCATGGAGCATATCGAGGAAGCCGGCATCCATTCCGGCGATTCCGCCTGTTCGCTGCCGGTCAATTCACTGTCGTCCGAAACACTCGACGAACTGGAACGCCAGACGAAGCTGCTCGCCAAATCGCTCGATGTCGGCGGGTTGATGAACGTGCAATACGCTATTCGCGACGGCACGATCTATATCCTAGAGGTCAATCCCCGCGCCTCGCGTACCGTGCCTTTCGTAGCGAAAACTATTGGCGCACCGATCGCCAAGATCGCCTCGCGCATCATGGCCGGCGAGAAGCTTGCCGATGCCGCCGCGCCCTATGGCGGCCTGCCCGACCCGCGCGCGCTCACCCATATCGCCATCAAGGAAGCCGTCTTCCCCTTCGCCCGCTTCCCCGGCGTCGACACGCTGCTCGGCCCCGAAATGCGCTCGACCGGCGAGGTGATGGGCCTCGACACCGATTTCGCGCTTGCCTTTGCCAAGGCCCAGCTCGGCGCCGGTTCCGGCCTGCCGATGAAGGGCACGGTCTTCGTCTCGGTCAAGGACGACGACAAGGCGCGTATCCTGCCGGGCGTGAAAGAGCTGTTCGAGGCCGGGTTCCAGATCATCGCGACTGGCGGCACCGCGCGTTACCTCGGCGAAAACGGGATTGAAGCCGAGCGCATCAACAAGGTGCTGGAAGGCCACCCGCATATCGAGGACGCCATCCGCAACCGTCAGGTGCAGATGATCGTCAACACCACGGCGGGTCGCAAGGCGATCTCCGATTCACGCTCGCTGCGCCGTGCCGCGCTGATCCACAAGGTGCCCTATTTCACCACCATCGCCGGCGCGTTGGCCGCCGCCCGGGCCGTCGCCGCGCTGAAGAAGGGCGAACTCAAGGTCAGGCCGCTGCAGGCGTATTTCGACTGACATTTGACGCGCAGGCATCCTGCGCATAAGCTATGCGCATGAATACTGCGCGCAAATTCCGCAAATCCACCAATCTCAGCCTCGATAAAGCCATGGTCGAGGAAGCCCGCGAACTCGCCATCAATCTGTCGCGCGCCGCCGAGGATGGCATCGCCAAGGCCCTGAAGGCCGAGAAGGAGCGCCGTTGGTGCGAAGAGAACCGGGCGGCAATCGAGGCATCGAACCGGTATGTGGAGGAGCACGGCCTGCCGCTTGAAAAGCTCAGGCTGTTCCACATTGGCTAGGTACGACGTATACGATAATCCGGTCGAAAGCGGTCTTCTGCTCGATGTTCAGTCTGACATTCTGGCGGATTATTCCACCCGCGTTGTGGTTCCATTGGTACCCAAATCCGGCGACGACGCCGCCTATCGCCTGAATCCGGTCTTTGAGATCGGCGAACGTGAATGGGTCATGTACACGCAACACCTGTCGGCGGTTCCCGGGGCGGCTTTGAAAAACAAGATCGCCAACATGACGCCGGAACACGACCGTATTGTCGCCGCGCTCGATATGCTGTTTCACGGTTTCTGACTGCACGGCGCATCGGACCGGGTAAGCGCACCCTTACCCAACCTGTGCAACCTCTTCCTCGGCGAGCCGGCGGCTCGGCACCCAGGCATAGCCGTTCTCGCACAGAATGACGCATTCGCGCAGGCCGTGCGGCTTGTCGGTCGGCGGCTGGAGCACGACCGCGCCGTGCGCGTGCGCGGTAGCGAGCTCGGCCGCCATGTCCGGATCGGTCTCGTAAAGCCTGATCTCGATGCCGCCGCCGCGCGGCCCCGCCTCGGGCAGGAGCGATGGCAGCGGATGGCTGTGATAGGTGTGATCGGCATGAAGCTGAAAGAGCTGGTCGCCATAGGTCAGGATGGCGAAATCCGCAGACTGGCGGTGCGATTGCATGCCGAAGACGTCGCACAGGAATGACGCCAGTCCGCAAACATCGCGCACAAGAAGATTGAGCCCCAGCCCGGAGAGCGACCGCCCGAAATCCTCCGCACGCACGGTTTCGTAATCCATTCGGGCCTCCCTGTCGCAAGATCCGGCTATCCGTATTCACCCGGCCTATCACGTCACTAAACCCGGCCCAAGACCACCCTCGCATGGTTTTGGACAGCCATCGGCACCCCGCAAGGCGAGATGCGGTCTCTCGATGAACCTCGCCGGCACTGACCCCGCCTTCTTAAACGCTGCAATCGCTGGTAGAATAATACATTCGCACGGTTCGCCGGTTGCCGGGGCGGTCCGGATGCGCATTGGCCGGGGCAGGTGCGGGAGGTAGCCATGCCACGTAATCTCGTTCTCCTGCTTGATGGCACCTCCAACGAGATCGAGGAGGACCGCACCAACATCGTGCGCCTTTATGGCTGCCTCAAGCGTAACGAGAACCAGATAGTCTTCTACGATCCGGGCGTCGGCACGCTCGGCGCCGACAAGGCATGGACGCGTTGGGGAACAAAGCTCTACGAGGTGATGGGTCTGGCCTTCGCGCTCGGTCTCGACGACAACGTCAAGGATGCCTACCGCTTCCTGGTCAGGAACTGGAAGCCCGGCGACCGGATTTACGTCTTCGGCTTCAGCCGCGGTTCCTACACCGCCCGGGTATTGGCGGGCTTCGTGCGCACCATCGGCCTCATCACCGAGGACCAGATCAACCTGCTCGACTATGCCTACCGCGCCTACAAGAGGGTCAGCGATGTCGGCGGCTTCGAAAAGGAGGTCCGGCTCTACGAGCGCATGCTCAAGGCGAGGAAACCGCCTGTCAGATTTCTCGGTCTCTTCGATACCGTGGCCAGCGTCATCGTCTTCAAGAAGGTCTTTCCAAGCCTGGAATATCTGCCGTTCACCCAGACCAATCACATGGTCGAAACCGTGCGCCATGCCGTGGCGATCGACGAAAGGCGCACCATGTTCCAGCCCTATTTCTGGCAGCCCGGCCAGAAATACTGGAAAGGCCCGATCTTGCCGGCTGCCGACAAGCGCGGCAAGCTGAAGGATCAGGACTTCCGCGAAGTCTGGTTTGTCGGCTGTCATGGCGATATCGGCGGCGGCAATCCCGAGGCCAGGAGCGGGCTGGCCAAGATACCGCTCGACTGGATGATCGGCGAGGCCAGGATGGCGGGGCTCGACTTCAATACCGCGACGGTCAACCGCATCGTGCTGGGCAAGAAAAGCAAGGCTTCAGCCACCAAATACGTTCCCCCCGACCCGACGGACGACATCAATCGCACCATGCGCGGCCTGTGGCCACTGGTCGAACTGCTGTTGCCGCGCCGCAGAAACGCCGCCACCAGCCGCAAATGGCATATCGGCCCCTTCTATCTGCCGCTCGGCGAACGCCGCCGCATCCGTGACGACGCACTTGTCCATGTTTCGGTGCGCGAGCGAATAGCCGCACGCGATGACTACCGGCCGGCCAACCTGCCGACGAAACCGGACTACTTCACCTCCAAGTAGAGGGTTCCGCGAAGGCCGGCAGCAGCCTTCAAGCCGGCGGTTCGGCACCCGGTCATAGCAGTTTCGCATCGCGATTGCCCCGCCCGGATCAGACCTCAACACCACGAAAGACCCGCAAGCGATCTCGGATTCAGAATCGCTGCGCACACCAATACCGAGCATTTGAGATAAATGATCGGCGCGACTTCAATTCGATTTAGCGATTTTTGTCCCATAATCGGCTGTTCTCTAAAAAAATCGTCGACGGAACAGGCATGCCGCACAGAGCAGCAAAAAAACAGGTGGAAAGAAGGAAGTCGGGCCGGCGCATCGCCGACGGCACTGACTATCAGCAGGCGCTGGAAACGGCATTGGACAATCTGCCGCTCGGCGTGGCGCTGCTGCGCATGGACGGGCGTCCCGTCTTCTTCAACGAACACTTCTGCAAGATGTACGACATCGATACCGATATCTTCGACTGGCAGATGACGTTCGACGAAATGATCGACAAGGGGCATATGGAGGACTGGAAACAGGACCCGCGCGAATATTTCGAGGACCTCTACAAAACGCTCGCCAAGAACAATGATTTCAAGGCGGAGATCGAAATCGGCGATCGGATCATCGCCATACACAATGTGCGTCTCAAAGACGATCTCATGCTGTCCACCCAGGCCGACGTGACCGAACGCGTGCGCGCCGAACGGCGTGTCGCCCACATGGCTAGGCACGACCCGCTGACCGACCTGCCCAACCGTGTCGCCTTCATCGAAAAATTTGTCACTGCCATAGAAGAGGCACGCGCCAAACATCAAAAGCTTGCCGTCCTTTCGATCGATCTCGACCGGTTCAAGGATGTCAACGATATTTTCGGCCATTCGACGGGCGACATGCTGCTGCAAACGGTTGCGAACCGTTTTCGCGATTTCGCCGGCAACAGCTTTCCCGCCCGTCTGGGCGGTGATGAGTTCTGCTTGATCTCGACCGCCAACAACCAGCCGGAGGCCGGCGCGGCACTGGCGGCAAAATTGTTCGAAAATGCCGCGGGCGAAATCGAGACCGAGCGCGGCACGCTGATGGTTGGCCTTTCCATCGGCATGGCCATCTTTCCCGACGATGGCGACAACGTGACCACGCTTCTTGCCAATGCCGACGCCGCGCTTTACCGCGCCAAGGAGGAAGGTCGCGGCGTCATGCGCTCCTTCTCTCCCGAGGCCGATGCGCGCATCCGCGAGCAGCGCACATTGCAGAGCGACTTGCGCCAGGCTCTCAAGCGAGGCGAATTCACGCTGCATTATCAACCCCAGTCGGATGTCGAGAACGGCATTACCGGTTTCGAGGCCTTGCTGCGCTGGCAGCACCCCGGCCGCGGCATGTTGTTGCCCGGCAGCTTCATCTCGCTGGCCGAGGAAAACGGCATCATTGTTGAAATCGGCAAATGGGTCCTGCGCGAGGCCTGCCTCGAGGCGAAGACATGGAACAAGCCGCTCGCCGTGGCTGTCAATCTCTCGCCGGTTCAGTTCCGCTATGGCGATCTGGCCCAGACGATTCATGAAGTCCTGCTTGAAACCGGCCTGGCGCCGAACCGGCTGGAGGTGGAAATCACTGAAGGCGTGCTGGTCAGCGATTTCGCCCGTGCGCTTGCGCAATTGCGCCGCATCAAGAATCTCGGCGTCCACATTGCGATGGACGATTTCGGCATTGGATATTCCAGCCTGTCCTATTTGCAGGCTTTCCCCTTCGATACGCTGAAAATCGACCGTTCTTTCACCAACAAGCTCGGCAAGGACACGCATACCGACGAGATTGTCCGCGCCGTGATCGGCCTCGGGCGGGGACTGAAGTTGCCCGTGGTCGCCGAAGGCGTCGAAACCAGCGAGCAACTGGAGTTCCTGGCCCGCGAACAATGCAAGGCCGTGCAAGGCTATCTGGTCGGTCGGCCCGCTCCCATTGCCGACTATGCCGATATCGTCGGCGCCGTGAACAAAGCGCCCAAATCGAAGCGCGCAGTGCATGGTTAGGCTTAAAAACACAAAAAACGCGTGAAATTTGCCCGATTCCTGCTATATGACACGGTCAGGCAAGTGAGATACGGCCACCGGATGACCTCCGGAAGGCCGTTTTCTTTTGTTCTCGCGCGTGCGACCATCATGGTCCGGCGCCGGCATTTCCGGGGCATGCGCGGCACAAACTTTTTTGAGGTGCTAGAATTGATGGAAAAGGTCCCCATGACCGCCAACGGCCACGCCATGCTCGAGGCCGAATTGAAGAAACGCCAGTCCGAGGACCGGCCTGCGATCATCCAGGCTATCTCCGAGGCACGCGCCCATGGCGATCTGTCGGAAAATGCCGAATACCATGCCGCCAAGGAGCAGCAGAGCCACAATGAGGGCCGCATCGCGGAGCTGGAGGACATGCTCTCGCGCGCCGAGGTGATCGACATTTCCAAGCTCGGTGGCGACACGGTGAAATTCGGCGCGACAGTGGAACTTGTCGACGAGGACACCGACGAGGAAAAGACCTACCAGATCGTCGGTGACCAGGAAGCCGACGTCAAATCGGGCAAGATCTCGATTTCCTCGCCCATTGCGCGCGCGCTGATCGGCAAGTCCGAGGGCGATTCCGTCGAGGTTGCAGCGCCCGGCGGCGCCAAATCCTACGAGATTCTCGCCATCAAATTCGTCTGAGGCGGCATTCGAGGGCTTCCCGGGAACCGGTACTCCGTCGTCATCCCCAAGCTTGTCCCGAAGATCCAGGATATCCCCGAGGCCCGTTGGATGCCCGGGTCAAGCCCGGGCATGCCGATATTGTGGTGCCGTTGGCGTAAGATATTGCAAAGCTAGAACTTGCAGCTCGCCTTCAGCGGCGCCCAATTGCTCATCACCTTGCCGGTGCCGTCGGCAACCAGGATGCGGTATTCCGCATTAACTGCGGTCTGGATCGTCATGTTGCGCGAAAACGTTGCCATCGCGCCCTGCGCACTAGGCACGGCCTGGGCCTGGAACGGGCCGGACACACTGCCGCCCTTGCGCGCGATCATGTAGAGCACCGTGCCGGGCTTGTTGGTGGTGATCCAGCCGGTCATCTTGGCCTGCGCCGGGCATGCCTTGGTCGCCGGCGATTTGATCGCCATCAGCGCACTGACCGCCTTGAAGGACTTTTCACCCGGCGTCTTGAAGTTCTGCGCGTTGACCGCGCCTGCGGTGGCCGCCACCGCCATGATGGCGAGCGCCGACACGATTCTGCCTGTCCGTAACATTTTGTGTTCCTTTAGGGTCTGTTTGTGCCCCGAACCGCTCATCTGGGAAGGGTCGGACGGCGTCCATGTGCTGAAAGGCACAAAGGAATCGATTGCCGAAAGGCACAAAGGGATCGATTGCCGAAAGGCACAACCGGCTCAGCGCCGCGACTGTCCGTGGGCAAATATGCCGTAGTGCTTCAGACCGACCGTCATGGCGCGCAGGATGCGCATGTTCGCCCTGAACGCCCGGCCGAAGCGCGGCGCGTCCGCGCGCTCGCGCGTTTCCAGCGCGACCTGCACAATCCTTGCGCCTTTCGCCGCGCCGTACAGCATCAATTCGGTGCCGATCGAGGAATAGGAATCGAAATGGCCGAGCGAGCGGTAGAGATCGAGGCGGTAGCCCTTCATGCCGCACAGCGGATCACGGATGCCGAAGCGCAGCCGTGCGGCGAAGGCGAAGGCGGATTCCCCGAAGCGCTGTAGCTGGTCGCGAATGCCGAGCACAAGGTCGGCGCCCTGATCGAGCGCGGAAACGAACTCGGCAATCTTTGCCTCAGGATGCTGACCGTCGGCGTCGAGGGTCACCGCGTACACGCAATCAAGTTCGGAAGCCCTGGCAAAGCCCGAATCGAGCGCGGCGTCATAGCCACGATTGACCTCGTGGGTGATGACCAGCGCGCCGCTGTCGCTTGCGATTCTCCCGGTATTGTCGGTTGAGCCGTCATCGACGACGATGACCCGCCCGCTATCGCGCAGCGATGCGACGATGCCTCCGATCGTCGCTGCCTCGTTCAGCGCGGGAATGATGATGGCGAGATCGTCGCGCATGCAACCCTCCGTGGCAGCGCAAGCCTCCGCGACGAGCGGAGGCGCCAGCGCGCGAACGGACGCCGCGGCGGAGCTCCGGCGGAAACCAGACAAGTCTTACTCAAAATCTTCCCAGCGGAAATGGTCGCCGCGCTTGAGATGTCGGCGTAGTTCGCGGCCAAGAAGTTTTTCCAGCATGTAGGGCGGGATGCCGTCGGTCGGACACGGCCTCAGCGCCTCGATATCGCCGGCACCGAGCGGCTTGCCGGGATCCAGATCATGTGCCGCACGCAATCCACGGCGCTGGATCACCACCGTATCGCGTTCATTGTCCTCGATTTTCTTGATGCCGTCGCCGAGCGCAAGTTCCAGTTCGCGCGTCCGGTCGACCATGTCGCGCCAGGCCACCGGGTTGAGCGCGAATTTGTGGTCCGGCCCCTCGCGGTCATTGTCATCGGTGAAATGCTTTTCGATCACGCGTCCGCCGAGCGTCACCGCGCCCAGCACCGCCGCGTGGCCGGGCGTGTGGTCGCTTAGCCCCAGGATCATGCCAGGATACATCGCGGCGAAGGATTTCAGCACGTTGAGCTGGACGTAGCGGAAATTCTCCCAGTCGCCCGTGTAATTGGTGTTGCACTGGAGCAGGATCGTGTCCGGGTTGACCGCCAGACACGCATCGACGCCGCGTACCACGTCGTCCATGGTGGAAGCCCCGGCCGCCAGAATGGTCGGCTTGCCCTTGCCCGCGATGTAGCTGATCGCCTGCGGCCAGGTGATGTCGCCCGAGCCGATTTTGTAGGCCGGAACATAGGGGTCGACGGTGTCGACCAGGTCCGTCGAATAGGGCGTGGTGAAAAAGGTGATGCCCGCCTCGTCGCAGATTTCCTTCAGTTTCGGCGTCCAGTCGGGATCGATCGAGGCATCCTGATAGATCTCGAAGACCGATTTCGCCCATTTTGCCTGATGCGACATCTGCTCCTTCGGCAGCGAGGAGAAGCCCTGGTCGGAAACGATGGTCTCCGCCTTGAAATGCTGGAATTTGGCGACATCCGCACCGGCTTCCGCCGCCAGATAGATCAGTTCCTTGGCCCGCTCGAAATCGCCATCGTGGTTGGCCGCGATATCCGCGATGAAATAGGTCGGATGGTCGAGGCCGATCTTCCTGCCGGCGATCTCGATTTCCGCGTTTGGCTTATGCATGGGTCAGTCCGCTGATTTCTTCTTCTGTTACGGGAAGTTTGAAGTCATATGCCTCTTCGAACAATGCGCTGTCCATGCGCATGTCGCCTGGTCGGCGCGCCTTCAGTCCGATATCGGCCTGCGAGCCATGCCGCATGGCGGAGGCATCGAGATCGAAGGCGCGCGCGACCGAGGCGATGAATTCCGCCTTGGTACAGCCGCCGCGCGAGCCGAGATTGAACACGCCCGCCTTCGGCGCATGGACAACGCGCTCGACCGCCTTCGAAAGCGTCGTCATGGTGAGCGGCGAGAACAATACGTCATCGAAGCCGGTGAACGCCTCGCCCGAGCGCAGGGTAGCAACTGCCCAGTCGCTGAAGCTCGGCCTGCCCTCCAGATGTGACGGGCCGAAGAAATTGGTCCGCAGAACCGTAGCATCGGCCTGTAACGCTGCCAGTTCGCCGGCATATTTCGACAGCGCATAGACATTGACGATGTCGATATCGTCTTCGACATGCGGGCCCACGCCACCATAGACCTGGTCAGTGGAAATGTGGATCAGCCGACAATCGTCCACCTCGCGCACCCATCCGGCCAGCGTCTCGACACTTTTGACGTTGAGCCGCCAGGCTTCCTGCGGGTCTTCCTCGCAATTATCGACATTGGTCAGCCCGACAAGGTTGATCACGATCTGCGGCCATACCTCGTCGAGGACGGTGCGCACCGCCTTTTCGTCCGTCGTGTCGAACAGGCGATCGACCCCCGTGGCATGGCTATGCCCGGCCGTCGTCACCTCGTGGCCGGCTTGCCTGAGAAAAGGCGCAAGCGTATGGCCCAACAATCCGCTGGCGCCGGTCACAAGGATTTCAAAGGAGCGTTGCAATGCGCCTGCCAATCTCTAAAAGGAGGCCGGACGGGTGGCCCGGTGCATGGCGGCATTTCCTTCTCCCGCCGCCCTCGGGTTAGCTATAAGAAATGCGGCCCAGCCGCAACAAGTCGCAGCAAGCAGGCGGGCAGTCCGCAATTCAATTGGCGCCGGAAACGGATCATGAGCGAAGCGCAAGCCATCTGCATCATCCCCGCCCGAGGCGGCTCCAGGCGCGTTCCGGGCAAGAATATCCGGTCGCTCGCCGGCAAGCCGCTGATCGCCCATTCGATAGCCGCTGCGCTTGACAGCGGCTGCTTTGCCCGCGTCATTGTCTCGACTGATGACGAGAAGATCGCCGAAACCGGCCGCCATTACGGCGCCGAAATCCCCTTCATGCGCTCGGCCGAACTTTCCGACGACCACACGGGTACTGCCGCCGTTGTCGCCGATGCCGTCCAGCGTGCCGATGCCGGCGATTTCCCGTTTCTGTGTTGCCTTTACCCGACCGCGCCTCTGGTGCGCCCGCGCGATCTCGCCAAGGCGCTCGCCAGGCTCAAGGAAAGCGGCGCACAGGCGCTCATTTCCGTCACCGATTTCGATTATCCGCCGCTGCGCGCGCTGAAACCGCTGGAAAACGGCCGCGTCTCCTTCAACTGGCCGGAATACACCATGACGCGCAGCCAGGACTTGCCGCCGCTCGTCCACGATGCCGGCGCCTTCTACTGGTACCGTACCGCCGATTTCATGGCTGCCCCCAACATGGTGCTGGCCGACACGATTGCCTTCAGGCTCGACCGTCTGCGCGCCGCCGACATCGACACGGAGGAGGACTTCCGCTTTGCCGAGTCGCTGATGCGGTTTCACGCCGAAAATGATGGCGGTGACTGATAGAATGGCGAAACGCTGGCTCATCATCCCGCTCGAAGTGCAGGTGCGCGAACTGGTCGCCCGCCTGCTCGTCGCCGCGATTGCCGTCGATCGCGGCTACGACGTGCTGATCGGCCACGACCGTGTTGTGCGCCGTCTCGCCCGCCATCTGCCGAAAGGCATATTGTTCGACAAGGCGCTGGGCGTCGCGACCGACAAGAAGGTGCGCCGCTATGCCCGCCTCGGCTATCGCCTGACCGCGCTCGACGAGGAATCGACCGGTATCTATCCCAATCCGGACATGTTCTTTTTAACCCGCCTGTCGGCGGAGACGCTGTCGCTCGCCGAGCGCTGGTTCGCCATTTCCGATATCGTGCGCGACCTCGCCGTTGGGCATTTCCCCGATCAGGCCGACAGGATCGTCACCACCGGCCTGCCGCGCGCCGATATCTGGCGCGAAGCCTTTCACGGCCTCTACGAAGCCGAGCGGGCCAGGATCAAGGCCGCCCATGGCGACTTCATCCTGTTCAATTCAAATTTCGGCACCATCGTTCATGCCCGCAAGGGCGGCTTTGTCGAGCGCCAGCAGGAGCGCCACAAGAAACGCTATGCCGGTGCGGCCGACTATATCCGCCGCCGCGAGGAAGAAGGCGCGGCCAATCTCGATGCGTTCCTGGACATGCTGCCCAAGCTGCGTGAATGGTTCCCGGCCCACAAGCTGATCGTCCGCCCCCATCCCAGCGAAGACCGCACCTTCTGGCAGAACAAGCTCGGTGACGTCGATGGCATCGAAATCCACGCCGAGGGCCTTGCCACGCCATGGATCCTGGCTTCATCGGTTTTGGTCCATCATGGCTGCACCACAGGCATCGAGGCGGGTCTGATGGATAAGCCGCATGTCATGTTCGCGCCGCATCCCGACCATCACCATGACACCGAACTGATGCGCACCTTCGCGCCCATGGTCCACGACCTCGACACGCTGCGCTCGGTGATTGGCGATATCCTCGCCGGCTCGAACAGGCACCAAAAGCCGCGCCAGAGTCTGGAAAAGTATTTCGCCTCGCTGATCGGCCCGCTGGCGAGCGAGAAAATCGTCGACCAGTTCGACCGGATCGAAGCCGATGCCGAACTCGGCGCAGGAAACCTGCCCCCCTGGCTGCCGCTGCTCTATTACACGCCGCGCCATCTCGTCGCCCGCTACCGGCCGCGCGCCGCCGCCGCAAAAGCCTATGCGAAGCAGAAATGGTCGGGCACCAGTATCGATGAGGTCCGATCGAACCTCTCGGTGCTGTCTGCCGGCGCCGGTCTGAAGCACGACATCACCGCAGACGAAATCTTCCCGCAACTCTTCCATCTGCGTCGGAGCTGATTGCGCCATGAAGATCAGCGTCATCGTCTCGACCTACAATTCGCCGGAATGGCTGGAAAAGGTGCTGACCGGCTATGCCTGCCAGTCCGACAAGGACTTCGAGATCGTCGTCGCCGATGACGGTTCGGGACCGGACACGAAGAAGCTGATCGAGGACTTTGGCGGGACCGTACCCTACCCGCTGCGCCATGTCTGGCACGAGGATGAGGGTTTCCGGAAATGGCGCATCGTCAACAAGGCGATGGAAGCGGCGCAGGGCGAATATCTGATCCTGACCGATGGCGACTGCATTCCGCGCACCGAGCTGGTTGCCACCCATCGCAAGCGCGCCGGAAAAGGCCGTTTCCTGTCGGGCGGCTATTGCAAGCTGCCGATGGAGGCGAGCAAGGCGATAACGCCGGACGACATCCGCTCCGGCCGCGCGTTTCAGCTCGGCTGGCTGTCACGCCAAGGCTACGGCGCCAGCCTGAAATGGCTGAAGGTCGCGGCACGGCCCTGGCACATCGACGGACTGCTCAACGCCGTCACACCGGCGAAAAAGACCTTCAACGGCAACAATTCATCCTGTTGGCGTGCCGATGCGCTGCGGATCGGCGGTTTCGACGAACGCATCCGCTATGGCGGCGGTGACCGCGAATTCGGCTATCGCCTCGTCAATGCCGGCATCACCCCGATCGTCATCCGCTATTCCGCGCTCTGCCTGCATCTGGATCACGCCCGCGGCTACAAGGACCCGGAAATCCGTGAACGCAACGAGGCGATCATCGCCGAAACGCTGTCGTCGGGGAGGACCAGGACAGAGTTCGGGATTATTGCTGCCTAGATCTGCTGCAAGACAGTGTTGAGCGCGTCGACCGGCACGATCATGTCGGCGTGCTGGTTCAGCGCCGGAGCGTCGCCGACATCGCCATTGATGTAGAGATAGTCGTGGCCGAGGGCGCGGGCGAGCTGGAAATAGGTGATGTCGTCGATATGCCTGCCGGTGATCTCCACCACCGTGCCGCCCGGCTTCATGAAAATCGTGTTGGCGAGCCCCGCCCCGTGCTGCGAGACAACCACGCGGGCGCCGGCCATGATCCGTATCTGCTCGTCCAGCGCATGATCCTCGAAATGGATGGTGGTGAAGCCATTGCCTTCCAGCAGCGCCTGTACCTCCGCCTCGTTGACAAGATGCCGGCGCGCGGCTTTCGCGCGGCTGATGAAAAGCTTCTCTCCTCTCCCGCCGGGCGAACCATCGGGCAGCGCATCGATCATGCGCCGCGCCATGCGTCCGAGCAGATCCCCGTCGTGGCAGGCGAGACCTGGTCCCAGCGGCGCGGTTGGCGTGACGAGGTGGCCTGTTGCGATCCGCGCCATGCGCAGTTTCGGCACATAATCGACCCTGGAATGGCCGATCAGTTCCAGCGAGCGCAGGACATGGGCGATGTCGCGATAGGCTGCCGGCAGCAGGAAGGAAGCGCCATTCACTTCCTCGCCGACCAGAAACATCTTTGCCAGCGCCTCGGTCATCCAGTGATAATAGGCGCGCGTCGACCGATCGGTGACGACAAAGCGCTCGTCATAGTTGACCGGGATCAGCCCGGATATGGCCATTTGCCGGTGCGTCTTGCGGCGAATCTTGTCCGACACGCCCTTGCTGGTGCGCGGGTTGAGCGAAGCATCCAGCAGCTTCCGCCCTGCATCGAACATGTAACCGTTCCAGGCCAGATAGATTGGCCTGCCGGTCAGGATCTCCGGCTGGTAGGGAGCAGCGGGCACGGGTGGCGTGAACTTCGCCGCATCCTCCGGCAGCGCATTGGCTGGCAGCGCCGGGAAGGCATGCACGGCCGGTTTGCCCAGCCGCTTTCTTTCAAATATCGTCATGCTCATCTGTGACCGTCAGTTGCGAGCCCTGCTAATAACGTCCACCGGTGCGAACGGGAAACGACAATTCCACTAAAACAGGCTATCGATCCTGTCAGCAGGATGCTTCAAGGAAATTCATGCGCATTGCCATTATCTTGCAGCAGGGCTTTGCTTTCGATCCGGACCGCCCCGACTCGGTAGAGTCCGTGGTGCGTGCCATGGTCGCAAACAGCCGCTATCGCGAAACGACGACGATCGTCTGCGATCCACTGCTGGAAACCGAGCCGGCCGGCAATGAAGGTTTCAAAGTGCTGCGCCTGCCATCCTTTTCCGGCAGCAGACAACGCCAACGCGCCATCGAAGCCGCGCTGGGCAGGCTGAGGCCCGACTACGTCGAAGTGCATCAGGACATCAAGACTGCCGACTATCTGGCGCGAAGAATGCCGGATACGGCCACCGTCATCTACCGCCACAACGAGGACAAGCCGCAAAGCAATTTCTACCGGCGCTGGCTCTATGTCCGCCGGCTCGCTGCCCCCGACGCGCTGATCTGCGTCTCCGAGTTCATCCGCCAGACCTATCTCACCAACAATCCTCGCCTTGATCCGCACAGTTTTGTCGCAACCAATGGTCTCCAGCCGGAAAACTGGCAGGCCGCCCCTGACGGCAGGCGCGAAAAGCTGATCGTCTTTACCGGGCGGCCCCATCCCGACAAGGGCATTGCGCAACTGGTGGACGCGTTGGCGATGGTCCTGCCGGAATTTCCCGACTGGCGTGCGGCATTGCTCTGCGGGCAATGGCAGAAACACTGCCGGATGTACGACGATTTTCCGGTTCGTGCAGTCGAACAAAAGGTGAAGGGCAAAGACCGGATCGAGTTGATCCGCGACGCGCCGATCGCCGAGGTCCGCAAGACGCTCCAGTCGGCGGCCATCGCGGTTGTGCCCTCGATCATGGCCGACCCATTTCCGCTGGCCGCGGTCGAAGCCCATTTTACCGGCACGGCGCTGATTTCGTCAGGTAGCGGCGGCCTGCGCGAATTGAGCGGTCCGGGTGCGGCCTATCTCGATGCGGTGACGCCGCAGGCGATCGCCGACACATTGCGTGGTCTGATGTGCGATCCCGAAAAACGCCTGGCGCTCGCCCGGAAAGGCCAGCAATACGTCCTCGAGCACCACACCGCGAAAAAGGCCGCGCAGCGGCTCGATGCCATCCGTGACCGCATCGTTGCCGACAGGGCAAAGCGTTCATGAAGACCCGGACGAAGGCGCTGTTCGTTACCCGCCACAACAACGACTTCGATTCGATGGCGCCGGTGGCCGATGGTTGGGCGAAACTGTCGGATGAGCATCATGGCCATCTCTTTGTCGCTTCGCCGGAACTCGCCTGGAAAGGCGATCACCGCACTGCCATGCTGTCGCGCCGGCCGGGCGTCGAGATTTCCGACCTGTGGGACATGGCCGGCATTGGCGGCGGCTGGCTCGAAAGGAACTGGCTGCGTACCGGCGCCGGCAACAAGATCAGGCGCAAACTACTGCAGATCGCCACAGAACGGGCGATTGCACGCGGCTTCGACGCCCGCATGACCGCCTGGCTCGACGATTGGCGGCCCGACGTCATCGCCTTCGACTGGTACAACCCGCCGACCCAACGCAAGCGTTTCGGTTATTTCGGCTATCAGGCGATCATGGCCTGGGCGCGCACCAACCATGTCCCCATCGTTTCACTGCCGCATGGCCTGCTGCTGTTCGATCCGCCGGGCGGTGTGCCGTTCCTGCCTGGCCCGGTCTTCGCTGCCACATTCGTCGAGAGCCAGCGCCGCAAGCAAACGCTGGTCGCCGCCGGTGCGCAGGGTCAAGACATCCTCGTCGCCGGCGCGCCACGCTACGACCCGGCCTGGGTCGAGCGCGTGGTCGCCGAACTTGGCGGCAACACCGGGGAAAGTGGGATTTCGGACGACAGGGTGGCAATCGTCTTCTTCGCCACCAAGAGGGTCTATGACTTCGACTTCGATGGCCTGATGACCTGGCTCGGCCGCCTCGCCGCCCACGAAAAGGTCGATCTCGTCATCCAGCCCCATCCGCGCGGCCAGCGCGAAGCGACCTTTGCCGCCCTCGCCCGCCTGCCCAATGTGACGGTCGATGCAAAAACACCGGCGAGCCTGCTGATCGACCGCGCACAGATCGTCTCCACCCTCGTTTCTTCGGTCATGGTCGAGGCGGTCGTGCGCGGACGCGAAATCCTCTATCCCGGTTTCGTCAACACGGTTGCGACCCGTTTCGAGGAAAAAGGCGCCTGTATCGCGCTCGCGCGCATGGAGGACACCCACGCCGCCATCGACGCCTTCATCGCCGGAAAACGCGTGCCGCGCGAAAACTACGAGACTTTCCTGAGCGAAGCCGTTTATGGCGGCGGCAGTCCGGATACAATCGCCCGTATCTGCACGAAGATGACGGAGATTGCAGGACGCTGATCCCTAACCCGGCACCCAGTCCTTCTCGTCCTCGTCGAGCCAGTGTTCGCGCAGCCACGGCGCCGGGCGCGTGCGATATCTGAGCTTCGGGCAATCGCCGACCAGCGCCTCTTCCATCTTCGGCGTGCCATGGAAGCACATCACCCGGCAATTGTCGGGCAGGCGCGGCTCGATCACGAAATTGAACGGGAAATAGGGGATGGCCTGGCGCTTGAACGAACAGATCCAGCCATCGGGGAAATATTCCAGATCGCCGTGCCTGTATGCCGTCATGGATGTGTATTTCTGTTCACCCCTCCAGGCGACCGAGCCTTCCACGTCGTCGGCGAAATCCTCGTAGAGATAGCTGTGCAATGCCGGATCGAAACGGAACACCGAACCATGCCCGCCGACCCGCCTGCGCCGGCGCTCCAGCCAGTCGCGTCCCATGCACATCTTGCCGGGCATGTAGTCGAACAGTTCACCGAGCGGGCCGGTGACGACGACATCGAGGTCCATGCCGAGACAGGGGCCGGACAGATTGCCCGCACCGGGTTTGAGCATGGTCACCTTGCGCCAGGCGCCGCGCCGTTTGCCCGTCGTCATGGCGCGCACCATCTCGTCCTCGAACGGCACTTCCGGCAGCGGGAAGATTTCGACCTCGGGCCGGACGCCCTCCGGGTATTCGGTGAAGCAGACGAAGCGGAACGGCCGGTCCATGAAGCGTTTGACGCCCGCATAGAGCCGGTTGACGTAATAGGGTGGGAATTTGGTGCCCCACTTGATACAGCTGATCGTTGCCGGAGACTGGCCGGCCGGTGAGGTCTTCTTGTTCGCCATCAGGCGCATACTGTCTCTTGTCGGCCGCCCGGCGGCCCGGATTTCGGGTGCGTTCCCTTAGCACCGAACGCTCAAAGGGCATAGTTGCGGTCCCCTTGGAGCGAGACCTGAGGCTGCCAATGTGCCCTGACGGCAACATTTGTCCGCGATTGTGCCTCCGCAAAGCCGGCCGAAGCTGGTAACCAGGCTCTGGGGATGGCCTTTCGCATTCCGGCAAAACTGGGGATCACACGTCAGTGGCTTGAAACAAACTGCCCGGAGTAGTTATTTGCGGGTGAAAATCGATACAGTTCACTGGCGGAAGAAAACGACCATGTCTCCCATTCACGCACCGGTGCTCATCATCGGATCCGGCCCCGCCGGCTATACCGCGGCCATCTATGCCGCTCGCGCCATGCTCAAGCCTGTCCTTGTTGCGGGCCTTGAACAGGGCGGCCAGTTGATGATCACCACCGAGGTCGAGAATTATCCGGGCTTTGCCGAACCGGTAATGGGACCCTGGCTGATGGAGCAGATGCTGGGCCAGGCCAAACATGTCGGCTCAGAGATCGTCAACGACCAGATCGTCAAGGCCGACCTGTCGCGACGCCCCTTCCACCTGACGGGCGATGGTGGTCAGCAATACACCGGCGACTCGCTGATCATCGCCACCGGCGCCAAGGCCAAATGGCTCGGCATTCCTTCCGAGCAGACATTCATGGGATTTGGCGTCTCGGCCTGCGCCACCTGCGACGGTTTCTTCTATCGCGGCAAGGAAGTCCTCGTCGTCGGCGGCGGCAATTCCGCCGTCGAGGAGGCGCTGTACCTGTCCAACCTCGCTTCGAAGGTCACCGTCATCCACCGACGAGACCAGTTCCGATCGGAAAAGATTCTCCAGGAGCGGCTGTTCGCCAAGGACAATGTGGAAATCATCTGGAATTCGGTGCTCGACGAGATCACCGGCAAGCAAGGCATGCCGCCGGCAGTCACCGGCGCGCGCATCCGCAATGTCAAGTCCGATGCCATCACCGAACTGGCCGTCGACGGGGTATTCATCGCCATCGGCCATGCGCCGCAGACCGAACTTTTCGAGGGCCAGTTGAAGAAGAAGTCTTCCGGCTATCTGTGGACGGCGCCCGATTCCACGGCGACCGAAATTCCCGGCGTGTTCGCCGCCGGCGACATCACCGACGACATCTATCGCCAGGCCGTCACGGCGGCCGGCATGGGCTGCATGGCGGCGCTGGAAGCGGAGAAATTCCTCGCCGCCCACGAAACGATGAGTGCCGCCGCCGAGTGACGGGCAGCGGAAATAAGCCGGCAATGGAGAGTGCGGGCGGACAATGAAAATGCGGCACACGAGGGGGTACCGCCATGGATTGGGACAAGCTGCGCATATTCCATGCGGTGGCGGAGGCTGGAAGTTTTACCCACGCCGCCAACACGCTCAATCTCAGCCAGTCGGCGATTTCTCGCCAGATTTCTTCACTGGAGCACGACGTCGGCGTGCCGCTTTTTCATCGCCACGCCCGCGGCCTGGTGATGACCGAACAGGGCGAGACGCTCTACCGCACCGCCCACGAGGTTCTGCTCAAGCTCGACGCGGCAATGGCCAAGCTTACCGATTCGACCGAGCGTCCCGAAGGCAAGCTGCGGATAACGACGACCGTCGGTCTGGGTACGGGTTGGCTCACCCCGCGTGTTCACGAATTTCTCGAACTCTATCCCGATGTCCAGCTTGAATTCCTGCTCGAGAACGAGGAACTCGATCTGACGACCCGCCAGGCGGATTGCGCCATCCGCTTCCGCCAGCCCCAGCAGGCCGACATCATCCAGCGCCGTCTGTTCACCGTGCACTTCCACATCTACGCCTCGCCGGCTTACGTGAAGCGTCACGGCCAGCCCAAGGGGGTCGAGGATCTCGACAACCACCGCATTGTCACCTTCGGTGAGAACGCGCCGGCCTATCTGTCGGAAATGAACTGGCTGGAACGCGCCGGCCGTCCGCCCGGCCAGCCGCGCATTCCGATCCTGTCGGTCAACAACATCCTGGCGCTCAGAAAGATCGTCGAGGCAGGCGTCGGAATTGCCGTCCTGCCTGACTACGTTGTCGAGGACAAACATGCCCTGATCCAGCTCATCCAGCATGCCGACGTGCCGACCTTTGACACCTATTTCTGCTATCCCGAAGCCATGCGCTCCTCGGCCAGGCTGAAGGCCTTCCGCGACTTCCTGATCTCCAAGGCACGGCTTTGGCAATATTGAGAGCGGCAGCTTTACGGACTTTTACCGCATGGCATTAAGGTCTGCTTTGCGGACAAAGCGACCAAGGCTGTCTATTGAGGATGTCGTTTCTGCGACACGTGCCATAGGGACGCTTTGTGCCCACAATTGTCATGGCGTTTCCGGAAGCCCAGCGGCCCGCAATCTATCAAGTAGAACCTCGAAATAAGACGAACCGGACGAAGGCTCCCGATCTCGAACAAGTTTTAGGGAAAGTGCTGGCATTTTCGATCGGATCTCCTCCAAGGCGCTGCCAGCCTCGTCGAGCCGCCCCAGATGGCCCAGTGCAGCCGGAAGTGCCAATCGTTCGATCCATACATTGGTCTTTTCGGCAGCTTGGAGACCGAATTCGATCGCGGTGTCGAAGTGTTTCAGTAACAGATGGGCAAGCGCAAGGCGGCCAAAAAAAATCCCGATATTGGCATCGGATGGGCTCAGACGGATGGCCTGTTCAAGGTCGGTGATTGCCTCGTCCGCCCGCCCGAGGGCCATCAGCGACATTGCTCTCCCATTATAGCCCTGCGCATCGTTGGGATTGACGCGGATTCCATCCCCAAACGCAACGAGCGCCGCCCCGGCGTCATGGTGCACCAACAGATGAGCGAGGCCGAGAGCGACATGCGACAAAGAGGCCCTATCGTCGAGACTGACTGCCTTGCGCGCCAGATTCAACGCCAGTCCCTTGTCAAGCTGAGTCTCGGCGAACAGCCAGTCGGTGGAATATGTACGAGACATGCCGCCATAAGGTCCGGCGAAGTTCGGATCCCGTTTGATCGCGCGCTCGAAAAAGATTCGTGCTTGGAGGTTGTCTTCATGGGTCCGCCTGTAGAGATGGTACATCCCGCGATGGAAGAGTTCCCAGGCGTCCAGGTTTTCCGGCGGCTTGATCAGGGCCCGACGTTGTTCGGACCGGCTAAGTTCCGGTCCAAGCGTCCCAACGACGGTCCGAGTAATCTCATCCTGGACAGCGAATATGTCTTGGAGTTCTCGGTCGTATCGATCTGCCCAAATGTGATTCCCAGTCTGTCCGTCGATAAGCTGCGCGGTAATGCGAACCCGGTTGCCGGCTCTCCGAACGCTGCCTTCGAGCACGTAGCGCACGCCTAGCTCCTTGGCGAGGTCAGAAACGTCGACCGACTTACCCTTGTAGGTGAAGGTAGTATTGCGGGCGATGACGAAGAATTCTTGGATCTGTGACAGCGCCGTGATGATGTCTTCTGAAATGCCGTCGGAAAAATGCTCCTGTTCCGGATCGCCGCTCATGTTCTCGAACGGCAAAACAGCGACCGATGGTTTGCTTGGAATCGCGAGCGGTTGGTCGTTTGAAGTGGTGGCATGGGGGGTATAGGTGGGCTTGCCGTCTGCTCGTACCCGGAACGCCCGTATCGGTTCGACGATATTCTTAAGCAGCTGCGGCCCCAGGTCGTCATAGGAAACATCCAACCGGCCAGCGACATATTCGTGGACCCGCGATGAGATGCATATGCCTCCAGGCTCTGCTATCGTCTCGAGACGTGCAGCAACATTGACGCCGTCGCCGAAAATGTCGTCTCCATCGACGATGATGTCGCCTACATTTATTCCCAAGCGCAGTCTGATTTTCTGGTCGTCCGGCAGGTCCGCATTCCGCTCGGCCAAGCCTCTTTGAACTTCGATTGCGTGCTGCAGGGCGTCAATGGCGCTGGGGAATTCGATCAACGTTCCATCGCCGGTCGTCTTGACGACGCGCCCGCCATATTCGTCGATCTTGGGATGAAGAAATTCCGTACGGAGCGTTTTCAAACGGCCAAGCGTGCCGGCCTCGTCACGTCCCATCATCGCCGAATAGCCGACGACATCGGCGCAGATGATTGCAGCCAGCCTTCTCTGCACCCGATCTTCAGACACGGCGACCTCAAAAAGGTTAAGACGAATCAGTTTAGTTGCAGTCAGGCTGGAAAGTCCATCAGGCCGAATGTCCGTTTTGGGTCATGTGTGGACGGCGCGGTTTTGGCAAGGATTTTCTGGCTTGATTTCGCAGCGATGGATGGGTGCTGTCATGTGTCCGACCTGTTTGTGCGGCGCGTATGACCGCTGGCCCTAATGCTTTCCGCGGATTGGCTC
>JAJDOK010000126.1 GCA_022340185.1 Salaquimonas sp. | reverse complement strand
CCAGCGCAGTTTGCCGATGCCGTAGTGATCCAGAATGGCCAGGGTATGGTCGCCGAATACCGTGAAGGCATATTCCTTTGCAGGGTCGGCTGCCCAGCCAGACATGCCGCGGCCCAGCGTATCCGGGCAGATCACGAAATAGGTGTCGCAAAGCGCTTGTGCCAGTTCGTCGAAATCGCGGCCCGTCCGCGCCAGCCCGTGCCACATGACCAGTGCGGGCTTTGCCGGATCGCCCCATTCGGCGACATGGATCTCGTGGCTGCCTGCCTGGACATAGACCGATTTCGGTTCGACACTGGGCGCAGACATCAATGATTTCCTTTCTTCATCAGCGTGCCGGCGATCCCCGCCGGGAAGAAGTAGACGAGCAGGATGAACAGCAGGCCGAGCCACAGCAGCCAGCGGTCCGGCTCGAGCAGGTGCGGCAAGACGGATATGCCCTCGGTTGCAGAGGCGGCGAGTTGCATAAGATCCTTCAGGTAGAATTGGGCAAGGCTCATCAGCACGACACCGATGACGCTGCCGACCATGGTGCCCATGCCGCCGATGACGACCATCAGCAGGATGTCGATCATGATGGAAAAGGACAGCGTGGTATCCGGGCCGGTATAGCGCAGCCAAACGGCCCACAGAATGCCTGCACAGGCGGCGATGACAGCGGCGATGACGAAGACGGCTGTGCGATACGCGACGACCTTGTAGCCGATCGCTTCGGCGCGCATCTCGTTCTCGCGGATGGCTTCGAGCACGGTGCCGAGCGGCGAACGCACAATGCGCATCATCGCCCAGAACAACAGCGCGCTGGCGATAAAAACGAAATAATAGGCGGTGATCTTGCCGTTCATCGAAACACCCATGATTTTCAGGACCTTGCCGTCGGCGTCGGTCATCAGCTTCATGGCCGGCTTGAACAGTCGCGGCACCTGATAGACCAGCCCGTCCTCACCATTGGTGATACCGGAAAGCTGGGAGGCCAGCACCAGCATCACCGAGGCGGCGGCCAGCGTGACCATGGCGAAGAAGATCGCCTTGACCCTGAGCGACAGCACGCCGATCAGCGCGGCGAGGAGGGCGGCGGCGATGATCCCGGCGGCGCCACCGACGATGATCGCGTCCCAGCCAGCCCCCATCTGCTTCAGCGCTATCGCGGTACCATAAGCGCCGAGGCCGAAAAACATGGTGTGGGCGAAGGAGACGATGCCGGTATAGCCGATCAGCAGGTCGTAGCTCGCCACCAATACGATGAAGACGCAGATGCGCGCGGCGACCTGGCCGGCTCGCACGTCCTGGAACAGGAAGGGCGCGAAGGCGAGCGCCAGGCCGATCAGTCCGACAAGGCCATAGACGATCACGCGGCCATTTCGAGCGGGATCCGGGCGGGCCGGATCGGCGGTGGGGCCGGAGGCGAGTTCCATCTGGCTCATGGTCACGACCTCATCCGCCGACCGCGGGCTTCAGGCCCCAGGGCCGCCACAGCAGGATGACCAGCATCAGCAGCATGTTGGAGGCCAGTGCCAGCTTGGGAAAGATGAAGGCGATGTAATTGCCCATCAGGCCGACCATCAGCGCACCGAGCAGCGAACCCTCGATCGAGCCTAGCCCGCCAATGATGACGACGATGAAGACGAGCACCAGCAGTTCGCCGCCGAGCGTGCCCGATATCAAGCCCTGGTAGCCGGCCCACATGGCGCCACCCATGGCGGCGAGGGCGGAACCGACCATGAAGACGGCGATGAAGATACGCTCGATGCGGAAGCCGAGCGCTTCGACCATTTCGCGGTTCTCGACACCGGCGCGGATCAGCAGGCCGATGCGGGTGCGGTTGAGCACGAGATAGAGCGCGAGGAAGACGGCAAGGCCGAGGAAAAAGGCGAAGATGCGATAGATCTCGATGGCGACATCGCCGATGATGATCGAGCCGTTGAGCAGCGCGGGGCGCGGCACGGCGATGGGTGCGCCGCCCCAGATCGCCAGGATCAGCTGTTCTGCGATGATCAGCGCTCCGATGGTGATCAGGATCTGGCGCAGATGGTCGCGGTAGACCGGGCGCACAATCACGCGTTCGAAAAACCAGCCGGCGACAAGGCCGAACAGCGAGGCCGCGCCGATTGCGGCAAACAGAGCAAGGAAGTTCAGCGTCAGCGAATCGGCCTCGACCCAGGCGCCGAGCGCAAGCAGCACCGTAGCGGCAATGAAGGCGCCGAAGGTGATGAAGGCGGAATGGCCGAAATTGAGGACGTCCATCAGGCCGAAGACGAGACTCAGCCCCGACGCCATCAGGAAGATCATCATGCCCATGGCGAGGCCGGCGAACGTCAGCGTCGCCCAGGACGACAACGAGCCGACGAGCGGCAGGGCGACGATCATCAGCAGGACCGGCAGGGCGTTGACGCCGCCGATACGGTCGAAGAGGCTTGTGGATATGTTCGGACCCGAGGGCATGACAGCCTCTCCCTATTGATGCGCGTCCAGCGACAGGCTGAGCAGCCTGGTCTGGAGTTCGTTATCGGCGACAAGGTCGGGCATGGTGCCGGAATGGGCGATGCGGCCGTCGTCGATCACCGAGACATTGGCGCCTAGCGAGGAGGCGAACAGGAAATTCTGCTCGACCAGCAGGATGGTGGTCTCGGCGGCAATTTCCCTGAAGGCGTCGATCATGGCGCGGATGATGGCCGGCGCCAGCCCCTTGGTCGGCTCGTCGATCAGGATCAGTTCGCGCGGCTCGATGATGGCGCGCGAGATCGCCAGCATCTGTTTCTGTCCGCCCGACAACGAACGGGCAGGCGTAGCCCAGAATTTCTCCATCGCCGGGAACAGCGCGAAGATGCGCTGCAGGCGGTTGTCGTCGAAGCCGCCGGCGGCGGAGGCAAGCCGCATGTTCTCCTCGACGGTCAAACCGCCGAAAATGCCCATGTTCTCCGGTACATAGGCGATGCCGAGCCTTGCGATGTCGGAGGTGTGCAGCGCCGTGATGTCGTGATGGCGGAAGACGATGGCGCCCTGTCTCGCCCGCCACAGCCCCATGATGGTTCGAAGCGTCGTCGTCTTGCCGGCGCCATTGCGCCCGAGCAAGACATAGACGCCGCCCTCCGGTACTTCGAGCGAGATGCCGTGCAGGACGTGGTACTGGCCGATATCGGTATGGATGTCGTCAAGGCGCAGGATGTGCTCGCTCATGCGGCGTCCTCCGCGTCGGCGGGAATGCCGAGATAGATTTCGCGCACGATTGGCAGTGACATGACCTCTTCGGGTGCGCCGTCGGCGACCAGCGCGCCATTGTTGAGCACGATGATGCGGTCGGCGAGCGCGCGCACGACATCCATCTTGTGTTCGACCAGCAGGATGGTCTTCGACGTGTCATGCTTGATCTTCTCGACCAGTTCGAGAATGACGGGGGCTTCGTCGACGCTCATGCCGGCGGTCGGCTCGTCGAACATGAAGATATCGGGCTCCATGGCGAGCAGCAGCGCCACTTCCAGTTTTCTCTGGTCGCCATGCGGCAGCGCGGCTGCGGGAAAGTGGGCAACCGCCGTCAGATGGGTGGCCTCCAGATGTTGCATCGCTGTCTCGGCAAGAGAGGCGAAACTCCCGACCTTGCGGAACAGTCTCGGACCGATGCCATGACGCGCCTGAACAGCGAGGCGGACATTTTCTAGCACCGAGAGTCTCGGAAACAGATTGGTGAGCTGGAAGGCGCGGCCCATGCCGGCCTTGGCCCTGGCGGAAGGCGACAGCCCGGTGATGTCGTGTCCGGCCTTGAAGATGGTGCCGGCCGAAGGCTTCAACTGGCCCGACATGAGATTGAAATAGGTGGTCTTGCCGGCACCGTTCGGTCCGACGATGACGGTCAGTTCGCCAGGCCTGAAGGCGCAGGAGACGTCGTCGACAGCCGTATGGCCGCCAAAACGGATCGTCAGATTGCGGGTTTCAAGTGAAGGTTCGGTCATGCCGGCCGGGCCCTTGCTTGCGCGAATGCTGTCGAAGTGATTGCCTTCCCATCCTCTCCCCGGTCCGGCTGAAACCGGACGAGAGGAGAGGCGGGGAGGGCATCCGGGCGAACCTGCCCGGATGCTGAAACGCACTATTCCTGGTTGTTGCGGCCGACCGGAATGTCCATCTCGTCGGCCTTGATGACGCGAACGAGTTCGGGGATCGCCCATTTGACATTGTCGTCCACCTTGATCTTGAAGTGGTACATGTCCTGCAACGCTTGGTGATCCTCCGGCCGGAAGGTCATCGGACCCTTCGGCGTATCCCATGTCATGCCTTCCATGGTCTTGATCAGCGTCTCGGTATCCCAGTTGTCGGCGGTCTCCAGCGCCTTGACGACGGCGAGCGCCGCGGCCATGCCGCCGGCGGTAAAGAAGTCCGGTGGCGCGTTGAAGCGCTTCTCGTGTTCCTTGACCAGCCAGTCGTTGATCTCGTTTTTCGGGGACTCATAGTAGTAATAGATCGCGCCTTCCATGCCGGGCACCTTCTTGTAGGCCGGCAAGGCCGCCAGGATGTTGCCGCCCGTCGAGATCTCGATACCATAGCGGCCGGGGTCTGCGGCGGTCAGCGGGGTCAAGGCGTCGATGCCGGCGACATAGACGACGATGACCTTGCGCCCGTCCTTGTCTTTCAGCGCATCGAAAAGGCGTTCGATCGTGGCGGTGAAATCGGTGGTCTTCTGCGGTACATATTCTTCAGCCTCGACGGTGGCGCCTGTGCCTTCGAGCGCCTTCTTCAATGCCGCGATGCCATCCTTGCCGAAGGCATAGTCCTGGGCCAGCGTGGCGACGTGCAGATCGGGGCCGGGCTTCAGTGCCAGCGCCTGGGCCTGCATGTCCATCGAGGAATTGCGCGAGGTCTTGAAGACGTAGCGGTTGGAATCGGGCCCCGTTAGCGAGTCGGCGACGGCCGGCTCGACCAACAGGATCTTCTCGTATTCCTCTGCCACCGGCAGCATTGCCGTGGTGACGCCGGAAGACGTGCCGCCAACGGCGAGCAGCGCGCCGTCATCGCCATAGGCCTCGGCCAGCACCGAACGGGCAACGTCGGGCTTGAACTGGGTGTCCTTTTCGATCACCTCGATCTTCTTGCCCTTGACCATCATGGTGCCGTTGGTGGCGTATTCCAGCCCCATGTTGAAGCCGGTCGAGGTCTGCTTGGAATAGACCTCGAAGGGTGAGCCGGACGTGCCATGCACGATGGCGATCTTGACGCTGTCCTGCGCGGCGGCAGGCAGCATGGCGGCGCCGGCAATCATGCCGGCCATCGCCAATGTTGAAAGAAGTCGTTTCATTCGTTCTCCTCCTTCTTAGAAGCTTGCTTCATACCAAATTTCGTTCGTGCGAGGCCGATGTGAAGCCTTACGCGAACTTCGCCGTTATGCCGCCATCGACGACCAGTTCGGTCGCCGTGACGTATTTCGCCGCGTCGGAAGCCAGATAGAGCGCGGCCTCGGCGACGTCCCAGGCATCGCCCATGGCGCCGGTCGGGCACTGGGCATTGCGTTTCTCGATCATCTTGTCGATGTCGCCGTCGCCATAGACGCCCTTCAACGGCTCGACGATCATCGGGGTGTTCATCAGCCCGGGCATGATGACGTTGGAGCGGATGTTGCGGCCGGCATATTCGAGCGCGAGGCCACGTGAGAAGCCGATCACCGCAGCCTTGGTCGTGTAGTAGGAGATGTAGGGCACGCCGGTATAGCGGATACCAGCGATCGAACCGATATTGACGACCGCGCCGCCGCCGGCCTTCTCCATGTGGGGCAGGGCGTATTTCGCCGTCAGGAACATCGAGGTGACGTTGACGTCGAGGTCGCGGCGCCACTTCTCTTCCGGGTATTCCACCGGTCCGCCGACGGCGACCGTGCCGACATTGTTGACCAGGATATCAACCCCGCCGAAAGACGAGACCGCCTGCTCGACGAAGGCTTCGACCTCGCTCGCCAGCGATACATCGACGGCCATCACCTCGCAGGTGCCACCCTCGCCACGGATGATGTCGCGCGTTTCCTCGGCGGCCTCAAGACGGATATCGCAGCCCATGACCTTTGCGCCTTCGCGGGCGAACAGTGCGGCGATGGCCTTGCCATTGCCCCAGCCGGGACCGGCCGAGCCGCAGCCGGTGACGAGCGCCACCTTTCCCTGAAGACGAGGGTTTCTATCGGCACTCATGCCTTTTCGGCCTCCTCTTTCTTGAACGCGGCGCGCAGTTCCGTCTTGAGCACCTTGCCGTAATTGTTCTTGGGCAGGGCGTCGACGAAACGGTAGGATTTCGGGCGCTTGAAACGGGCGATGGTCTCAAGGCAGTGGCGGTCGAGCGTTTCTGGCGAAACGTCATGGCCGGGATTGGCGACCACGAAGGCGACGACATTCTCGCCCCATTCCGGATCGGGCTCGCCGATGACGGAGACCTCGTGGACGCCAGCATGGGTCAGCAATGCTTCCTCGACCTCACGTGGATAGATGTTGGTGCCACCAGAGATGATAACATCCCTGGAACGGTCCCTGAGCGTGAGGAAGCCGTCCTCGTCGAGCGCCCCCATGTCGCCGGTCCACAACCAGCCATCCTTCAGCGTGTTCGCCGTGGCCTCCGGATTGGCCCAGTAGCCGGCCATCACAGGTGCACCGCGTACGATGATCTCACCGGTTTCGCCTGCTGGAAGCATTCGGCCATCCTCGTCGACGACAGCCACCTCGACGCAGGACTGGGCGGTGCCGACGGAGGCAAGCCGTTCGCGCCAGCGCGGATGGTTGCGGTCGGCGACGAGATGACGGGGAAGGGCGGTGATCGTCATCGGGCTCTCACCCTGACCGTAGATCTGGCAGAAGCGCGGGCCCATCACATCGACCGCCTCGATGATGTCAGCGGCATACATCGGTCCGCCACCATAGACGATGGTACGGATGCCTTCACCGGTTTCGCCGGCCGCCTTGGCCGCATCGACAAGGCGGCGCACCATGGTCGGCGCGGCGAACATGTGGACGTTTTGAAGCCGTTTGGCGCTTTCCAGTATTTCGACCGGATCGAAACCGCCGGATTCCGGCACCGCGTGGCGCGCTGCCTTCAGCACATGCTGGATCGAATAGAGGCCGGCGCCATGGCTCATCGGTGCGGCATAAAGCGCGACATCGGCGCTGGTAACGGGGTCGACGTCGACGAAGTAGGAGAATGCCATGGCGTGCAGATTGCCATGACTGATCGTCACGCCCTTGGGCCTGCCGGTGGTGCCGGAGGTGTAGAACAGCCAGGCCATGTCGACCCGGGTCCGAGGAACCGGATGCGATCGTTCCTCGCCGCCCGCCAGGGCTTCGAATTTCGCCGACTGCAGATCGACGATCGCCTTGCAGCACTCGGGCGCAACGGGGGCGAAATCGTTGCCGAGGTCGCGGCTGACAAAAGCGAGCTTGGCCCCGGCGTTTTCGACGATCCAGGCGGCTTCCCTGGCATGCAGTTTGGCATTGACCGGAACGATTGCAGCGCCCGCGAACCATGCGCCGTACATGGCGATCAGATATTCGGTTGAGTTCCCGGCGAAGATCGCTATCCGGTCACCCGGCCGCACATTGTGGCTGCCGGCAAGCGCGGCGCCGAGGCTCGATGCGGCTTGAGCAAAGGCGCGATAATCGGCCTTTACCCTGTCCCCCAGCACCAGCGCGGGTGCGTCAGGACAAAGCTTCGCGCTTCTGACCAGCCATTCGGCCAGGTTCATGCCAGTGATCCTCCCAATGCACGCCCGGTAAAGCTTCCGCGTGTGGTGGCTTTGCTGTAGGCTTGCGCAGCTTACTATTCGCGCATCGGCTGTGCGGTGCAATATCGTAGAAATACGCATGAAAAAGTCGCAAAAATACCGGGAACTGGACCATTTGGCCTATGAAATGGCGCCAGTTGGCATCGTCATGACGGAAAACCGGATCATCCGTGCCTGCAATCCCGCTTTTGCCGAAATGTTCGGATTCGACCGCGATTCACTGATCGACCAGAGTTTCGCCATCCTCTATCCGTCCTTCGAGGAATTCGTGCGCATTCGCGATGTCGGCGTCAAACCCTTGCGCGAGACGGGGCGCTACTCGGACGAAAGGGTGATGGCGCGCGCCAACGGCACCCTGTTCTGGTGCCGGGTACGCGGGCGCACGCTGACGACGCAAGGCGATCCTCTGGCGCATGCGGTGTGGAGTTTCGCCGATTTGTCCGATACGCGGCCGATCACGGAACTTTCGACACGCGAACGCCAGATCGTGCTGCATCTGATCGACGGATGCACCTCCAAGGAGATTGCGCGGATTCTCGACATTTCACCCCGTACGGTGGAGACCTACAGGGCGAGGCTGCTGGCGAAATTCGGCGCGGCCAATGTGGTGGAACTGATGTCGCGCCTCGGCTCGATGCCGGTTTGACCGCGAACTTTTCCTATTTGCGCATGATGTAGATCGGGCTCGACCAGGCCCGGTGGCCATCCTCCTGCTGGATGCGCAGATAAAGGCGGCGCTCTTTACCGGCAGGTGTCGTAATCTCGCGCGAAAAACGCAGCGCCGTTTCGTGCATGACATCGGGCAGCGTGTAGAGGCGAATCCCGCAATCGAGGCCGCCACAGTCGAGATGCTGTTCGGCGCCGTCCCAGCTACCAAGATCCAGTTCCGCCGTGCAGAAAGGCGTGTCCAAACGGACATGACCGGCAGCGGGCTTTTGCAGCCAAAGATCGATGGCGCCGTAATTGCCGGTTGTCACAGCTGACCATGACAGTCCATTGGCGCGTTGTTCGCGGATGCCGCGGTCAAGGTTCCAGTTGTTCAGAATAACGGCCCGCTCGATGGCATTTCCGTCGATCGTGATCCTGCCGTCCCACATTACCGTGCGCGAGCGCCCGCGTGCCGCGGCACCTTCGTAGACGATGCGCAGCCTGTGCGACGGACCGTCCTGGCGCCAGGGACGCAAGGTTTCGAGGCATTCCAGTCCATCATGGAGATCGATGCGCTCGATCGGCGCTGTGCCGGCGATATCGGCAATGAAGTGCGTCTTGTCGAGTTCACTCTCCACGATCGCGCCCATTAGCGCGCGGCTGGATTCGCCGGATGCTTGCGCACCGGATGCCGGGTCGTGATCGAAGGTTTTAACAGGCGCGGAAAATTCCGCCGAGGTATCGAGATGGATGCGTGCGCCGGTGGTTGCGTAGTGACGGCGGGTTCGCATGGCATGAACGATCGCCGGGCGGTTCAGTTCGGACACCAGGAAACAGGTCAGGCCGCCAACGGAGCCAAAAAAAGACGCGCCGGGATAACATGCGCCGGGCCGGCCCTTGTGGCCGTCGGAATTGGCGACGATGCCGACGCGGTAGCCCTGGCGGAATGCGTCGGCGATGATCCATTCGAAGGTCCCCCAGGAGGAATGCACCTCGACGGCGGTCTCGAGCGCAGCATCGTGGGCGTGAACGATATCAGCATAGCGTCCGCCGACATGGGCGGCGACCACGCATCGTTCGGGGTCGAGGCGGGCGAAGAGATCATCCGCCGTGAAGGCGTCGTCGCCGGCGGTCGCCATGCTCTCGACCTGGGCATGCGAGGAGCGGATGATTTTCTCGCCCTCGGCCAGGTAATGCACATTGCGGTCGCCGCCGACGGCGGTGTTTGCCGACCATTCGTAGCCTGGAATGCAGACGAAGCGGCCATCGACGTCGAAACGTCGGGTCGTCTCGTTCAATTCTGCCCAGAATTCGTCGGTGATCTGGAAATCGTTGCCCTGATGGCCGATCACGTCGAGGAAGGCGAGATCGCGGCCAAAGGTGAAATATTCGGCGATCGTGTTGGTGCCGAGCGTTTCGTTCGACTGGCCGTGCGTATCGCCCCAGGCATGGATCAGAGGGGCGTCGATCTTGGCGAGAATCGGATTGGTGTGAAAGGCCCTGCCATCGATGTCGAGGCCGATCACGTGCTCACCCGCCTCTTCGGTGCTCAGCCCCTCCAGACGGATGGCGCGACTGCCCGGTTCCGCCTCGACCGTGTCAGGCAGTCCGATGATCGCCGGGTTGGGTCGTATGGCGAGGCGCTTGCCGGTCAGATCCGACGGGTTGCGCCATTTGTCCTCGCCCTTGATGCCGAGCCAGAAGGGTTCACCGGTCCTGACAAGCGTGGGCGCGACCGCCTTCCAGTGCACTGGCGGCCCCGGCACGATCTCGATCTTCGGGCTTTCGGGCAGGGCGACATAATCGTAGGTGGCGATAGCATCGACGAAGACGCGGAATTCGAATTCGCTCTCGCAATAGGTCTGCATGCGGATACCCGGCGAACCTTCACGGCGGTCGCCGAAACGGATGGTGACGGTGTCTCCGGGCGAAAGATAGTCGCCACTGACGCCGACATAAAGCGAACGGCTCCACGGGCGGATGTTGCGCTTGAATTCCCATTTGAGCTGCAATGGCGCGCCGTTGGAGGCTTCGGTGGTCGTGTAGCCGGGGGCGGTCGGATCTTCGAACTGCACCGCTCCCATATCGGTCGCAAAGCGAAAACCTATCTTGATGGAACCCGTGTCGTCGATGCCGAAGGCGCCGCAGGTGTAGGTCAGCACCAGTTCCTGCATGGAACCGGCTTCAAGCCGGTCAGGTCCGGCAAGCACGGCCGACCCCATGAGGTCAGGACGATAGGTCGAATAGGGCATATGGAGGCTCCCCCCAAGCCTGTGCGCAATCAATAAATCAATGCGTGAGCGACGTCAGCGTATCGTCCAGCGCGTTTTCAAAAAAAGCAGCGTCGTTTTCGTCGACGCAAAGTGGTGGATTAATACGTAGAACATTTTTGAAGCGACCGGAACGGCCAACAATCACGCCGCGCTCACGCAAGCCCTCCTGCACGGCGTCGGCTTTTGCGTCATCGGGAGCCTTTTCTGCCCGATCAGAGACAAATTCGAGGCCGAGCATCAGGCCAGAGCCGCGTACATCGCCAATTGCTGCGTACTTTTCGGCGACACGGCGCATGCCTGCCTCGAACAGGGCACCGACCCTTGCGGCATTGTCCTGCAGGCCTTCGCTCTCGATCACGTCAAGGACGGCCAGGCCTGCGGCGCAGGCCATCGGATTGGAGCCGTAGGTGTTGAAGAACTTGCGCTCAGCCATCGATGCGGCGATGTCGCGGCGCATGACGGTGGCGGCGAGCGGGAAGCCGTTGCCGATACCTTTTGACATGACGACGATATCGGGCGTCACATCGTGGGCCTCGAAGCCCCAGAAGCCCTTGCCCGTACGGCCGAAACCGGTCTGAACCTCGTCGGCGATCAGCAGGCCCCCGGCCGCGCGAACGGTTTGCGCCGCATGTTTCATGTAGCCGGCGGGCATGGGGATGACACCACCGTAACCCTGAATCGGTTCGATGATCATACCAGCGATCCTGCCGGGGGTGGCGGTGTCGACGGTGTTGGCGATCTCGGCGACATAGGGTTCGACGCCTTTGCCGAATATGCCGCGATACTGGTCGGGATTGGCGACCTGTACGAAGCCGGGGCTGGCCGGCAGCGGCTGGTGGCATAGCGCCAGCCCGGTGGCGCTCATCGTGCCGAAATGCATGCCGTGATAGGCGCTCCTGAGTGTCAGGATATCGTGATTGCCGGTGTAGAGACGTGCAACAAGCGTTGCGATATCAATGGCTTCTGCGCCAGAATTGACAAAGTGAATCACCCAGTCTTCTTCAGGAAACTTGCCGAGAAGCCGTTCGGCGAAGGCCACCGGCTTGTCATGATAGTACATGGTGGTGACATGCTGGATTTGCGCCATCTGCGCCATGACAGCCTCGTTCACCGCCTTGTGGGCGTAGCCGACGCTGATGCACAGATTCTGCGCCAGGCAGTCGAGGTATCTGTTGCCCTCGCTGTCCCAGACATACTGGCCTTCGCCACGCTTCAGGACCAGCGGGCGCTGATAGGCTGTGAACGTCGCCAGCGACGGGGAGAGGTATTTCTGCCTTCCGCTGGCGATAGCGTCATTGGACCATTCGCCGGTATGGTATGCGTCCATCGTATTTCTCCGGCTTGAAGGCGTGTTCACGCACCCTTCTGCGGGCGCATGTCGGCGGCGGAGATGCCGGCGACTTCGACCGGCTTCTTCATCGCGTCGCGGCGGAAGGGTTCACCAAGTTCCTGGTTGATCATCGCCTCGATCAGCGTGGTCTTGCCGTGTTCCATCTGGTCGGCGATCGCCTTGTCGAGCGCGGCCGACAGTTCGTCCATGGTGTGCACCGTGACGCCTTGAAGGCCACAGGCGCTGGCGACGCCGGCATAGGAGACCTGTTCGTTCAGTTCGGTACCGACGAAATTGTCGTCATACCACAGCGTCGAATTGCGCTTTTCCGCTCCCCATTGGTAGTTGCGGAAGACGATCATGGTGATCGCCGGCCATTCGGAACGGCCGATCGCGGTCAGTTCCGTGACCGCAATGCCGAACGCGCCGTCGCCGGCAAAGCCGACGACGGGCGTGTCCGGACAGCCGATCTTGGCCCCAATGATGGAAGGAAGCCCGTAGCCGCACGGGCCGAACAGGCCGGGCGCAAGGTATTTGCGGCCCGTCTCGAAGGTCGGATAGGCGTTGCCGATGGCGCAGTTGTTGCCGATGTCGGAAGAGATGATCGCCTCGCGTGGCAGCACCTTCTGGATGGCGCGCCATGCCATGCGCGGGCTCATCCATTCGGGTTTGGCAGCCTGCGCGCGCTGGTTCCATGTGGTGCCGGGATCGTCCTCCTCGTGATCCATCGAGGAAAGTTGCTGCGCCCAGGCTGATTTGGTTGTCGAGATCAGGTTCTTGCGCTCCTCGCGACCTGCATTGCCAGCGCTGGCGCCGAGCCTGGCGAGGATGCCGTCTGCGACCTTGGCCGCATCGCCGACAATGCCGACGGATACATTCTTGGTCAAGCCGATGCGGTTCGGGTTGATGTCGACCTGGATGATCGCGGCATCCTTCGGCCAGTAGTCGATGCCGTAGCCGGGCAGGGTGGAGAACGGATTCAATCGTGTGCCGAGGGCCAGGACGACATCGGCCTTGGAAATAAGCTCCATGCCGGCCTTCGAGCCGTTGTAGCCGAGCGGGCCGGCGAACAGGCGATGGGAACCGGGAAAGGCGTCATTGTGCTGGTAGCCGCAGCACACCGGCGCGTCGAGGCGCTCGGCAAGCACCATGGAGGCCTCGATGCCGCCCCTGGCCAGCACCACGCCGGCGCCGTTGAGGATGACCGGGAATTTAGCGTTGGTAAGCAGTTCGGCGGCCCTGGCAATCGCTTCTTCACCACCGGCGGGGCGCTCGAACTCGACCATTGCCGGCAATTCGATGTCAACGACTTGTGTCCAGACATCGCGCGGAATGTTGATCTGGGCCGGGGCGGAGGCGCGCCATGCCTGCTGGATCACCCGGTTGGCCACTTCGGCGACGCGCGTAGGATCGCGCACCTCTTCCTGATAGGCGACCATGTCCTCGAACAGCTTCATCTGCTCGACTTCCTGGAAGCCGCCCTGGCCGATGGTCTTGTTGGCCGCCTGCGGGGTGACCAGCAGCAGCGGCGTGTGGTTCCAGTAGGCCGTCTTCACCGCGGTGACGAAATTGGTGATGCCGGGTCCGTTCTGGGCGATCATCATGCTCATCTTGCCCGATGCGCGGGTGAAGCCGTCGGCCATCATGCCGCCCGAACCTTCATGCGCACAGTCCCAGAAGGTGATGCCGGCCTTGGGAAAGATGTCGGAAATCGGCATGAAGGCCGAGCCGATAATACCGAAAACGTGCTCGATGCCGTGCATCTGCATGACTTTCACGAATGCTTCCTCGGTCGTCATCTTCATCGGGGTGTCCTCCGGATTCTGAGCATGGCGTGTTTCGCCGTTTTGCCAACCATAGTACCAGACGGGCGGCAAAGCTTAGGGCCAGTTTCGCCAAGTCGGCGAAACCAGAGCGTTTTGTACGCTACGTTCAGGCGCTGGAAGCAGCTTCCTTGCGCTCCATGCCTGCCGCGACCTCGGCAAGGCGCTCGATGCCGGGTTCGATGCGTTCGAGCGGTATGGTCGAAAAGCCCAGGCGGAAATAGTTGCGATGCTCTTGCGGTTCGGCGAAGCAGAGATCGCCAGGTTCGATGACGATGCCGACCTCGAGCGCACGGGCGGCGAGTTCATGCGCATCGAAACCTTGCGGACCCTCGACCCAGAAGGACGTGCCGCCGAAGGACGGCGTTCGCGCCCAGCCCGGAAAGTGCCTGTCGAGGGCGGCCTTCATCGCCTGCCAGCGCGGCAGGTAGGAGCGGTGCAGGCGCTTGACCAGCGCGTCGTGATGGCCTTGGGCAAGGAAGATCGCGACGACGCGCTGGTTGTTGCCTGGTGGATGGCGCAGCATCAGCCGGCGCAATTCGCGCAGTTCGGTAACGAGTTCGGCCGGAGCGACGATGAAACCCAGGCGCAAGCCAGGCATCAGCGACTTTGACAGGCTGCCGACATGCAGGACACGGCCGTCGCTATCGAGCGATTTCAGCGCCGGGGCGGCTTCACCGCGGTAGTTCGTCTCGTATTCGTAGTCGTCCTCGACAATCAGCGCGTTGTTGGCCTGCGCCCATTCCAGCAATTGCCGTCGCCGCTCCATGCTCATGGTCACGCTGGTGGGCGACTGGTGGCTGGGCGTCACATAAACCAGTTCCGCCTTGTCCAGCCGGTCGACCCTGATGCCCTCATTGTCGAGGGGAACGGGCAGAAGGTTCTGCGAAAACAGGTTCAGGATGTTGCGCATGTCGGGATAGCCTGGATCCTCGATCGCCACCTTCGTTTGGGCGCGCACGAGTAATTGTCCAAGCAGGAACAGGGCATTCTGCGCGCCGAGCGTTACGATGATCTCGTCTGGCGAAGCGAGGATGCCGCGCCTTGTCAGCACGCGGCGGCGGATCTGTTCGATCAGGATGGGATCATCGGCGGCGTAGCGATCGTCCGTCCATGCATCCATCCATTTGCGGCTCATCGCCTGGCGTACGCAATCGCGCCATTCGGTGATCGGAAACTGCGCCGCGTCGGCCTGGCCGTAGATGAAGGGGTAGGGGTAGTCGTGCCAGTTGGCCGGCCTGACGATGACGGCGCTGCTGGCGGGTGCGATGGCGAGCCTTGCTCGCCAGTTGATGCCCGCACCTTGTGGCGTGGAGGCGTCCGAGCTGGCGGCGATGCCGTCGCGCATGCCGGGGGAAACATAGAAGCCGGAACGCTCGCGCGCTTCGAGATAGCCGTCGGTGGCGAGCGCCTGATAGGCAGCCATGACCGTGTTGCGCGAGACGTTGAGGCGGCGCGCCATGGCCCGCGTCGAGGGGATCGGCGTATCGGCGGCAAGCTGGCCCGACAGCATGGCCGAGACCAGCATTTCCCTGATCTGGGCCTGCAATGTGGTCGCCTCGCCGCGGTCGAGATGGAACAGGCTGTAACGCATTCGATTAATTGGCTTTTCCATGCCTCACGCGGCTTCAGGAGTGCGTGTGGCATCCAGTTTCGGTCAAATCTGGTCCTATCGCTGGCACCCATATCAGTCCAGATTCATGTCAAATGGCAAGGATTTTGGTACCAGAGGCGGTCATTGCGGCCGTCGGGTATAGTCTGTCGGGAGCCACGTCATGAACATCGTCTCCAAAACGCTGGAAAGCAGCAACAATTCGCTCGAACAGCACTGGATGCCGTTCACCGCCAACCGCGACTTCAAGGCCTCGCCGCGCCTCGTGACGCGCTCGGAAGGCATGTATATGTGGAACCAGAACGGCGAGAAGCTGATCGATGGCTCGTCCGGCCTGTTCAACGTTGCCGCCGGCCACGGCCGCGCCGAGATCGCCGAGGCCGTCTATGCGCAGATGCTGCACAACGACTATTCGAGCTCGTTCTCGATCGGCCATCCGACGTCCTATGCGCTGGCCGCCAAGCTCGCCAACATTCTGCCGGAACCGTTCAACCACGTCTTCTTCACCAATTCCGGATCGGAATCGATCGACACCGCGCTGAAGATGGCGATGGCCTATCACCGAGCCAGGGGCGAGGGGCAGCGTATCCGCTTCGTGTCGCGCGAGCGCGCCTATCACGGCGTCAATATCGGCGGCACGTCATTGTCGGGCATGGTCAAGAACCGCGAGACCTTCGCCGGCGTCATGCCCAATGTCGTGGTGATGCGCCACACCTGGAACCCGGACGAACTGTTCGTGCGCGGCCAGCCGGCAAACGGCGCTGAACTGGCCGAGGATCTGCAGCGCATGTGCGACACCTATGGCGCGACAACGATCGCGGCATGCTTCGTCGAGCCGGTGGCGGGCTCGACCGGCGTTCTGGTGCCGCCGAAGGGCTATCTCGAGCGCCTGCGCGAAATCTGCGACCAGTACGGCATCCTGCTTGTCTTCGACGAGGTGATCACCGGATTCGGCCGTCTCGGCGCGCCTTTCGCGGCGGATGCCTTTGGCGTCATACCCGACATCATCACCATGGCCAAGGCGCTGACCAATGGCGCGATTCCGATGGGCGCGGTCGGCGTGCGCGATGAAATCTACGAGACGATCACCAACGCGGCGCCGGAAAACGCGGTGGAATTCTTCCACGGCTATACCTATTCGGCGCATCCGGCGGCTTGCGCGGCGGGTCTGGCGACCCTGCAGATCTATGAGGATGAAGGGCTGTTCGAGAAGGCCGCCGAAACGAGCGGCTATTTCCTCGACCGCGTCTTTGGCCTGAAGGAGATCGGTGTGGTGCGCGACATCCGCGGCTACGGCATGCTGGCTGCGATAGAGGTGCAGGCGCAGGACGGCAAGCCCGGTGCACGCGGCAGCGAGTTGCAGAAGAAGCTGTTCTGGAACGGCTGCCACGTCAAATTCACCGGGGATTCGGCCATCGTCGCACCGCCATTGGTCGCGACGCGCGACCATGTCGACGAAATCATCGACTGCCTGGCCAAGACACTGAAAGAGGTGTGATACGCTCTCGCGAACGAAAACGAGGGTGGGAATGCAGTGACGTCGATCCTTGCGCTCAACAGCGGGTCATCCTCAGTCAAGTTCGCGGTGTTTGGTTCGAATTTCGGCATCCTCGCCAAGGGGCAGGTCGAGAATATCGGCGCGGGATTGAAACCGCGCATGAGTCTGACACGGATTGGCGACGGGAACGCAATCGCGCTCCCGCCCGATCTTTCCTCCCACGCGGATATCATTCCCCATCTCATCGACACGCTGATCCTGCCGGTTGCGGGTAAACTCGCCGGGGTGGGGCACCGGGTGGTGCATGGCGGCACACGCTTTGCCACCCCGGTGATCATCGATGCCGATATCCGCGAAGCGATCGCCGAACTTGCGCCGCTGGCGCCATCGCATCAGCCGCACAATCTGGCGGGAATTGACGCGGTTGCCGCTGTGCTGCCCGGAGTGCCACAGATCGCCTGTTTCGACACGGCGTTCCACCGTACCATTCCCGAGCATCGCCAGTTGATGGCCCTGCCGGCGCGTTTCGCCGAGGAAGGGCTGCGCCGTTTCGGTTTTCATGGTCTGTCCTATCAGGGCATTGTCCGCGATCTGCCGAGGATCGCCAGCAAAGCAGCACGGGGCAGGGTGGTCGCCTGCCATCTAGGCAATGGCTGCAGCCTCGCCGGCATCGTCGACGGCAAGTCGCAGATCACTTCGATGGGCTTCACGCCGCTCGACGGGCTGGTGATGGGCCGAAGGCCGGGCCGGCTCGACCCCGGCGCGGTTTTGTGGCTGGTCAAAAGGCTGGGAGGTGATGCAAAGGCCGTCGACAAGCTTCTCAACCAGGAAGCCGGTCTTTTCGGCGTGTCGGGCATTTCACCGGACATGCGCACGCTTCTCGACAGTCCCGCTCCGGCTGCCAAGCTCGCCGTTGCGATGTTCGTCGACCGATTGGTGCAGGAGATAGGTGCAGCGGCGGCGGCGATCGGCGGTGTCGACGCCCTCGTCTTTTCCGGCGGTATTGGCGAGAATGCCGCTCCGATCCGGGCGATGACGGTGGATGCGCTGTCGTTTCTGGACCTGCGGCTCGATCAGGACACCAATGCGCGCAATGCAGCGACGATCTCGCCGGAAGGTACGCGGCCCAGCGTGCATGTGGTTCCCGCCGACGAGGAAAGCGTGATTGCCGAAAGCGTGAGACGGCTGGTCGCGTGATATCAATCGGACAATGATGACGACAATTGTCTTCAGCATCGTTGCGGTACTCGCTTTGGCGACTTTGCTGTTCGCGCCGTTCACGCGCGGGCAGCTATGGCGCGCCACCGTCACACCGCTGGCCTCCATCATCGGCAGCGGCTTCCTGGTCTCGGCGCCGCTGCTGGCGCGCGAATTCGGCGGCTATGCCGCACTCGCCATGGCGCTGCTGATCATGCTGGCCGCGCTCATCGGCTGGACCATCCGCTACAACATCACCGTGGTCGAAAACGAACTGGCGCATGGAACCGACCGGGCGCTGATGTCGATCGAGAAGCTCAGCCATGTCGTGCTGGCCTTCGCCTATTTCATATCGGTTGCCTACTATCTTTTCCTGCTCGGCCATTTCGTGGTTGCCGCGTTCAACATCGACAGCGCGTCCATGCCGCAAATCATCGCCATTACCCTATTGGCGGCCATCGGCATTCTCGGCTGGAGCGGCGGCGTGGCCAAGATCACCCAGATCGAGCGTTATACATCGGCCCTCAATCTCGCCGTCATCATCGGCTTTCTTGCCGCGCTTGCCGCCTATGGCGTGGACCTTTTCGTGCAGGACCAGCCGGTGCTGCCGCCACCTGGCAGGTTCGAACTCTCGTCACTGCCTGTACTGCTCGGACTGCTGATCGTGGTGCAGGGTTTCGAGACGACACGCTTTACCGGCGACAATTTCGATCAGGTGACCCGTGCCCGGGCAATGTGGATCGCGCAACTGGTCTCGGGCGTCATCTACGTCGCCTTCTTTGTCCTGCTGTCGCCGTTGTTGACGGAGCTTTCGCTCGGCACGGGCGTTGCCGCGATCATCACGCTATCGACCGTTGTCGCCGCCATCCTGCCGTTGTCGCTGACGGTCGCCGCGGCGGCCAGCCAGTTCAGCGCCTCGGTTGCCGACAGCCTGGGCGATGCCGGCCTGATCGAGCAGATCACGGAAGGCAAGGTCAATCCGAGCCATGCCTACCCGCTGATCGCGGCGGTCGGGATCGCCATCCTGATAACCATCGACGTCAACAGCGTCATCGCGCTCGCCAGCCGGGCCTTTGCGCTGTTCTACGCGTTGCAGTGCCTTGTCGCCTGGGAATCGGTGCGCAAGAAGGTCGGCGAAACCTTCAAGACCGTCGCCTTCATGGTCCTGGCGCTGATCAGCTTCGCTGTCTTCATTTTCGGCGTGCCGGCCGGCTGAGCCCTGTGGACATTCACAATTTGGCGTGCGGAACGGGAAAAAATCATTCATTCTGGTCCTTTCGTCCTAGCCATCCATATTGGCTGCGGGTTGGCCGGACGGTATCCATCCAGAAGGCGCGTGGCTGCCGGCAAGGGCAGCCATGCGCGCAACCCACATGGCAAATCGTCAATGACCGGAGTTATCCATGGCCGGAAACCTTTCCTTCGATGAACTGAAAAAGGCCACCAAATCAGGCGAGATCGATACGGTGCTCGCCTGTGCGGTCGACATGCAGGGCCGGCTGATCGGCAAGCGCTTCATCGCCAATTATTTTGTCGAGTCCGCCCATGACGAAACGCATGGCTGCAACTATCTGCTCGCCAATGACATCGATATGGAGCCGGTGCCGGGCTACAAGGCTGCGAGTTGGACCAAGGGCTATGGCGACTTCGTCATGAAGCCGGATCTCGCCACGCTGCGCCATGTGCCGTGGCTGGAAAAGACCGCGCTGGTCTTGTGCGATATCCTCGACCACCACGACCATTCCGATCTGCCGCATGCGCCACGCTCCATCCTGAAGAAGCAGGTTGCGCGCCTCACCGAGCGCGGCTGGATGGCGTATTTCGCTTCGGAACTGGAGTTCTATCTGTTCGACGAGACCTATGGGACGGCGCGCGAAAAGCACTGGCAGAAGCTCGCGACCTCGACGCCCTATATCGAGGATTACCTGATCCAGCTCACCACGCGCGAGGAAGGCGTGATGCGGGCGATCCGCAACGGGCTGGAGGGCGCCGGCATTCCGGTCGAAAATTCCAAGGGCGAATGGGGACCGGGCCAGGAAGAGATCAATGTGCGCTACGCCGAAGCGCTCGAAATGGCCGACCGCCATGCCATCCTGAAGAATGGCTGCAAGGAGATCGCCGATGCTCACGGCAAGGCGGTCACCTTCATGGCGAAGTACAGTTACGATCTCGCCGGCAATTCCTCGCATATCCACAATTCGTTGTGGTCGGCGGACGGCAAGACACCGCTCTTCCTCGACAAGAAGAACGAATACGGCATGTCGCAGTTGATGCGCCAATGGGTGGCGGGTCAGCTCAAATATGCCGGCGACTTTACCTGGTTCCTCGCGCCCTACATCAATTCCTACAAGCGCTTCCAGGTCGGTACCTTCGCACCGACCAAGATGATCTGGAGCCGCGACAACCGCACCGCCGGTTTCCGCCTGTGCGGGGAGGGAACGAAGGGCGTGCGCATCGAATGCCGGATGGGTGGCGCCGATCTCAATCCCTATCTCGCCTTCGCTACCCTTATCGCGGCGGGGCTGGCCGGTATCGACGAGAAGCTCGAACTGGCCAAACCTTTCGAGGGCGACGCCTATTACGGCGCAAGGCTGCCGGAAATTCCCAAGACGCTGCGCGAGGCTGCGGCGCGCATGAAGAAATCAAAATTCATGCGGGCGGCGTTCGGCGACGAAGTGATCGACCACTACACGCACACGGCGGAGTGGGAACAGCTCGAATACGACCGCCGCGTCACCGACTGGGAGCTGCATCGCGGGTTTGAGCGCTACTGATCCACAAACTTGCACCATCGAGAGCTATGGGTGAAAACTGCGGCCATGACGCCGCTATCCATTGTCATTCTCGAAGGTTCGGCGAAGACGCAAAGCTGGTCTCCCGATCCGCGGCTCGAGGATCGCGTAATTTCGTTGTGGGCGCTGGAGGTGAAGCACGCGCCGGTTCGCTTTCGAACCGTGCCGGACGGTCAGATCGACCTGATATTCAATCTCGATTCGGCTTCGGCTCACGTAACCGCCCCTGTGCGCGAGACACGTGAATTCGTCCACGATCGTCCAGTTCGGCTTTTCGGCGCAAGTCTCGCCTCGCCATACGCGGTCGAACTCCTGGGCCATCCACTCAACAATTTCGGGGCGGAATGGACCGACCTGTCGGTCCTGACTTCGGGTGCTGCCGATGACTGGATCAGCGCTGTCGCCATGGCCCCCAATGCCGCCGCGCGCGTCGCACTTGCCGAGGCGGTGTTTCTCGCAAGACCCGGCGCCACCGATCCCCGCGTAACGCGTGCGCTCGGGGAACTCGGCAAGGGTTCACCGGTCACGAGGACGGGAAAGGCAAGCGGTGCGAGCGAGCGGACGCTTGGCCGCCTGTTCCATCACTGGGTGGGCATGCCGCCAAAAACCTTCTCCCGCATTCTACGGGTGCAGAATGCTGTCGCGCATCTGCGCACCGGCCCAGTGCCACTCAAACAGCTCGCTGCTGACGCCGGTTTCGCGGACCAGGCTCACATGAACCGCGAAATTCTCGCCATGACCGGTATGACACCGGGAGAACTGGCCGATTTATTCAAAGCGTCCGCCGATTTGTTCAAGATTTGAAGGACAGCCGGCTGCAATCAGACATGCTCCGACAAACAGGAGTTATCGTCATGAATGTTCGCAATCTATCCGCGCTCACCTTCACTTCCACCGATCCCGCCCGGCTCGCAGCCTTCTACAGCGAGGGGCTTGGCATACCCTTCGTTTTGCAGCAACACGGCACGCTGCATGCCCATCATGAATGCGACTGGGCGGGCATTCACTATGCGATCCTGCCGTTCGCTCCCAATCTCGACGCACCGGTGACACCGGTATTCAGGGCCACTGATCTCGGTGCTGCAATCGAAGCCGCCGTGTCAGCTGGCGCTCGCCTGAAATTCAAGCCGCTCAGCCTTGGAAAGGGCATGACAGTCGTCGGTCTTACCGACCCCGACGGCAATGCTTTCAGGCTGATCCACATCGGCGAATGACTGCGTCACAAGATGGCCTTGCTCCACCCCCTGAGCCGTGACAAAGAGTTATCGAGAAGGACAGCGTCTGAAGTCATGCGTGTTTGCCGGACGCGATTGTACCGGCCCTTGTTCATGAACCGGTCCGATTATGTCGATCCGGCGCTGTGCTGGACGGGCTGCAAGAATATCGGAAGGAGCAGGTCGCTCTCCGCGATCGGTGACCACAATCTGATCCGGCTGAAACTGCCACTTGAGAAAGTGCATCCAATGAACGTACCCACCGCCAACTGGTCCTATCCGACCGCGATCCGCTTCGGGCCGGGCCGCATTTCAGAACTCGCCGATGCCTGCAAGGCGGCCGGCATGTCGAAACCGTTGCTGGTGACCGACAAGGGACTGGCGGACCTGCCGATCACTGCGAAAGCACTGGATATTCTGGAGACCGCCGGGCTCGGCCGGGCGATGTTTTCCGACGTCGATCCCAACCCCAACGACAAGAACCTGGAAGCGGGCATCGCAGCATTCAGGGCTGGCGGGCATGACGGCGTCATCGCCTTCGGCGGCGGTTCGGGGCTCGATCTCGGCAAGCTGGTTGCCTTCATGGCAGGGCAAACAAGACCAGTCTGGGATTTCGAGGATATCGGCGACTGGTGGACGCGAGCCGATGCCTCAGCCATTGCGCCGATCGTCGCGGTGCCGACGACGGCGGGTACGGGTTCGGAAGTCGGCCGCGCCGGAGTACTCACCAATTCCACGACGCATGTGAAGAAGATCATCTTCCATCCGAAGATCCTGCCGACGATCACGATCTGCGATCCGGAACTGACCGTCGGCATGCCGCGCATCATTACGGTCGGCACCGGCATGGACGCCTTCGCGCATTGCCTGGAAGCCTATTCCTCGCCCTTCTATCACCCGATGAGCCAGGGCATCGCCGTTGAGGGCATGCGGCTGGTGAAGGAAAACCTGCCGAAGGTGGTCGCCGACGGCAACGATCTGGAAGCCCGGGCGCACATGATGAGCGCGGCGGCGATGGGCGCGGTCGCCTTCCAGAAAGGGCTCGGCGCGATCCATTCGCTGTCGCATCCTGTCGGCGCGATCTACAACACCCATCATGGCATGACCAATGCGGTGGTGATGCCGGCGGTGCTGAAGCTCAACCGGCCAGCGATCGAGGACAGGATCGTAATGGCTGCCGCCTATCTCGGCATCTCCGGCGGGTTCGACGGTTTCTACGATTTCGTGCTGAAACTGCGATCCGATCTCGGCGTGCCCGACAAACTGTCAGAACTGGGCATTGGCACCGACCGGATCGACGAATTGGTGGAAATGGCGCTTGCCGACCCGACGGCGGGCGGCAATCCGGTCGAACTCACCAAAGAGAACACCAGGGTTCTGTTCGAGGAAGCGATCGGTTGATGCGGACCATGCGGCTCAGGTGGAAGCCGCCGGATTCTTTTCGGCTGCGATTTCGCCGGCCATTTCCATGAAGGCCTTGACGAGCTTGCCGCTGGCGCGCTCGCGCAGGCAGATCAGCGCTTCGTCCATGGCAAGCATTTCGCCGGCCAGCGGTATCTTGACGATGCGCGGATCGTGCCCGAACTCGGCTTCGGAGACGATGCCGACGCCGGCGCCGGAGGCAACGATCTCGCGGATCGCCTCGCGGCCCTCGGCCTCGATGGCGGCCGTCAGTTCGACACCGGCGCGCCTTGCCGCCGCTTCAAGTTTTTCGCGCGTCTTGGAACCGGGTTCGCGCAGGACCAGCGGAAATCGTGTCAATTGGCGCAGCGTCAATGACGAGGCTCGCGCTGCCTCGCTGCCGACAGCGGCGAAGGCAACCATCGGCGTGGTCGACAGGCGCACGACCTCCATGTCGCGGGTTTGCGGGGCTTCGCCAAGCACGCCGACATCGGCTTCGTAATTGAACAGCGCGTCGAAGACTTCCTGCGAATTGCCGGCGCGAAGCGACAGACGCACCTTGGGATAGCGCATGCGGAACGGCTGAAGGATATGCAGCAGATGCATGGCCGAATCGGCTACGATACGCAGCGTGCCGGCCGACAGGGCGCGCGATTCCGACAGCAGTTCCAGCGCCTGGGTCTCGACCTCGAAAAAACGGTGGGTGACTTCGAGCAGACGGCGACCGGCCGGGGTCAGGGTGACCTGCTTCTTTCTGCGGTTGAACAGGATAACGTCATATTCCTCCTCCAGCTTGCGCACCTGGTCGGAAAGGGCGGGTTGCGTCAGGTGCAGTTTTTCGGCGGCGCGCGAAAAACCGCCATGAATGGCGACATGGTGGAAGGCGCGAAGCTGGACGTAACGCATGAAGGTCGATCCATTTCGATAAACTCATTTTATACACCAATAAAAACTAACGATTTGAGTTAAGTAAAGTGCTGGTTGAGAAATAGGCGGAAACCGCACATTGTGCGCCTCGTGCATCTGGCGGCATAGTTTTCTTGGTCGCGGAGGTACAATTTCGCGGAACCTGCCGGTCAGAACTGCGTGACCGCCGACAGACCTTCCGCCCAGTGAAGAAGCCAGTGACGAAGGGAGCGTAGTTTCAATTGAATGCACTGATGATCCTGCTGCAACTGACGGGTGCGACCATGCTGCTGCTCTATTCGGTGCGGCTGGTGCGCACCGGGGTTGAGCGCGCCTCCGGTCCGGCGCTGCGGCGGACGATTGCCGGGCCGCAGCGCGGGCGAATCGCCAATGCGATCATCGGCATGGCCGTTGCGCTGGCGCTGCAGAGCTCCACGGCGACCGCGGTGCTGGTTGCAGGCTTTGCCGCGAGCGGCCTGATCGCAGCCTCTGGCGGCGTGGCGCTGCTGCTCGGAGCCGATGTCGGCACTTCGCTTGTGGTGCAGGTGCTGTCCTTCGATCTGAGTTGGCTTATCCCCGTCCTGCTGGCGGCCGGCGGCTGGCTGTTCCTCAAGCACGAGGCGCGCACCGTCAAGCAGATCGGCCGCATCCTGATCGGCATCGCCTTCATCCTCATCGCGCTCGGCATGATCGGCCAGGCGATGGCGCCGCTCGAACAAAGCCCGTTCATGCCGGCGGTCGCGCGGCATCTGTCGAAGGATTTCGTCACCGCCTTCCTCGCGGCGGCGCTCTTTACCTGGCTTGCCCATTCCAGCGTGGCGGCGGTGCTGATGATCATGCAGTTCGTCGGCCAGGGCGTGCTGCCGATCGATGCCGGCTTTTCATTGCTGCTGGGAGCGAATGCCGGCGGTGCGCTGATCGCGGTGTGGTTGACACGCGGCTATGACCGCGAGGCGCGTCTTTTGCCGCTGACCAATCTCGTCTTCCGGGTCATGGGCACGGTGCTCGTCTTGGCGGCGAGCCGCTACTTCACGATACCGTTTGACGAAATCGGTGCGCTGCCGGCGCGTCAGATCGCCAATCTGCATTTACTGTTCAATGCCGGCCTGCTGGTCGTGTGTCTGCCCCTGATCGGGCCGGTGAACCGGCTTGTTGCGAGGCTGGTCCCGAAAGAGCAGGAAAACAGGCAGTCCGACGAGATGCCATCGCCCCGGGACGTGCTCGACCGCAACGTGATCGGGACACCGCAACTCGCACTGGCAAGCGCGACGCGTGCGACGCTGCGCATGGCGGGGATCGTCGAAATGATGCTGCGACCGGTGATGGAACTGTTCGAGACCGGCGACAAGGAACGCATGGACCGCATTCGTGAACTCGACAAGCAGGTCAACCAGGCCCACACCGATATCAAGCTCTACATCGCGGAGATCAATCGTGGCCAGCTCAGTTCCGAAGACGCCACGCGTGGCGTCGAATTGACGGGACTGGCGATCAACCTGGAGCGCGCCGGCGATATCGTCGCCAAGAACCTCGTCGGTCTCATCGCGGAGAAACACAAGCGCAGGCTGAAGTTCTCCACCGAAGGCTGGCGTGAACTGACCGACATGCATGCGCGTGTCATGAACAATATGCAGACGGCGCTCAATGTGGTGATTTCCGAAGACGTCGAATCGGCGCGTCAACTCGTTGTCGAGAAGGATCGCATGCGAAAACTCGAACGCGACAGCTATGGCCGCCATCTCGACCGCCTGCGATCGGGAGAGGTCGAGAGCATCGAGAGCAGCGATCTGCATCTGGAGACGGTGCGCAGCCTGCGGGAGATCAACTCCCTGATGGCGGCTGTGGCCTATCCTATTCTTTCACGGCATGGTCAATTGCGTGAGACGCGCCTGAAGAAAGTGAGTTAGTATCAGTCAAATTGATTGAATGATATGAATAATAGATTTTTCGTATGAATTGGATCGCATTATAAGGCCTGTCGAAACCGGGGAGACCTAGACCGTGACAGCCAACTTGAAGCCTGAAGCCGGCCTTGAAGTGGAGATCGATGCGTTCGGACCGCCAGCCGGCGGCGAACCCTATCTGCTGACCCCCGGTCCGTTGACCACGGCGCTATCGGTCAAGCAGGCCATGCTGCGCGATCTTGGTTCGTGGGACGGCGACTTCCGCGCCATGACGGCCGACATGCGCCGCCAAATCGTGGCGCTGGCGGGCGATGACGGCAGCACCTACACCTGTGTGCCGATGCAGGGCTCGGGCACCTTCGCGGTCGAGGCGATGCTGGGATCGCTGACGCCGCGCAATTCCAGGACGCTGGTGCTGGTCAACGGCGCCTATGGCAAGCGCATCGCCGAAACGCTCAACTATCTCGGCCGCGACCATGTCGTCCTCGACAAGGGCGACTACCTGCCGCCGCGCGGGAGCGAGGTCGCCAGGATCCTTGAAGACGACAAGGCAATCAGCCATGTCGTGCTTGTCCATTGCGAGACCAGTTCGGGCATCCTCAATCCCGTGGCCGAGATCGCCGACGTGGTGCGTGCGCACGGGCGGAAACTCCTGATCGACTCGATGAGCGCCTTCGGTGCGATCGATCTCGATATCGACGCACTCGGCATCGAGGCGCTGGCATCCTCGGCCAACAAGTGCATCGAGGGCGTGCCCGGCTTCGGTTTCGTTATCGCCCGAAAGGACGCGCTTGCGGCCGCCAGGGGCAACGCGCATTCGCTCAGCCTCGATCTAGCCGCCCAGTACGAATACATGGAAAGGACCGGGCAATGGCGGTTCACGCCGCCGACCCATGTGCTGGCGGCCTTCCTCGAGGCGCTCAGAATTCACACCGCCGAGGGCGGGATCGCGGGACGCGGCGTGCGCTACGCCAACAATCGCGACGCATTGGTGGCAGGCATGCGCGAGCTGGGTTTCGAAACGCTGCTTTCGAACGAATGGCTGTCGCCGATCATCGTCACCTTCTTCAATCCCGCCGATCCGAAATTCGAATTCCAGGAATTCTACGACCGGATGAAGGCGAAGGGCTTCATCATCTATCCGGGCAAGCTGACCGTGGTCGATTCCTTCCGCATCGGCTGCATCGGGCGGATGGACGCCAATGTGATGCGCCATGTCGTCGAAGCGGCGCACGCCTCGCTTGCCGAAATGGGCGTTCAAAGCGCTGCGCCGCCGGAAAGCGCGCTCGCCGAACGCGCCAAGCTCGCTGCCTGAACGGGGAGCATTGCTCCCGGTAACCCGTCACTTCATCGCCATTGTCGGCGAACCGATATCATCAAAACCCACAAGATTTCAGGAGAACTGAATGTCCGATTTTGTTTTCACCCGTTCCTATCGCGGCAAGGTCAAGGCCCTCATCCTCGACTGGTCCGGCACGACGGCTGACGCCTATGTCGTCGCGCCGGCGGTCGTCTTTGTCGATGTCTTCCGCAGACAGGGCGTGGAGATTTCCATGGCCGAGGCGCGCGGACCGATGGGACTCAGGAAGGATCTGCACATCAAGGCGCTGACCGAAGAGCCGGAAATCCGCGAGCGCTGGAAGCTGGTCAAGGGCCTTTATCCGACCGACGCAGACGTCGACATGATGTTCGCCGATTTCGTGCCGGCGCAGCTCGATTGCCTGCGCAAGTATACCGACCTGCTGCCGGGCGTGGCCGAAGTCACCCAGCGCCTGCAGAAACAGGGTATCAAGATCGGCTCCACAACGGGTTTTACCCGCTCGATGGTCGACATCCTGGAGGAAGAAGCGGCCAAACAGGGCTACAAGCCGGATTCCTCGGTTGCCGGCGATGAAGTGGTTCATGGTGCGCGGCCAGGCCCATTCATGGTCTACAAGAATCTCGATATGCTTGGTGTCTATCCGATCCAGTCTGTCATCAAGATCGATGACACGACCTCGGGTGTCGGCGAGGCGCTCAATGCCGGATGCTGGGGCGTCGGCGTGGCGCGCTATTCCAACTACATGGATATGGATACGCCCGACATGGACAAGACATTGCCGCGCGAGGAGATCGAGCGGCGGCTTGAGAAGACGCGCGATATCCTGCGCAAGGCCGGCGCACACTACGTCATCGATTCCCTCGCCGATATTGAGCCGGTGATCGAGGACATCAACCAGCGTCTGGCGCGCGGCGAGCGTCCCTGACGCCGTGGCCCGGCGTATCGGGAGAGACAGGTCATGACGCGCCCGCCGGCGAAGCCTCCGGCAGGCGGCATTACCCACACCGAAGGCGAATCCAACACCTCGGATGCGCGGGCCGGATGGCTCGCGCGCCATGAGGGCGGCAGAACGGTGGAGCTGATCGCACGCGACGCGGAAGTGTTCCTGAAACAATCCCTGTCGACGCCGGTCATGTCGGCGGTTGTCAAGGCCGAAGGCATCTGGATCGAGGATGCCGACGGCCGGCGCTACATGGATTTCCACGGCAATTCCGTCCATCACATCGGCTATGGCCATCCGCGCCTTGTTGCAGCGATCAAGCAACAGCTCGACACGCTCAGCTTCGCGCCGCGCCGCTTCACCGACGAACCGGCGATCGAACTGGCGGAAAAACTGACCTCGAAATTGCCCGGAAAATGGAAATTGCTGTTCACCACCGGCGGTTCGGACGCCAATGAGGTGGCGCTGAAGATCGCGCGCGCGGCGACCGGCCGGTTCAAGACCGTGTCCTTCTGGGATGCGTTCCATGGCGCGGGTTTCGGCGCGGCCTCGGTTGGCGGTGAGGCCACCTTCCGCTCGCACATCGCCGGGCCGTTGCTCGCCGGCACCGAGCACGTTGCGCCCTACGATGCCTATCGCTGTCCCTATGGTCACCCGACAGCGGAGGCGAGCGGCAAGGCCTGCGCCAACATGATCGACTATGTCATGGAGAAGGAGGGCGATGTCGCCGCCTTCATCGGCGAACCGATGCGGGCGACGCCGAATCCGCCGCCGCCGGGTTTCTGGAAACAGGTCCGTCAGACCTGCGACAGGCACGGCGCGCTGCTGATCTTCGACGAGGTGCCGACAGGGCTTGGCAAGACCGGCAGGTTCTTCGCGCATGAGCATGATGACGTGACGCCGGACATGGTGGTGCTCGGCAAGGCGTTGGGCGGTGGCATCCTGCCGATCGCGGCGGTGCTGGCGCGCGCCGAACTTGATGTCGCTGGCGATTTCGCCATCGGCCATTATACACATGAGAAAAACCCGGTGACCGCGCGCGCGGCACTGACCACGTTGCAGATCATCGAGGAGGAGGGGCTGGTGGAGCGTTCCGCCGAACTAGGCCGATACGCGCTGGAACGGCTGCGCGCCTTCGCGGAAAAGACACCGGCGGTGGGCGATGTCCGGGGCAGGGGGGTGATGTTCGGCGTTGACCTGGTGACGGATCGCGAAACGAAGGAGCCCGCGCGGCAATTGGCCGAGGAGGTCTTCTACCGCTGCCTGGACGAGGGGCTCAGCTTCAAAATCAGTGCCGGTTCGGTGCTGACCCTGTCACCGCCGATGACGATTTCACGCGAGGATCTCGACCGGGCGCTCACCATCGTCGAGGAAGCCACCGTCACTGCTTCCGGCGACTGACCGTCCGGCGCGAAAGGCATGGGACAGCACAGCGATATCGCGCTCCTGATGGTGCTGGCCGCTGCCTTCCTGCATGCGACCTGGAACGCCATGCTCAAGCACGCCGCAGAGCGTGCGGTGATGATGGGCGTGATCGCGCTCACCGACATGGTGATCGGCTTCGTTATCCTCTGTCTGGTGCCGGTTCCGGCACCGGAGGCGTGGGTCTTCATATTCGCCTCGACGATCATCCACTGGTTCTACTACTGGTTCCTGCTCACCTCCTACCGGTTGGGCGATCTCAGCCAAGTCTATCCGATCGCGCGCGGGTCTGCTCCCATGCTTGTTTCGCTGGGCGGATTGCTGTTTGCGGGCGAGAGGCTCAACCCTGCCGGTTGGTTGGGCGTTGGCGTCGTTTCGGTGGGCATCATGGCGCTCTGGTTCGGGTCGCGGAATGGACGCTCGGACACGAAGGCGGTCGGTGCGGCGCTGCTCACCGGCATCACCATCGCGTCCTATTCGGTCGTCGACGGGCTTGGTGTGCGGGTGGCAGACAGTCCGCTGGGATACATAGGCTGGCTGTTTGCGGTGGAGGGCACGATCGGCTTCTACATCTTCCACCGGGCGCGCGGCCGGCTTCCGAGCCTCCCCCCACGCTTCTACGTTTCCGGAGTCATCGGAGGGGCGCTGTCGCTTGCCGCCTACGGGCTGGTCATTTTCGCCGCCACACTGGCGCCGCTCGGACCGATCTCTGCGGTGCGTGAATCCAGCGTGCTCATCGCAGCGCTGATCGGCGTCATACTGTTTGGGGAAAGACCTTGGCGCATCCGGGTTTTCTCGGCGGGAATCGTGCTTTGCGGTATCCTGTTACTGACTGTTTTTTCTTAGAAAAATCAACATACTATCGAATTTAATTATGGTTGTATAACCGGAATAGTTTTCATCTATCTGTCATCTTGACACATTATGCATCGGTTGGAACGGTCGAGGTCCCCTTTTGTCATTGCGTCGCGGGGCAATCCGGTCGAATATGGTTGTTACGGGCGGGGCCGAAATCGGCAATCAAGGCTTCAACAAGAACAAGAAAGACGGGAAGGCGCAACGGCCGTCCGCGTGACAAGAACGAGACAAGCCATCCACTGAAGGGAGCAATAACGTGAAAAGTATTCTGCTATCAGGCATCGCCTATCTTGCATATGCAAGCGTGGCCTCTGCCGCCTGCCCGGCGATTACCGTCGCCGACATGCAAGGCGTGGCTGCGGGGCACTATCCCGAACAGTATGAACTCAGCGAGTTCGAAAAAGCTGCCAATTGCAAGCTGAGCTTCTCGGACAATCCGGCCATCACCGACCTCAACGCCCAGATTCAGGGCAATCCCGAGGATTTGCCGGAGGTCGCCCAGCGCCTGCCGGAAGAACCGCTGGTTGTCGTTCCCTATCAATCCATCGGCAAGTATGGCGGCACGTTCGACGCGCTGTCGAACGCCACCGAAGCCGGAACGTCCGACTTCCTGTCGGTCCGCCACGTCAACCTGGTGCGCTATTCGGACGATCTGCAGACGATCGTGCCGAATGTCGCCAAGGGCTGGAAGTGGAACGACGACTTCACCGAACTGACCTTCTTCCTGCGCAAGGGCCACAAATGGTCCGACGGCGAGCCGTTCACCGCCGATGACATCAAGTTCTGGTACGACAATCTCGAAATGGACACGCATGTCTACGAGAAGCCGAAGGATTACGTTCTGGTCGGCGGCGAGCGCATGCAGGTCGAGGTCATCGATCCGCAGACCGTGAAGTTCATTCTGCCCGCGCCCAAGCCCGGCCTGCTCGCCCACTTCGCGACGCATTACGGCCAGGCCTTCCAGCCCAAGCACTTCCTCGGCATGTTCCATCCGGCGATCAATCCGGATGCCGACAAATATGCCCAGTCGCTTGGCTTCAAGGACGGCTATGACGCGATCAAGGCCTATTACGGCAATTCGGACTGGACCGACACGGCGACCCCGATGCTGAACCATCCCGATATCGTCGCCAAGCTGCCCAAGGCCGTCTATCCGACGCTCGAGAGCCACATCGACATCAAGGAAACCACGGAAGGCCGTCACTTCGTCGCCAACCCGTATTTCTTCATGGTCGACACCGCCGGCCATCAACTTCCCTACATCAACGAGCAGGACGAGGTCTTCGTCAACGACCACGAAGTTCGTCTGCTGAAACTCGTTAACGGCGAAGTCGACTACAAGGCGCAGTCGCTGCAGCTTTCCGACGTGCCGATCCTGCTCGAGAACCAGGAGAAGGGCAAATACCAGATCCAGTTGAAGCCGAAGATCGCCGAACACGTGTTCTCCTTCAACGTCACCGACGAGGATCTGGAGAAGCGCAAGGTCTTCGACGACCTCAGGTTCCGCAAGGCGATGTCGATCGCGATCAACCGCGATGCGCTGAACGAGACGGCCTATTTCGGCCAGGGTACGCCGCGCCAGTATATCGGCTTCTCGCCGACGCCGTCCTTCGTCGATCCCAAATGGGAGAAATACGCCATCGAGTTCGATCCCGAGGGCGCCAAGAAGCTGCTTGACGAAATCGGCATGAAGGACACCGATGGCGACGGCTATCGCGAACTGCCGAATGGCGACAAGCTCGTCCTCAACATGCAGTTCGCCACGCAAGGCATCGCCGGCCAGGTGGTCGAACTGGTGGCGCAGGACTGGGCCAATGTCGGTATCCAGACCACGGTCAAGGAGGTGACCCCGGACGAATACCGCTCGGCGCAATCGTCCAACCAGCTCGATGTCGGCATGTGGGAAAAGAGCCAGCCGCTGGCGATCGTGCTCGCCACCAACGAACTGTTCGTGCCGCCGTTTGAAAACTACTTTGCCCACCGTACCGGCATGCTGTGGGCCGAGTGGGTTGACTCCAAAGGCACGAAAGGCGTCGAGCCGCCCGACTACGTCAAGCAGATGATGAAGGATATCAATGCCTTCCAGTCCGCAGAGGTCGGTTCGGACGAGTCCAACAAGCTCGGCGAGCGTCTCGTCAAGAACATGACGGAGAACCTGCTGTTCATCGGTACGGCACTCACGCCCGATCCGATCTTCGCGCTCGACAAGCTCAAGAACTTCCCCGAGTTCAAGACGGCGTCCTACGAATACTACCGGACATTTCCCTATCGTCCGCAACAGTGGTGGTTGGACGAATAATCCGCTAGTGTCCTAGCGACGACCTCCGGGCCGGAACAAACCGGCCCGGAGAGCAAGACGGGCAAGAGCCGGAAAACCGGCCGATCCGGGAACAATGTTTCCAAGGCCTTGCAAGCGGGTACAGGGGATGGCGCAATTCGTTCAATTCACGCTGCAGCGCGCAGCGATGGCGATCGTGACACTGTTATTGGTCTCGTTGATCGTCTTCACACTGATGGAGCTGGTTCCAGGTACCTGCGCAGAGCGATATCTGGCCTTCAAGAACACCCAGGGTTCGCAGATCACGATCGCCGATATCGAGGCGGAAAAGAGACGCCTCGGCCTTGACCGACCCTTCCTGGTCAGATGGGGAAGCTGGGTCGGCAATGTCTTCATCCACGGCGAATTCGGTGATTCCTGCATTCTGAGGCTCAATATCAACCAGCTTCTGGCCGACAAGTTCTGGATCAGTCTGGGCATATGTCTTGTGGCCTTGTTCCTCGCCTATCTGATTGCCATACCCGTCGGCATCATATCGGCGAGTTCGAAAAGCCCGACGGTCAACAACTCGCTGCGTTTCATCAGCTATCTCGGACTGGCGTTGCCCAATTTCCTGCTGGCGCTGATGATTATGCTGTTCTCGACGATGGTGTTCGGCGATTCCCTGACCGGGCTTTTTTCCAAGGAGTTCCGCGACGCGGCCTGGTCGTGGCCGAAATTCGTCGATTTTCTCGAACATGCCTGGCTGCCGATCTTCATCCTCGGCTGGTCGGCAACGGCGTTCGCACTGCAGACGGTGCGCGCCCTGATGCTTGATGAAATCGGCAAGCTCTACGTCACGGCGGCTGCGGCGCGCGGCATTACCGGGCGCAGATTGCTGTGGCGCTATCCGGCGCGCCATGCGCTGGGACCAGTCATCAATTCGCTCGGTTTCGACCTCAACCGCATCTTCAACGAATTGCCGGTCGTCGCGCTGATCCTGACCCTGACGGAGGCCGGCGCGCTGCTGATCGAGGCGCTGGCGCGATCCAACGACCAGCAATTGGCCGGCGCAATCATCTTCCTTTTGACGGCCAGCATCGTCTTCCTCAATTTCGTAACCGACATTCTGCTGGCGTTGATGGATCCGCGCGTCAGGCGCGGTCTGATGGGCTAGGGGAGGAGGTGAGCCATGACCGCTGAAGCCGTAGCCAGCACACCGACCAAGCCCGACCAGAAGGCGAAAGAGGCCTATTTCACCGCCTCGCAATCGCAGCTTATCTGGCACCGTTTCAAATCGAACCGTTCGGCGATGATCGCCGGCTGGGCGCTCATCATCCTGGTGGGGATGGGTGTCTTCGCACCGTTCCTGTCGCCCTACAACCCGACAGTCGCCGGTCGCGATGTCAATTACGAAAACGGTGCGCCGGAGATTCCGAAATTCTGGGATCACAACGGCTTTTCGGCGCGGCCCTTCATCTATGCAGTGGAGCGCGAACGCTCGATCAAGACCAATTTCCGCTGGGTCACGACGATCAACAAGGAAAAGCGGCACTACATCCATTTCTTCGTCAAGGGCTGGGAGTACAGCCTGATCGACTTCGTCTGGGATCTGCCGGGCGAGATGTTCGACGTCAATTTCAAGGCGTTGACCCTTGACCGGCATCTGTTCGGACTCGACGAAGGGCAGATACACCTGTTCGGCACGGATGCCAGCGGCAAGGACATCTTCTCGCGTACGCTGTTCGCCATCTGGACCTCGCTCGCCGTCGGCACGCTCGGCGTATTGATCTCCTTCGTACTGGCGCTGATCATCGGCGGCGTTTCGGGTTATTTCGGCGGCTGGCTCGATTCCATCCTGCAGATGTTCACCGACGCCATACGTACGGTGCCGCCCATCCCGCTGTTCATGGCGATGGCCGCCTTCATGCCGGACGAATGGAGTTCGGAGACACGTTTCTTCGTGATTTCCATCATCCTGGGTTTCGTCGGCTGGCCGACACTCGCCAGACGTATCCGCACCCATCTGCTGACCGAACGCAGCCAGGAGTACGTGCTGGCCGCCCAGCTTGCCGGCGCGCCGGCCGGACACATCATCCGCAGGCATCTGCTGCCGAGCTTCACCAGTTACATCATCGTCGACCTGATGATCTCGTTTCCCTACATGGTGCGGTCGGAGACGGCGCTCTCCTTCATCGGCCTCGGTCTGAAGGATCCGGTCAATTCGCTCGGCGCGCTGATGCAGAACGTGTCGAAAGCCGACGTCTTGCTGAACTATCAATGGTACTTCATTCCGGTGCTGTTCTTCATTGCGCTGGTGCTTGCCTTCGTCTTTGTCGGTGACGGCCTGCGCGATGCCGCCGACCCCTATTCGGGGGTGAAGAAATGAGCCTCATCGACGTTGAAAACCTGACCCTTCAGTTCAGGACGGATGAAGGGTTGATCACCGCCGTCGACGACGTGTCGTTCTCGCTCGAACCGGGCGAGATCATGGGGCTTGTCGGCGAATCCGGATCGGGCAAGTCGGTGACGGCCAAATCCCTGATGCGACTCAATCCCGACAATGCGGTTTACGGACCGAAGAGCCGGATTATACTGAATCTCGACAGCGGACCGGTCGACGTGCTGAAGCTCAGACCCGGAAGAGGGATGCAGATCGTGCGCGGCGGCGCGATCTCGATGATCTTCCAGGAACCGATGGCCTCGTTTGCGCCGGCGATCACCATCGGCGACCAGATGGTCGAACAGCTCCTCCTGCACCGCAAGGTCGCCAACGAAAAGGAGGCGACCACCATCTCGATCGAGATGCTCGAGCGCGTCGGCATTTCCGATGCTTCCAAGCGCTTCGGCCAATATGCTTTCGAACTGTCAGGCGGCATGCGCCAGCGCGCCATGATCGCCATGGCATTGTCGACCAGGCCAAAACTGCTGATCGCGGATGAACCGACCACGGCGCTCGACGTTACCATCCAGGCTCAGGTCATCGATCTGATGAAGGACCTTGTCGCCGATTTCGGCATGGGCATCGTGTTCATCACTCATGATCTCGGCGTCATCGCGCAGACGGCCGACCGGGTAGCGGTGATGTATCTTGGCCGGCTGGTCGAAACCGGCACGGTGCGCCAGGTGATCAAGACCCCGGCGCATCCCTATACGAAGGGCCTGCTCAACGCCCTGCCGAAGCTGGACAATCTCAGCGCCGAACTGACGCCGGTGCCGGGCGATATTCCCTCACCGCTGGAACGGCCATCTGGCTGTGTGTTCAACACGCGCTGCTCGGTCTCGCTCGGCACACCATGCCAGACGCGGATTCCGGACTATTCATACGTTGGCGAGGGGCACGAGGCGGCCTGCCTGCTTCTTGAAGAAGAGGCGGTCAAGGCATGAATGAGATTGTGAACAATGGCGATAACAAGCAAACGCTGATCTCGGTGCGCGATCTCGCGGTGCATTTTCCGCTGCGCGGCGGATGGTTTGCCGAAAAGCATGTGTTGAAGGCCGTTGACGGCGTTACGCTGGAGATCAAACTGGGCACGTTTTTCGGCCTGGTGGGCGAATCGGGCTCGGGCAAGACGACGCTTGGGCGCGCATTGCTGAAAGCGGCACCGATCTCGCGCGGCACGGCCGAATTCGCCGATGGCGAGGTCGACTACAACATCGCCGAGTTAAAGGGGAAGGAGTTGCAGGATTACCGCAAGCGCGCGCAACTCATCTTCCAGGACCCTTACGCCTCGCTCAGTCCGCGCATGACGGTACGCGATATCATCGCCGAACCGCTCGAAGTGATGAAGTTGACCTCATCGCGTGACGAAACCAATGAAAGAGTGCGCGAAATCGCGGCCAAGTGCCGGCTCAATCTGGAACATCTGCGGCGCTTTCCACACGCCTTTTCCGGCGGGCAGCGCCAGCGTATCGCGATCGCGCGCGCGCTCGTTTCCAGTCCGGGTTTCGTGGTCGCCGATGAAGCCGTCGCCGCGCTCGACGTCTCGATCCAGGCCGACGTGCTGAATTTGTTGAAGGGCTTCCAGCGCGATCTCGGCATCTCCTTCCTGTTCATCAGTCACGATCTGAGCGTGGTGGCGCATATCTGCGACCATGTCGCGGTGATGTATCTGGGAAGGCTGGTCGAGACGGCGCCGACAGACAAACTGTTCTCGCATCCGCGACACCCCTATACCAGCGCGCTTCTGTCAGCCATTCCCTCGCTCGACCCCGACGACCGCGCCGGCGGGCAGAAGCTGGAAGGGGAAATTCCGTCGCCGACCAATCCGCCGCCCGGCTGCACCTTTCATACGCGCTGTCCTTTCGCCAGGGACCTGTGCAGACAAGAAGAACCGCAATTGCGCGAGTTCGATGACGATCATTTCGGCGCGTGCCATTTCGCCGAGGAATTCGATTTCACGCGCGAACATGGCGGCAGGGCTGCCTGAACAGGCGCGATCTGATAATCTCCAAACGCTGCCAACTTTGCGCATCGGCGGCAAGTCGCGTGCGTTCAACCATTCAACGGATCGACCATGCACAAGGGCAAGGTTCTCTTTGTCGTCATCGACCAGATACGCGCCGACGCGCTCGATGGCGCGCGAAACGACAATGGTCTGGCCGGACTGGCGCCGACGCCCAATCTCGACCGGCTGAAAGCCGAGGGGGTAACCTTCGGGAACCATTTCACCGTGACGGTGCCGTGCGGACCGGCACGGGCGAGTCTGCTCACCGGGCTTTATGCGATGAACCATCGCTCGATCCGCAACGGTACGCCGCTGGCGCACCATCACGCGACGGTCGCCAGCGAGGCGCGCAAGTCCGGCTATGAGCCGCTATTGTTCGGCTATACCGACACGACGCCAGACCCGACCGAACTCGACCCGGGCGATCCGGATCTGCAAGGCTACGAGAAGATCGCGAAGGGGTTCCGCGAGATCGTCGAGATGCGGCTGGAGGAGGGCAGGGAATGGCCGGCCTACCTGCTGTCGAAGGGCTATCGCGTACGCCCGCCGCACGACCATGCCCTGCCGGACATCTACAAACCCGTCTCGCCGAATGGCGCCGCACCGGCGATCAGCGACCCCGCGCTCTACAGCGAGGAAGACAGCGACACGGCCTATCTGACCGACCGTACGCTGGCGGCGATGACGGCGCGCGCGTTCGAGCCATGGTTCGCGCATGTCACCTATATCCGGCCGCATCCGCCCTTTGTAGCGCCGACCCCCTATAACCGGCTGGTGGCGCCCGGTTCCATCCCGCCGCCGGACGGTTCCAGGCCGGACCATCCCTTCATGGATGCCTGGTTTTCTACGCCGACACAAAAGTCGCTCTACTGGGGTTTCGATGGCGATTGCGCGAATCTCGATGCGGCGAAGTCTGCCGAAATCCGTGCCGTCTATCTCGGGCTGATCGCCGAAGTCGACCACCATATCGGTCGCCTGCTCGACTGGCTGGACGCGACCGGCCAGCGCGACGATACGTTGGTGATCGTCACCGGCGATCATGGCGAGATGCTGGGCGACAAGAAGATGTGGGGCAAGGACAGCGTGTTCGAACCGGCCTGGCACGTGCCGCTGATCATCCGCGATCCGCGCAATCCGCGTGTTGCCGGGCGCAAGGTGAGCGCAATCACCGAATCCGTCGATGTGACGCCGACGATCCTGGAATGGATCGGGCTTGAACCGCCGCCGGCAATGGACGGGCGCTCGCTGGCGCCATGGCTCGAAGGCGGAACGACGGCCTGGCGCGACGCCGCCTTCATGGAGATCGATCTGTCGCACCCGAACAAGCCGACGCGGTTCCAGCGCCATTTCGGGCTGGACGAACACCAGTGCAATGCCGCGATCCTGCGTGAGGAACGCTGGAAATACGTTCATTTCAATGGCGGACTGCCGCCGATGCTGTTCGATCTTGAAAACGACCCGGGCGAAACAACCGATCTGGCGGGCGATCCGGCATTTGCCGGCGAGATCAGCCGCCTGCGGGCCAGAATGCTCGACCGGCGCATGGCGCGCGCCGACCGCCGGCTGACGGGTTATGCGATCGGGGTGTGAGGGGCGGCTTGCCTGCCTTCGCCTTATACCGCGATGATGTTGGTTTCCGGGCCGTAGGGAAAGCTGGTGATGTTTTCCGCACCGTCTTCATTGACGATCAGGATATCGTGCTCGCGATAGCCGCCGGCGCCGGGCGTGTCCTCCGGTACCCACAGCATCGGCTCCATGGATATGACCATGCCGGGTTTCAGTTCGGTGTCAATGTCCTCGCGCAGTTCCAGTCCCGCTTCTCGGCCGTAATAATGGCTGAGCACTCCGAAGGAATGGCCATAGCCGAAGGAGCGATAGCGCAGCAGGTCGCGATCTTCGAAAAAACGGTTCAGTTCGGCAGTGATGCCTGAACAGGTCGCGCCCGGCCTGATCAGCGAAAGACCCAGTTCGTGGGCGGCGACATTTGCCTTCCACAATTCCAGGGTTGCCGCATCCGGCTCGCCCAGAAACAGCGTACGCTCCAGCGCGGTGTAATAGCCGGATATCATCGGGAAGGCATTGAGGCTCAGAAGGTCGCCCGCCTTCAGCCGGCGCGTCGTGACGGGATTGTGTGCGCCGTCGGTGTTGAAGCCGGACTGGAACCATACCCAGGTGTCGCGCAATTCGCCATTGGGGAAGGTGTCGGCGATCTCGAGTTCCATGGCGTCGCGGCCGGCCATCGCCACGTCGATCTCGCGAACACCGGGACGGATCGCCTCGCGAATGGCCGCGCCTCCGATATCGGCAATGCGCGCGCCTTCGCGAATCAGCGCGCGCTCCTCGGAGGATTTGTGCATGCGCGATGCCATGGCGGCCGGCGCGATATCGACCAGTTCCGGTTCGCCAAGGAACTCGATGGCCTTGTCGCGCATGGACAGCGTCAGATGATCGCCCTCGATGCCGAGACGACCGGCACCCTGGGCAAGTCCGGCATCGTGGATCTGTTCGGCAACGGCGCGCCAGAAATTGTCGCGCCGCCAGTCGGTGTAGATGATGTTTCCGCAGGCAGAGCGGCGCCAGGGCTGACCGCCATCGATGTTGGCGGACAGCAGCATGCAGCTGTCATGCGTGACCACGAAGCCATAAGGCCGGCCGAAACTGCAATAGAGGAATCCGGAGAAATAGGCGATGTTGTGCATCGAGGTCAGCAGCACGACCGGCACGTCCTGCCTGGTCATGATCGCGCGCAGATTGGCCATGCGGCGACCAAACTCGTCGTGCGAAAAGGGCAGGCGCACCTTTTCGCCGTTGTGGCAGACAAAGGTCTGGGGGCGTTCGCTTGTGTCTTGCATGTCGTACCTCGCACCCACCGGATTCAACACAATCTCGGCTGGCATTCCATCCGGGCGTACAGGACAGGGTTGATCATTGTTGAATCTACGTGTGATCCCGGAGTTCGGGCAACGACGCCATCGCTGCGCAACCGCGAATTCCCGGCTAGCGCCGGGCAGCTTCAGTGTCAATCACGAGTTACGGCAGCCATTGCCAATCGCATGGCAATATTCCCTATTCGGTAAATCTTCGATCAGCCGGCAGCCGTCCTGATCGTCGCTATTCGCACACGGCGACCTGTTCGCAGCGGTACTGGCCGGAAGGGCAGTCGGATTTGCACAGTTTCCAGCCATTTTCCGCGCCGCCGCAGCAGTCCACATCCGTGCACAGACCGCAGGCGTTCAGCGCGTAGCGCTGTCCACTTCCGAAATCCAGCACCTTGCCGGTTGCCTGTGAAGCATTTGGCGCGGCCAGGGCGAGCAGTTCTCCGGCCTGCGACGGGACGGTGGCCGCCGGCAGGGCCAGCGCCAGAACTGCGGCAAATGCCAATGGCAGGAATTTGACACGCATGGCTTCAATCCTCCCTTGCATGGGACACGATGCGATGGCGTGTATCCTACGCCTGCGACCGGCGAAAGTGAATGGCGTGACGGATCGCGACGGGAAGCGCGATTCCGCCAGGCGCGCCACCGACCGGATAAGTGAAGTTGGCTGCATTTTTTCGCGGCGTCATCAATCTTTGTTTAACAAATACATGTATCATGAAACCCATGCGCTTCGTTGTTGCCGTGTTGATATTGGTCATGGCGCTGGTAGTGGCCGATCAGGCGCTGGCCCGTGGCCGGAATACCTCCGCAGTTCTGACATGGACGCAGAACAGCGCGGCGGAGCTTAGCCGCGATTTCAAGCAATGGGCGAGGTCGGTTTTCTACGGCGGGTAGGACCGTATTTTGCTCCAGTCCAGTTTGCACACCATAACCAGAATTCAAGTGCAGGCACGGTCACTGAATATTTTTGGTGGGCGCTGGGGAATTCGTATCCTCGACCTGCCGATTAAATGTTCACCATCGCTCGGTATCAGGGCCGAAATCCATACCCTCTACAGCAGGATCCTCAATCCGACCGGGCTCGCAATACGCCACGGCGTTTCAACAATTATCACATCTGTAAAACGAGGATCAACGCCTTGCAATATTTCGGTCACGCTGCCGATGGCAAGTGACTTGACTAGGCTCAGGACCCATTAATTCTGACCCGGACGAACGGCATCAATCGGCGTGCTTTGGACGGAAAAGCGGACATTACCGATGACCCGACATATTCCGGCAGCGGCACCGAACCAATGCGAAAAATGTGCCGTTTTCATACATTCGAAAGCACAAAAAGCCAGTTTGGTCAGGTCAACCCCGCCTTGGTCAGCCCCTCCCGGATCCGATCGACATCGGCCTGGTTTTTGAAAGGCAAACGGCCAACATGTTCGTCGAATGAATATTTCGGATTGATTGTCATCATCTCGCGCCAGATCTCCCGCGCCTCGGCAATCTGTCCGGCATGGCCAAGGGCCGAGGCCAGGAACGCTCGCGACAGATCGGACCCTGGGACGACCCTGATCCGTTCTTTGAAAACCGCTGCGGCTGCTTCGTATCTTCCAGCGGTCAAATAGGCTGTGCCAACGAAATGGAGATATTGCTGGTTGTGAAGCGGATCCAGACGGATCGCCAATTCGATCTGCGGAATCGCGGAAAGAGGATTGCCCGAATACACGTCGGTCGTCCCTCGGGCCATGTGGGCAGGGGCGTAGTTCGGACTTATTACCACTGCTGCATCGGCCCAGGTCGCTGCGTCTTCAAATCTGCCCCGGAAGGTTGCCACTATCGCGGCGACAAAAAGCGCGAATGGATCGTTTGGACTGCGCGCGATAGCCTCAGCGGCGAAGCCTGCCGCAATGTCGAGCGCGTTATTGCCGTCATCCGTAATATGATTGTGATAATCGACATTGTGGGCCATCGCGAGTCCTGCATACGGGGCGCCATAATCCGGATCCAGGGCTATGGCCTTGTTGAAGGATTTGATTGCAAGTTCGTATGAGCCGCGATCCTTTGTTGCAGCCAGGATGAGTTCGCGTCCCCGCAGGAATGCGTCATGCGCTTCGACATTGCTGGTTTCTGACTCGACAACGCGCGCCTTCTCGGCGGCGCTCAGGGTGACTTTCAGCGCGCTTATGATCTGCAGGGTGACTTCGTCCTGCACGGCGAAGATATCGGTGAGGTCTCGATCGTAACGTTCCGCCCACAAATGCCCGCCAGTCACTGCGTCGATCAATTGCGCCGTGATCCGCACACGATCGCCGGCCCGGCGAACGCTGCCTTCCAGCACCGTACGAACGCCAAGATCGCGGCCGACCGTTCGGATGTCCACATTTTTGCCTTTGTAGGCAAAGCTTGAATTGCGGGCGATCACCAGAAGACCGGCGACTTTTGACAGGTCGGTTATGATGTCGTCGGTAATCCCGTCGGAAAAATATTCCTGTTCCGGTTCCCCTGACATGTTGGCAAAAGGGAGGACGGCAATCGACGGCTTGTCCGGACGCCCGACGCCTGTCGCCGCTGAGCGCGCCGCCGCCGGGCCATCGTCCGTTTCGGGGTGCCATTTCCAGATGCGTATTGGGCGATCAAAGTTTTTGAGCCGCACCTCGCCGCCGTCGACGAATTGGACGCCAACCCGATTTGCCACGCTTTCATTGACGATCGATGCGATGCAGATGCCGCCAGGCTCGGCCAACGGCTCCAAACGGGCGGCGACATTGACGCCATCGCCATAAATATCGTCGCCGTCGATAATGACGTCGCCGAGATTGACACCGATCCTGAGCGTAATTGTGTTGTCCGATTTCGCTTGCCGCGGCACGCCACGCTGAATCGCCAACGCACAGTTGACGGCATCGATGACACTTGCAAACTCGACCAGCGTTCCGTCGCCGATCAGCTTGACTATCCGGCCATTGTGCGCGGCCACCACCGGGTCAAAGAGCGTTTCGCGGTGGTGTTTGAGCGCGGCCAGGGTGCCGCTGTCGTCGGCGCCCATCATTCGCGAATAACCAACGACGTCAGCTACCATAATGGCCGCCAAGCGCCGTGTTGCACCTTTGTCCGACATGAGCGATTGCTTACAGGACAGCCGCCGCGTGCGCCAGCGATTTGCCGCGGTCGTGACCAGATCGTAAACTTCGCCTTTGGGTCATGTGTGGACGGCGCGGTTTTGGCAAGGATTTTCTGGCTTGATTTCGCAGCGATGGATGGGTGCTGTCATGTGTCCGACCTGTTTGTGCGGCGCGTATGACCGCTGGCCCTAATGCTTTCCGCGGATTGGCTC
>JAJDOK010000114.1 GCA_022340185.1 Salaquimonas sp. | reverse complement strand
CCGAGCGCGACCGTAATCTCCCATTGATGGCGGTCGATGTCCCTGCCGGCAAGAAAATCGACGGCGTTGGCGACTTCCACGGCATTACCGGCGGCGGTCGCCAGCGGATGGTCCATGTCGGTCAGCAGCGCCGTGGTCTTCAATCCCGCACCGTTGGCGACCTCGACCAGGCTCGTCACCAATTTCCGCGCATCCTCCATCGAGTCCATGAAGGCGCCCGAACCGATCTTGACGTCGAGCACCAACCCTTTCAGGCCGGCGGCGAGCTTTTTCGACAGGATCGAGGCGGTGATGAGCGGCACACATTCAACCGTCGCGGTGACGTCGCGGATCGCATAGATGCGCTTGTCGGCGGGGGCGAGATCACCGGTCTGGCCGATAATGGCGCAGCCGACATCGTGCACGACCTTGGCGAAGAGCTCGTTGTCGGGCTGGGTGGTGTAACCGGGGATGGAATCGAACTTGTCGAGCGTGCCGCCAGTATGGCCGAGGCCACGCCCGGAAATCATCGGCACGAAACCGCCGCATGCGGCGATTGCGGGCGCCAGCATGAGCGAGATGTTGTCGCCGACACCGCCGGTTGAATGCTTGTCGACGACGCTTGGACCGAGATCCGACCAGTCGAGCACGGTGCCGGAATCGCGCATGGCAAGCGTCAGGCCGACGGTTTCGGCGCGGTCCATGCCGTTGAGGAATACGGCCATGGCGAAGGCGGCGACCTGGCCTTCGCTGACGCGACCGTCGGTCACGCCGGCGATGAATTCGGCGATCTCGTCGGGCGAGAGTTTCTCGCGGTCGCGCTTGGCGCGAATGATTTCCTGGGGAAGCAAATTACTAAACTCTCATACCTTGCTTCGTTCACACGCCGAAAGGCGTCCAGATCGTCTTGATCCGCGCGGCATGGAACAGGAATTCGCGGCCCTGGCCCTGACCAGCGTCCAACCAGTCGCGCGCCTTGCCATTGTTGACCCAGGTGCTCTTAAGATTGCCGGCGCTCTCGCGCTCGACCATGGCGCTGCCCGCCGCCGAACCGAAATACCAGTGGCAGGCGACGTCGTCGTGCTTGGCCATCACGGATGCCAGTTCGTCGCGGTCGCCGGTGACGATGTTGACCGCGCCGCCCTGCACATCGGAGGTGTCGAGAAGCTGGTAGAAATCGCCCGCGACCAGCGCCTTTGTCGGTGAGGGCGTGACGACGACGCGGTTGCCGAGGGCAATCGCCGGCATGACCAGCGAGACGAAGGAGAGCAATGGCGCTTCATCCGGGCAGGAGATCGCCATCACGTCCCAGGGTTCGTTGAGGGCGAGCGACAGCATGTTGGCCATCGGCGCGCGCACCGCACCGTCATATTTGTCGGCCCAGGCGGCATAGTGGATGATTCGGGCGATGGAAGCTTCCGCCTCGCGTTTGGCCTTGTCGGAAGAGCCGCCATTCAACTGGTGCAGCCGGTCGATGAAGTCGTCCTTGCGCGCCTCGAAATTCTCGGCGAGGAAATAGAGCACCTGCGCCCTGCCATGGCCGGTCATGGCGGTCCAGCCGACGGCGGCGTGCGCTGCCTCGACCGCGTTGCGAATATCCTTGCGATTGCCGAAGCCGGCTTCGGAAACCAGTTTCGCCTTGGCGTCGAGGACCGGATAGACGTAGCCGGAATCGGGCCGGGCCTGCTTGCCACCGACATACATCTTCATGGTGCGGTCGAGCGAATGGCCGTCACCTGCGCCTGCCGGCAGCGGTTCGGGCAGTTTCGTGGCGGGTGGCAGCGGCTTTGCCTTCTTCGTCCAGGCCGGCACGAGATATTCCATCATGCCCTCTTTGCCGCCCTCGCGGCCGAAACCGGATTCACGGTAGCCACCGAAGCCGGCCGCCGCGTCGAACAAATTGGTCGAGTTGACCCAGACCACGCCGGCCTTCAGGCCACGGGCGCAGTCGAAGGCGATGTCGAGGCTCTGGCTCCACACCGAGGCCGCCAGTCCGTAACGGCTGTTGTTGGCGAGCTGCAATGCCTCGCCCGGCGTGCGGAAGGTCATCGAGGCGATGACCGGGCCGAAAATTTCCTCCTGCGCCACCTTCGAGGCGGGTTCGACATCGGCCAGCAATGTTGGCGGATAGAAGCAGCCGCGATTGGATTTCAGCTTCGCCGCCCATGAGGGCTGCCACAGCGTCGCGCCGTTCTTCACGCCTTCGGCGACACGGGCCTCGATATTGGCGAGTTGGATCGGATCGACCACTGCGCCCATGTCGATCGCCTTGTCGAGCGGATCGCCGACGCGCAGTTTTTCCATGCGCGCCTTCAGCCGATCATGGAATCTGTCGGCGATGCCCTCCTGCACCAGCGCGCGCGAGCCGGCGCAGCAGACTTCGCCCTGGTTGAACCAGATCGCGTCGACCACGCCCTCGACGGCAGCGTCGATATCGGCCTCGTCGAAAACGATGAAGGGCGACTTGCCGCCCAGTTCCAGCGACAGCTTCTTGCCGGTGCCGGCGGTCGCCTTGCGGATGATCCGGCCGACCTCGGTCGAACCGGTGAAGGCGATCTTGTCGAAGCCCTCGTGCCCCGTAATCAGAGCGCCGGTCTCGCCCGCGCCATTGACGACGTTGAAGACGCCCTTCGGCAATCCGGCCTCGCGGCAGATCTCGGCGAAAGCCATTGCCGTCAGCGGTGTGTATTCGGCAGGTTTCAAGACCACAGTGCAGCCGGCAGCGAGCGCCGGGGCGATCTTCCAGGCCAGCATCAGCAGCGGGAAGTTCCACGGGATGATCTGGCCGCAGACGCCGACCGGCGCATAGCCCGGAAATTCGGTCTCCATCAGTTCGGCCCAGCCGGCATGATAATAGAAATGACGGGCGACCAGCGGCACGTCGATGTCGCGCGTCTCGCGGATCGGCTTGCCATTGTCGAGCGTCTCGAGGACGGCAAGCAGGCGCGAATGCTTCTGCACCAGCCGCGCCAATGCATAGAGATGACGGGCGCGCTGCGTGCCGGTATAGCGCGACCAGCGCCGGAACGCTGCGGAAGCAGCGGCGGCGGCCTCGTCGACCTCGCGCTCGCCCGCGATCAGGATATCGGCCAGCTTCTCGCCGGTCGCCGGATTGGTCGAAGCGAAGCTTTTGTCCTTGCCCCCTTTTGAATCGGGCGGCGAAACGAACTGGCCATCGATGAAATGGCCGAACTTGCGGCCATGGCCGTCGAGCCAGGTTTCGGCGAGGCTGGCAGCCTCGGGCGCAGGACCGTAATCCATGGACTTGAGGATGTCGCGAATCTCGTTCATTGCATTCACCTCATCAAGCCATCGCATGGCGGTTGGCCGCCGAATAGCGGCCGGTGACGTAATGCTCGATCTGGCGCTCGATATCGGCGAGCAGCGAGGACGCGCCAATACGGAACAGGTCCGGCTCCAGCCAGTCGCGACCCAGTTCCTCCTTCATCAGGATCAGCCATGCCAGCGCGTCCTTGGCCGTGCGCAGGCCGCCGGCCGGCTTGAAGCCTATCCTGTATCCTGTCAGGTCGAGATAGTCGCGAATGGCTCGGGTCATGACGAGGCTGACCGGCAGCGTGGCGTTGACCGCTTCCATGCCGGTCGAAGTCTTGATGAAATCCGCACCCGCCATCATCGCGACCATCGAGGCGTGGTAGACATTGGTCAGCGTCTTCAGATCGCCCGTTGCCAGGATCGTCTTCATGTGTGCGGCGCCGCAGGTCTCGCGCATCTCAGCAATCTCGTCGTAGAGCGCGGTCCAGTTGCCGGTCAGCACGTGGGCGCGGGTGATGACGATGTCGATTTCATCAGCGCCCTCGCCGACGGCGTAACGAATTTCGTCTAGCCGGTCCTTCAGCGGCGTCAGACCGGCGGGAAAGCCGGTCGCGACGGAAGCAACCGGTATGCCGGTGCCGTCGAGCGCCTTGACCGCCGTCGCCACCATGGTCGGGTAGACGCAGACCGCCCCCGTGGTCACCTCGCCAGGTTCGAGACCCATCGCGGCAAGCAGGTCGTGGCGCAGCGGTGAGCGTGCCTTGGCGCACAGGCGTTTCACCCGGCCGGGCGTATCGTCGCCGACGAGCGTGGTCAGATCGATCGCCTGAATCGCCTTTATGAGCCAGGCGGCCTGCCATTGCTTCTTGACCGTGCGGCGCGTCGTCAGCGTCGTGGCACGGCGCTGGGCGGCCGAAAGATTGACCTCGACATGGCGGAACAGGTCCGGCTTGAGCGCCATGCCTTCGTTGCGGTGATGCGGTTGGTCGAGCGCCACCAGTTCGCCGCCGCTTGCCGTCCTGGCGGTCGCCGTCGGTTTTGCGGACGATTTTTCGGCCACGCGCATCTCACCCATCACGCCCTCCTTGCACCCGCCAATCAGACCTTTGCAGCCTGCTCCTCGAAAAAGGCGGCAATCAGCCGGCCGAGCATCTCGCCGCCTTTCGGCGCCATCTCCTTGGTCTCGGCATGGCTCAGTTCGCCGCCACTCATTCCCGCGCCGTAATTGGTGATGACCGAGAAGGCGGCGCATCGCAAGCCAAGGAATCGTGACAGGATCACCTCCGGAACGGTCGACATGCCGACAGCATCGGCGCCGAGCATGCGCGCGGCGCGAATCTCCGCAGGCGTCTCGAAGCTCGGCCCGGAAAACCACATATAGACGCCTTCCTTCAGGCCGATATTCTGGGCCTTGGCGATAGCGCGAAAGCGCGTGCGCAGATCGTGGTCATAGGCCGAGGTCATGCCGACAAAGCGATCGTCGGATGGTTCGCCGATCAGCGGGTTCGTACCCGAGAAGTTGATGTGGTCGGAAATCATCATGACCGATCCTGGCGCTATTTCCTCGTGTAGCGAGCCAGCCGCGTTGGTCAGGATTACACTGGTGATACCGAGCGCGTGAACCACCTCCAGCGGTGTGCGCATGGCGGCCGGATCGCCCTTTTCATAATAGTGCACGCGGCCGGAAAGAATCAGCACCGGGATGCCGGCGATCTCACCGGCGACCACCTCGCCGGCATGGCCCGACACGCCTCCCTCAGGAAAGCCCGGCAGATCGCGATAGGGAATACGGATCGGCATGGCGACCGCCTCAACCAGCGATCCGAGGCCGGAACCGAGGATCAGTGCTGTCTCGGGCATCAAACCGTCGAGCCGGCGCACCAGTTCGCGCGTCGCCGGCTTCACGAGCGCTCTCCCATGCCGAAGGCCTTGGGAAGCAATTCACCCAGCGTAACCGTCTCGATGATGCCGTCCATATCGCAGAGATGGATTCTCGTCTCAGGCGTGCCGAACTCCTTCAGGCGCTGGCGGCAGCCGCCGCAGGGCGTGACGCCCGCCTGGCGTTTCGCGATGACGGCGATCTCGGCGATTTCGCCGCCACCATCCATCACCATGTGGGAAATGGCCGTCGTCTCCGCACACCAGCCTTCGGGATAGGCGACGTTCTCGATGTTGCAGCCGGAATAGGTGCGCCCGTCGGCAGTCAGCAGCGCCGCGCCGACGGGAAACTGCGAATAGGGCGCGTGCGCCTTCGCCATGGCGCTTACGGCGAGGCGGTGCAGATTGGCGGCCATCTAGCGTTCTTTCACATAGGGCTTGCCGTCGGCGGCCGGCGGACGCGAGCGGCCGACGAAGCCGGCAACGACGATGATCGTCGCAATATAGGGCGCCATGGCGAGAAATTCGGAAGGAATCGGCGTGCGCAGCAGGGCGAGCTTCTGTTGCAGCGAGTCGGCGAAACCGAAGACCAGTGCGGCCATCAGCGCACCGACCGGATGCCAGCGGCCGAAGATCATGGCGGCAAGGCCGATGAAGCCGCGACCGCCGGTCATGTTCTCGTCGAAGCGGCCGACCGTGCCGAGCGTGAACCAGGCACCACCGAAGCCTGCAACCATGCCGGCCAGCGTCACGTTGATGAAGCGTGTGCGGTAGACATTGATGCCGAGCGTGTCGGCAGCTTGCGGATGCTCGCCGACTGAACGCGCGCGCAGGCCGTAGCGGGTGTGGAATAAATAATAGGTCGCGACACCGACCAGCACCAGCGCGCCATAGACGAACAGGTTCTGGTTGAAAAGCATCGGGCCGATCACCGGGATGTCGCCGAGGAAGGGTATCTTCCAGGCGCGGAAGACCGGCGCGTTGTTGAGGTAGCGATATGGCTGGAAGACCTGGCTCGAGACATAGGATGTCACGCCGAGCACGAACAGGTTGATGACCACGCCGGCGATGATCTGGTCCATGCGATAGGTGACGACAAGCGAAGCGAGGATGAAACCGAACAGGCCGCCGATGACGACAGCGCAGGCGAGGCCACCCCAGCCGCCGAGCAGGGAGCCCATCAACGCGCCGGTGAAGGCGCCGGCGAGCAGCATGCCCTCGATGGCGATGTTGACCACGGCGACGCGCTCCGACAGCACGCCGGCAAGGCCGCCAAGCGCGATCGGGACGGCGCGAACCATGGTCGCTTGCAGCATACCGACGAGCGAAAACGACTTGCCCGCCGTCGCCCAGACCAGGAAGGCGGCGACGGTGATGGCGAGGCCGACGGCGATCGATATGGTCGACCATTTCGATCCGCCGCGCATGAACTGGCGCACGCCGAGAAAGGCGAGAATGGCGGCCGCGACATAGTTGAAGGGGCCGGCCGGAATGACGAGGTTCGGGATGACCCACTCGTCACGCGGCCGCGACAGGCCGAAGCTCGCGCCACCTTCGGTACCATAGCCGAAGACAAGGGCGACAAGCACGGCGCAGGCGATCAGCACGAAACCGTAAATACGCGCCTGGCGGGCCTTGTGGGTGTCCAGCTTGGCGGCGGGCGCGATGTCGAACGCGGTTATTTCGGTCATGGCCGGTTATTCCCTGCGCCCGGCGGGCCTGGCGAAGCCCCACGGGAAAATCGCGCGCACGAGCAGCGGCGCGGCGATGAAGACGATGATCAGCGACTGGATGATGCCGATCAGATCGATCGAAACGCCTGCATCGACCTGCATCTGCCGGCCGCCAGCCTCCAGTGCGCCGAACAGAAGGCCGGCAAACAGCACGCCGATGGGATGCGAGCGTCCGAGCAATGCGACCGAAATGGCGTTGAAGCCGATGCCGGCGGAAAAGCCGGGCGTGGTGCGATCGAGGACACCAAGCACCTGATTGGCGCCGGCCAGGCCAGCAAGCGCGCCGGCCGTTCCCATGGCGAGCACGATGATCAGCGAAGCGCGAATCCCTGCGTAGCGCGCGGCATACGGGTTCTCGCCGGAGGCGCGGAACTCGAAGCCGGTCTTGGTCTTGAACAGCAGCCAGTAGACCACAATTACAGCGGCGATCATGAGGAAGATGCCGGCGTGCAGGCGCAGATTGGGGTCGATGTCGGTCAACAGCCGCGGCAGTTCGGCGCTCGACACGACCGATTTGGAAACCGGATCGGACCTGCCGGGACGCTGCATCCAGCTCAGGCCGAGCATGTAATCGAGCAAACGGTAGGAGATCAGGTTGAGCATAATGGTGGAGATCACCTCATGCGCGCCTGTCGCCGCTCGCAGATAACCGGCAATCGACGCATAAAGGCCGCCGGCCACCGCGCCGGCGAGCAGTGCAAGCGGCATGTGGATGATCCAGGGCAGGCCGGGCATGGAGAAGCCGACAATTACAGCGGCGATGCCGCCGACGACGACCTGGCCTTCCGCGCCAATGTTGAAGAGACCGGCGCGGAAGCCGAGCGCCAGACCGAGGCCCGCCAGGACCAGCGGAATGGCTGCGGTCAGGGTTTCGGAAACCGCGTTGAGCGAGCCGAGCGAACCCTGCAGCAGCGCCACATAGGAGCGGCCGATGGTGGTGATGTCGACAGCGGTCGCCAGCATAATGAAGGCGCCGACGATCAGCGCAACAATGACGGCGAAGATCGGGACGACGACCAGATCCTCGAATTCGGCACGGCCCGGTGCGGCGCGCTGCAAAAGCTTTTCGGTCAGGCTGGATTGCGAGGTCGTATCGCTCATGCGGCCACTCCGGCCATCGCAAGACCGATGGCGTTCTTGTCCAATGGTCCGGCGATTGCGTCGAACTCGGCGACGATGCGGCCGTCGAACATGACGAGAACCCGGTCGGAAAGCGACATGATCTCGTCGAGCTCGGACGAGACGATAATGACGCCGTCGCCCTCGTCGCGGGAATTCATCAGCCGCCCATGGATGTATTCGATCGACCCGACATCGAGGCCGCGGGTCGGCTGCGAGGCGATGACCAGCTTGGTCACGCGCTCGAGTTCGCGCGCAACCACCATTTTCTGCTGGTTGCCGCCCGACAGATTGTCGGCCTTGAGATAGACGGACGGCGTGCGCACGTCGAAATCAATGGCATATTGCGCCGCCGTCCTGAGCACTTCCGGCCATTTGATGTTGGGGCCGTTTGAGAAGCGATCCTCGTAATAGCTGTCGAGAACCATGTTCTCGTAGATTGTGAAATTGCCGATCATGCCGGATTTGTGCCGGTCCTCGGGAATATGCGCCATGCCCAGACGGTGGCGCTCGCGCACCGAGGCATGCGTGATGTCGTTGTCGAGGAAGTCTATTTCACCGCTGCTGACATGCATCAGGCCGGTAAGCGCCTCGATCAGTTCCGACTGGCCGTTGCCCTGTACGCCAGCGATGCCGACGACCTCGCCGGAGCGGACGTGGAAACTGACATGATCGACGGCAACTTCGTCATTATCCCGCAACACGACGATGTCATTGACCTCGAGCAGCGTGTCGCCCGGCTTGAACGGGCCTCTCGCCACGTCGAATGAGACGGGACGGCCGACCATCATCTCGGCGAGCTGGTTTTCAGTCAGCGATTTCGGGTCGCCCTCACCGGTGATCCGGCCGCCGCGCAGAACGTTGATGCGGTCGGAGATCGCCAGGATCTCGTGCAGCTTGTGCGTGATGAAAACGACCGCCTTGCCGGCGTCGCGCAGCGATTTGACGATGCCGAAGAATTCCTCGACCTCCTGCGGGGTCAGAACAGCGGTCGGTTCGTCCAGGATCAGCACTTCGGCCGAGCGGAACAGAACTTTCAGGATCTCGACGCGTTGCTGGATGCCGACCGGAAGGTCCTCGATCAGCGCATCGGGATTGACCTGCAGACCGTATTTTTCGTTGATGTCGCGCACCTGTCTGCGCGCTGTGGCGATATCGAGATAATCGAGCCTGCCGGTAGGCTCGACACCGAGAATGACGTTTTCGGCCACGGTGAAAACGGGAACGAGCATGAAATGCTGGTGCACCATGCCGATGCCGGCGGCGATGCCGTCGCCGGGTCCTTCGAACCGGACCGGTTTGCCGTCGATCAGAATCTCCCCCTCATCGGGAGCGTACAGCCCCGACAGGATGTTCATCATGGTGGACTTGCCGGCGCCGTTCTCGCCGAGCAACCCCAGGACCTCGCCCGCGCGGATTGTCAGATTGACATTGTCGTTGGCCGTGACCGGCCCGAAGCGCTTGGTAATTCCGCGCAGTTCCACGTCCACGGCGCCGTTCTCCCCGCATGCGCGCCAGATGCGCAAATGACCCGCCGCCGCAAGGTCCTGCGGCGGCGGGCGATATCAGTCGGGCTTAGCCGCCAACCTTGATCGAACCGTCGATGATGCCGGCCTTGATTTTCTCGATTTCATCCTTCAGTTCGGCTGGAACCGCGTCTTCGAAGGCATGGTAGGGCGCCAGGCCGACGCCGTCATTGGCGAGCGTGCCGACGGTGACACCTCCCTTGAAGGTGCCGTCCATGGCCTGCTGGATCACGGCCTGCACCGTGGAGTCCATGCGCTTGAGAACCGACGTCAGATAGACGTTCTGCTTCTCGGTGTCGGTCTGGTACTGGTCGGCGTCGACGCCGATGATCTTCAGCTTGTCGGTACCGAGTTCGGCAGCAAGCGCGGCGGAACCGAGACCGACGGGGCCGGCGACCGGCATGACGATGTCGGCGCCTTCGTCATAGAGGTTCTGGGCGAAGGTGCGGCCGTCGTCCAGGCTCTCGAAATTGTTGGTGAACAGGCCGTCCTTGGCCTCGGGATCCCAGCCGAGCACCTTCACGTCGGTGCCGTGCTTCTCGTTGTAGTAGGCGACGCCGTAGGCGAGGCCGTTCATGAAAATGGTAACCGGCGGGATATTGATGCCGCCGAAGGTGCCGACCGTGCCGGTCTTGGTCATGCCCGCCGCGAGATAGCCGGCGAGAAACGCGCCCTGGTCGGTGGCGAAGACCTGGCCGAGGACATTCGGAATGACGGGGTCATAGGCGAAGTCGACGATGGAGAACTTCTGGTCCGGATTGGCTTCGGCGGCCGCCTTGGTGGCGTCGCCCATCAGAAAGCCGACCGTGATGATGATGTCGCAGTCGCCGCCGAGCAGCGAGTTCAGATTGGCCTCGTAGTCGGTCTCGGCCTGGCTTTCGAGGAAACGGCCATCGATGCCCTTTTCCTTCATCGCGTCTTCGACGCCCTTCCATGCCGTCTGGTTGAAGCCTGCATCGTCGATGCCGCCGGTATCTGTCACCTGGCAGGCGGTGAAGGCGGCCGCCGAGGAAATCGACCCGAAAAGCAGCGCCGTCGCAACTGCGACGCCGCCCAGAAGTCTGCTCGTGTGAATCATTGGATACTCCCTGGGTATGGTGCCCGGATTTGCAAAGAACCCGGACGTAAATTGCAAGACCCAACGTTTGCGACGTTGCACGCACCCGACACTATGCCGGAATCTTCGGGAAAACCAATACCCTGACGCTGTCTCTCGCGATCCCGCCAGGAGGTGGCCGGACCCGTCTGGCCCGTGGCATCGACACGCTCTTTTCCAAGGTCGCTGCCGCCGAGTTCAGCGCGTGGCTCCACCCAATGTTCCCCTGATGGCGAAAAATCCGCCTTGTTGCCGGTCCACTCAGAAAGTGTGCAGCGGCTTATTGGTTTTACCAATTGGTAAAATTATTGGCCGTCATGGTCAAGGAAGTTGTTTCAGGCGGACATTGCACGCGATCTCGACCGCGAGGCAGCGCAAATGGATTGAAGCGCGCGGCGAAAACCGGCAGGAATGTGCAAAAAGGGAGTGCCATCGCTTGTCCAGACCCAGCCCGCTCAGCCGAGACGAATTTGCCCTGTTCCGCGCGTTGCAGACACGCTGGGCTGACAACGATTTATACGGGCACATGAACAATGTGGTCCACTACGCGCTGTTCGACACGGCGATCAATGGCTGGCTGATCGAAGAAGGCCTGCTCAGGCTCGGCGGCGGCGACACGATCGGACTGGTGGTGGAAACCGGCTGTTCCTATTTCTCCGAGATAGGTTTTCCCGACAAGGTCGCCGCGGGCATCCGCATCGGGCATCTCGGCAACACCTCCGTGCGCTACGAGATCGCACTGTTCAGGAACGATGAGGAACGCGCCGCCGCGCAGGGCCATTTCGTCCATGTCTATGTCGACGCCGCCACGCGCAAGCCCAGGCAATTGCCGGGCGAATGGCGCCGCGTGCTGGAGGATTATCTGCGATGAACGAAATATCATCGGATGGTCGGATCACCGCGCTGGAGGAAATTGTCGCCCACCAGGCCCGGATGATCGAGGAATTGTCGGACGAAATCGCGCGGCAGTGGGAGACGATGCGCGCCCTGCAAAACAAGGTCGAGGCGCTGACCGAACGTTTCCTGGCGCTTGAGGAAGCGGCAATCCCGTCCGCCGAGGCCAAGCCTCCGCCGCACTGGTAGATCGCGTCAAAGCGCGAACAGCGTGCCTGCCGGCGGTTTGATCCGGAATTCCAGATCGAGGAGGAAACGCTTGGTGGGCAGGCCGCCGCCAAAGCCGGTCAGCGAACCGTCGGCGCCGACCACGCGGTGGCACGGGATGAAGATCGGCAGCGGATTGGCGCCGCAAGCCGTTCCCACCGCGCGGCTCGATGACAATGGCTCGCCGATGCGCGTCGCGATGTCGCCATAGGAGACCGTTTCGCCAAAGGGGATTCTTTCAAGTTCCGCCCACACAGCCATCTCGAAATCACTGCCGTGCGGGGCGAGCGTAAGGTCGAATTCGGTGAGTTCACCTGCGAAATAGGCCGTCAATTGCCGGGCGGTTTCCTTCAGCGCGGAGGCGTCCTCGACCCATTCCGGTTCGGGCCGGCGCACGCCCCTGCCTTTCGGAAAACTGGAAATGCATAGGCATTCATCGCTCCCGGCCAGCAGGATCGGGCCGATGGGGCTGTCCACATGGATGTAACGGATGGCAGTGTCGCGCATCGCATCATTATGCCTGCCTGGCGTGGTGAAAACACCCGAATCATGCCGGAACGAAGTTAAAGGCGCATTTGATCCGCATCAATGCGCATACATATTCCACGTCTCTAATATTTAATGATATTGTCAAATCCAGCGGCGCCAAGCGAAGGCTCCGAAACACGTGAAAGTGGAGGAATATCATGGCGCATGTCGTCGTTTTGGGTGCCGGTCTGGGTGGCACCATCATGGCCTACGAATTACGCGAGGAACTGGGCAGGGCGCATGATATCTCGCTCGTCAACAATGGCAGCATCTATTCATTCGTGCCATCGAATCCCTGGGTGGCGGTCGGCTGGCGGACCAAGAAATCGGTCGAGGTCGATCTCGAGCCGGTTTGCCGCAGGCGCGGCATCAAGCTGCGTCCGGAAGGCGCCAAGCGCCTGCATGCCGACAAGAAGCAGCTCGAACTCAATGACGGTTCGTCGCTCGACTATGACTATCTCGTCATCGCGACCGGACCGGAACTCGCCTTCGACGAGATCGAGGGATTCGGACCGGAGGCCAACACCCAGTCGGTATGCCATATCGACCACGCGGTGAAGGCGAAAAGCGCCTTCGACAAGCTGGTTGCCAATCCCGGCCCGGTGATCGTCGGCGCGGTCCAGGGCGCATCCTGCTTCGGACCGGCCTACGAGTTCGCTTTCATTCTCGAAAAGGCGCTGCGCGACGCCAAGGTGCGCGACAAGGTGCCGATGACCTTCGTCACATCCGAACCCTATATCGGCCATCTCGGCCTCGACGGCGTGGGCGACACCAAGGGCATGCTCGAAAGCGAATTGCGCGACCATCACATCAAGTGGATCTGCAATTCCAAGGTTTCCAAGTTCGAGGGCGGCAAGCTGCATGTCCAGGAAATGGCCGAGGACGGCAATGTGAAGAAGGAGCACGAACTGCCCTTCGACTACACGATGATGCTGCCAGCCTTCCGCGGCGTACCGGCGGTGCGCGACATCGAGGGGCTGACCAATCCGCGCGGCTTCATCATCGTCGACAAGCATCAGCGCAACCCGAAATTCCCGGAGATCTTCTCCATCGGCGTGTGCATCGCGATCCCGCCGGTCGGGCCGACCCCGGTTCCTGTCGGTGTGCCGAAGACCGGCTTCATGATCGAATCCATGGTGACGGCGACAACCCGCAACATTTCCCGACTACTCAAGGGGATGCAGCCCGACGCGGAGGCGACGTGGAACGCGGTGTGCCTGGCCGACATGGGTGATGACGGCATCGCGTTTATCGCACAGCCGCAAATCCCGCCGCGCAACGTCAACTGGTCGTCGACCGGCAAATGGGTGCATGCGGCCAAGATCGGCTTCGAGAAATACTTCCTGCGCAAGGTACGCACCGGCGTTTCCGAGCCGTTCTACGAAAAGATGGCGCTGCAGGCTTTGGGCCTGGGCAAGCTCAAGGATATCAAGATTTCCGAGCCGGCCGAATAAACCCCCGGCCGGGTTGCCGGACTTGGAAAGAACCGCCGCCGGTTTTCCGGGGGCGGTTTTTCATTGTCGGCGGGTCCAGATTGTGCAGCGGCCTGATTGTGCAGCGGGAATGAAAAGTGTAATCGTTTGCAGTCTCGACGCGCCAGACGGTTTTGTCGATGATGCAGTGTGACGGATGCCAGGACAAACGGTCTGCGACATGCAGAACCTGGCAGAGGAAAATCTTGTTCAGGTTGGCAAGGCGCAGCGTTGGGGCTGGCCCATGGTCACCGGTCGTGGCCAGGAAAAGCGCAGGGAGCGACGGCGTTTGAATTCCAGATTTCCGGTTCTCGTCGGCGATATCGGCGGCACCAATGCCCGATTTGCCCTGGCCGGTGGCGCCGCCTCACCGGTTCAGGCAATTGCACCAATACGCATCGACCAGTTCGCGGCGATCGAGGATGCCATTGATCATGTCGTGGTAAGCTCCGGCGTAGCGGCGCCCAATTCCATGATGCTTGCCATTGCCACGCCGCTTGTCGGTGACAGATTCAGGCTCACCAATGCACCCTGGATCATCGACCCGGCACAATTGCGCAAGCGCTTCGGATTGCAGGAAGTCGTGCTGATGAACGATTTCGCCGCCCAGGGACTGGCCGCGCTGGCGCTCGGACCGGACGATCTCGTCAGGATCGGTGGCGACGAGGTGGTTGACGGACATCCGAAAGTGGTGATTGGTCCGGGAACCGGCCTCGGTATCGCGCAGATCATCAATGTCGGCGGCAAATGGGCAGTCATACCGGGCGAAGGCGGCCATATCGATCTGGGACCACGCTCGGCACGTGAAATGGCCATCTGGCACTTCCTGAAAAAGGAAGACGGGCGAATGAGCGCCGAAAACGCGTTGTCGGGACGCGGGCTCGAAAATCTCTATCAGGCGATTTGCCGGCTCGAGGGTGACAGGGTCGAAGCATGGGATGCTTCGGACATCTCCCATCGCGGTCTGAAGGACTCCGACGTGCATGCGCGCGAAGCCGTGGAGCTATTCCTGACGCTGCTGGCGCGCATCGCCGGCGACATGGCGCTATTATCGCTTGCCTATGGCGGTATCTATGTCGCCGGCGGGATCGCGGCAAAAATGCTGCCCGGCATCGTGAAGCCGGCATTCCGCGCCGAATTCGAGGACAAGGCGCCACACAGCGCGATCATGAAGGCGATACCGCTTCACGTGATGACACATCCCACCGCCGCGCTCGAAGGGCTGGCGGCCTGTGTGCGCGAACCGGAGCGGTTCAGCCTGGAAGGTGCGACACTTCGGTTTGACAGCTGACGGGGTTTTGCGACTCAGTGTCGTCGTGTGGCTTTGCAGCCCTTTGCAAATGTGCATCGCACCTGTATTAGAGCCACGTTGACAAGGATGTGTCGACAGGGATGCGTTGACAGGAAACGGCGCGCGGAACGAAACTTGCGTCCGACCATGAGCGCGAAGCTGTAGCGTGTAAAACAGAGCAACCCATTGTCCATCGATACTATCAGGAATGTCGCCTCTGATCCCCAGGCGCATGCCGTAGTGCGCCGGGTCATCCGCGAGAACTGGCGCCACTATCGCTCGCAATATGCGATGGCGATCCTGTGCATGGTCACGGTGGCGGCGACCACCGCCTACAGCGCCTACATCATCAAGGACATCGTCAACGAGGTCTTCGACAAAAAGAACCTCGACATGGCATGGATCGTTTCGGCCATCGTGCTCGGCGTGTTCATGGTCAAGGGTTTCGCCGGCTTCGGCCAGGACGTCATCCTCAACCGCATCGGCAACAACATCATCGCGCGCTACCAGAAGCGCGCCTATGACAAGATGCTGCATCTGGGCGTCGGGTTCTACCACGATGTGCGCTCGGCCTATCTGGTCGGGCAGATATCGTCGAACATCGGCGGCATCCGTAATCTGCTCAACCAGATCATCACGATCGTGGCTCGTGATTTCCTGACGCTGACCGGTCTGATTCTCGTGATGATCTGGCAAGATCCGATGATGACGCTCGGCTCGCTGCTGGTGATGCCGGTGGCGGGCTATGTGATCTCGCGCTACGTCAAGCGGATGAAGACCCTGTCACGCAAGGAAATCGACCTCAATGCGCGGGTCAATTCAGCGATGGTGGAGACGGCGCAGGGCATCGCGGTTCTGAAAGCCTTCACGCTGGAAGAGCCAATGTCGGAAAAAGTCGGCTCGCTCATCCGCCAGGCCGAGAAACAGTCGAACCGCATCGCGCTTGTCAACGCGCGGACAAGGCCACTGACCGAGACGCTCGGCGGCATCGCGATCGCCGGTGCCATCGCCTTCGGTGGCTGGCGGGTGATCTCCTATGGCGGCAATCCCGGCGCGCTGCTGTCGTTCCTGGCGGCCGCCATGCTCGCCTACGATCCGGCGCGCCGTCTTGCCTCCTTCCGCGTCCAGTTCGAGAAGTCGCTCGTCAATGCGCGCATGCTGTATGAACTGCTCGACACCCCGCCGCGTCAGGCCGACAAGCCGGGCGTACCCGATATCGAGGTCGATCGGGGCGAGGTCGTACTCGATGATGTCAGCTTTGCCTATGGCGACGGCGAAAAGGCGCTGAACAGCATCAGCCTGCGGGCCGATGCCGGCAAGACAACGGCGCTGGTCGGTCCTTCCGGCGGTGGCAAGACAACCATCATCAACCTGATCCAGCGCTTCCACGACCTTGAATCGGGACAGATACTCGTCGACGGCCAGAATATCGCCGACATCGCGGTCGCCAGCCTGCGCAAGCGCATTTCCTATGTCTCGCAGCAACCGGTGCTGTTTGAAGGCAGCGTCGCCGACAATATCGGTTACGGCCGGCCGGGTGCGACGCGGGCCGAGATCATCGAGGCGGCCAAACTTGCCCAGGCGCATGATTTCATTGTCAGCCTGCCGCAAGGCTACGATTCCGAGGTCGGCGAAATGGGCTCCAATTTCTCCGGTGGCCAGCGCCAGCGTCTGTCGATCGCAAGGGCGGTACTGCGCGACGCGCCGATCCTGCTGCTCGACGAGGCGACCTCGGCGCTCGACAATGAATCGGAAAAGCTCGTCCAGCAGGCGCTGGACCGGCTGATGAAGGGACGCACAACCATCGTCGTCGCACACCGGCTGTCGACCATCCGCAATGCCGACCGCATCATCGTGATCGACAATGGCAAGGTGATCGAGGAAGGTGACCACGCCACGCTGGTCGACAAGCAGGAGGGGCTCTATTCGCGGCTCTACCGGCTCGGTATCGCCAATGCCGACGACGATGTGGAAAAGGAACTGAGTTATGGGTGACATGCGCCTCGTGGTCTGTGGCGCAACCGGCCGCATGGGTCAGGCGCTGATCCGCGCAATACACACCACGCCGGGCGTGACGCTCGGCGGGGCGATCGAGCGCGAAGGCGCCAACGCGCTAGGCGCCGATGCCGGGACGCTGGCGGGGATCGGCGAGACGGGCGTGGCGGTCACCGACGATCCACTGCCGGTCTTCGCCAAGGCCGAGGGCGTACTCGACTTCACCGCCCCGGCGGCAAGTGTGGAATATTCCGTGCTGGCTGCGCAGGCACGCATCGTCCACATTATCGGCACGACCGGCTGCAGCACGGAAGACGAGGAGAAGTTCAGAGCCGCCGCGCGCCATGCGGTGGTGGTCAAATCCGGCAATATGAGCCTGGGCGTCAATCTGCTCGCTGTCCTTGTCGAACAGGCGGCAAAGGCGCTGGACGTCGATTTCGATATCGAGATCCTGGAGATGCATCACCGTCACAAGGTCGATGCGCCGTCGGGCACGGCACTACTGCTCGGCGAGGCGGCGGCCGAAGGACGCGGCATCAAGCTCGACGAACATTCGGTCAGGGTGCGCGACGGCCATACCGGGCCGCGCCCGAGAGGCGCCATCGGCTTTGCCGCACTGCGCGGCGGCTCGGTGGTCGGCGACCATTCGGTGACACTTGCCGGCGAAGGCGAGCGTATCGTGTTGCAGCATCTGGCACAGGACCGTTCGATCTTCGCAACTGGCGCGGTCAAGGCCGCGCTGTGGGGCAAGGGACGCAAACCCGGCTATTTCAGCATGCGCGACGTGCTGGGCCTGTCAGGCAATTCCGATTGAATTTCTCAACGTAGACGGGGCTGACCCATGGATCGAGAACTCGTACTGGTTCGACATGGCCAGAGCGAATGGAATTTGAAGAACCTGTTCACCGGCTGGAAGGATGTCGACCTGACCGAGACCGGCGTCAACGAGGCCGAACAGGCCGGCAGACTGCTGGCCGAACGCGGCATGCAGTTCGACATCGCCTACACTTCGGCGCTGATCCGGGCGCAACGCACCTGCCAGATCATCCTCGACGGCATCGGCCAGTCCGATCTTGAGACCATCCGCGACCAGGCACTCAACGAACGCGATTATGGCGATCTCGTCGGCCTCAACAAGGACGATGCACGGGTCAAGTGGGGCGAGGAACAGGTGCATGTCTGGCGTCGCTCCTATGACACGCCCCCGCCGGGCGGCGAGAGCCTGCGCGACACCGGGGCACGTGTGTGGCCCTATTACATCCAGGAAATCCTGCCGCAGGTAATGCGTGGCAAACGCGTGCTGGTTGCCGCGCACGGCAATTCGCTGCGCGCGCTGGTCATGGTGCTCGATGGCCTGTCGCGCGAGACCATTCCCGGCCTCAATCTCGGCACCGGCGTTCCGATGGTCTACCGCCTCAACGCGGACACCACCGTCGCTTCCAAGAAAGTCCTGGAAGCCTGATGGCGCGAAGGCGGGAGCATTCGCCGCAGGCGCGCCTCACCTATTACGTTTACGGAAGCGTCAACTGTTGCTAGGGTTGACCAATTGGCAGCCGATGCCGGCAGTGCAGCAGGTTTCATGGATACCAAACACCCGATCGAGCAATACTTTTCCTTCAAGCATCCGCTCACCGAATATCTGCCGATGGAATATCTCGGCATCGTGGACGATGTGCTGACGATGGACATCGATGTGCCGGAGCACTTCGTCGCCGATCCGGTGACGGGCGCCGTGCACAGCGGCTTCGCCACTCTGGTGCTCGACACCGTGCTGGGCGGCGCCGTACTCGGCCACATCAAGCTGGCGCAACCGATCGCGACCGTGGGGCTTACGACGCAGCACATGCGCCGTGCGGTGAAGGGCGAAAAGCTCACCTGCCGCGCCAAGCTCGAAGGCATCCATCGCGACATGGCGCATATGAGCGGGCAATTGTCTGCCGCGAACGGCGAAACCCTTTCGACGGCGACCGGCACTTTCATGATCGGCACCCGCGCCAAACCGCTCGGCGCGAGATTGTGAGGCCCGGATGACCGTGCAGCACGAACAGAAAATCGCCGGCGACCAGGATGACTTCCTTTCGACGCCGTTCGCAACATGGCTCGCCATCGAGCCGACGGACGAACGCGACATGTTCCGCATGCGCTTCAACGAACGCCATATCGGCAATCCGTTCATCCGCGCGCTGCACGGCGGCGTGGTCGGCTCGATGATCGAGGCTTCGGCCGAACTGGGCCTCGGCAATCTCGTGCAGGTCGAGGGGCCGACCGAACTGGTTTCCTCGGCGATCGACTATATCAGGGTCACCAAGGATGCGGATCTGTTCGCGCGTGTGTCGATCGTGCGTATCGGTCGGCGTCTCGCCTTTGTCGAGGTGCGCTGCTGGCAGGATTCGGAAGACCTGCCGGTGGCTCGCGGCTCCTGTACGCTGCGCATCCTTGAGGCATAATTAGCGCCGACAGAGTTCAACCGCCGCTCGCTTTCTTGAGTCGCATGATCTTGTCCGAAAAGTCGCGCAACTTTTCGGGATCATGCTTGGCGGCAGTTGCACCCTGCGCATTCTCGAAACCTAACCTGCCTCCCGCACACCTGCTTCCCAGCCCAGCATCGCCCGCTTGCGCGTCAGGCCCCAATGGTAGCCGGTAAGCGCGCCGGACTTGCCGATCACGCGATGACAGGGCACAACGAAGGAAACCGGGTTGCGCCCGACGGCACGGCCGACGGCACGCGGCGCGTTGGCGACGCCGATCTTGCCGGCGAGATTGGAATAGGTCATGGCGTGGCCGACCGGAATGGCGAGCAGGCCTTCCCAGACCCTGATCTCGAAATCGGTGCCGATCATGACGACGCGCAGCGGATCGTCGGCACGCCAGCGCTGCGGATTGAAGGCGCGCTCGGCAAGCGGGGCGGTCATTGCGTGATCCTCGACATACATCGCCCGCGGCCAGCGCGATTTCATGTCGTCGAGCGCGGCGCGTTCGCCACCCGGGTCGCAGAACGCCATGCCGGCAAGGCCGCGCTCCGTCGCCATCACCAGCGCCTGACCGAAGGGCGAACTGTGGAAGCCGTAATGGATCTCCACCCCCTCGCCCTTCGCCTTGTAGGTGCCGGGCGACATCGCCTCATGGGTGACGAAGAGGTCGTGCAGCCGGCCTGGGCCGGAAAGGCCGAGTTCGTAGCTCGCATCCAGGATCGGCACATCCTCGGCCAGCAGGCGGCGGGCGTGATCCAGCGTCACTGCCTGCAGGAAGGCTTTTGGCGAAAGGCCGGCCCAGCGGGTGAAGATCTTCTGCAATTGCGTCGGCGACTTGCCGACGGCAAGCGCCAGCTCTTCGAGGCTCGGCTGGTCGCGCCAGTTCTCGGAGATCAGTTCGATGCAGCGGCGAACGGTCTGATAGTCGCCGCCGGTTTGGGTATCGATGAAGGACATGGGTCCAAATCCGTTGAAGGTTTCGTCCTGGCACGATCTACGCTTCGCAAACGGGCCAAACCACCCGATTCTTGCCGCACCAGCGGAAAACTCAACGGCCCTTGACGCCAGCAAGTGCGGAAGCAAATGCCCTGGCAAAACTCTCGCGATCGTCGGGATTGAGGAAATCGCCGATCGCCAGTTTCCGGCCATGGCCGGCAAGCACCATGCTGGTGACACCGAATTCGTCGTGACGATCGACGACAAAACGGGTCCAGAACGGGTTGAAGCGGTGCTCGGTGACCTTGCCGCGCGGCGAAACCTGACGCACGACGAGGTCGTGCGGCCAGATGGCGACATCCTCGAAGGCGCGCGCGGCACGGTAGTTCATCTTGAAGGCGAGCCAGACAATGAGGAAATCGAGGCCGAAAAAGCCGACGATCGGCCAGGCGCCAACCGACATCAGCATGATGCCGGCGATAAACCACGTGCCGCCGATCACCGCCATCAGCGCGAAAAAGCCACGGGGCCCAAGCGAACGATAGGGTGTCAGACGCGCGGCGAAGACCGGCGCTTCGTCGGTCTCGCCGAACACATTCACCGCTTCCCCGCGGCCATCGCTGTCATTCGCTGGATTGTGTCCTGACATCGAGGTTGAGTATAGGGTGGGTACGGGGAAAATCCATATGACAAAGCGTCCGGCGCCAGCCAGCAAGACAAGAACCGGCAATCCAGCTCGAAAGCCTGCCAAGCGCGGTTCGCGCTCGCGCTATTCGCGGGAGGAAATCGTCGCGATCTTCGAGCGCTTCAAGGCGCAGCGGCCCGAACCGAAGGGTGAACTGGAACACGTCAACGCCTATACGCTGCTTGTCGCCGTGGTGCTGTCGGCGCAGGCGACGGATGCCGGCGTCAACAAGGCGACGCGGCCGCTATTCAGAATAGCCGACACGCCGCAGAAGATGGTCGCGCTCGGCGAGGACAAGGTTCGGGACTACATCAAGACGATCGGGCTTTTCCGCAACAAGGCAAAGAACGTCATCGCGCTGTCGAAGAAGCTGATCGGGGAATTCGGCGGCGAGGTGCCGCGCGATCGCGAGACGCTGACCACGCTGCCGGGCGTCGGGCGCAAGACGGCCAATGTGGTGATGTCGATGGCGTTCGGTCAGGCGACGATCGCCGTCGATACGCATATCTTCCGCATCGCCAATCGCCTCGGTCTCGCGCCCGGCAAGACGCCGGACGAGGTCGAGGCGAAGCTGGAAAAGATCATCCCGCCCGAATACCTCTACCACGCCCACCATTGGCTGATCCTGCACGGGCGCTACACCTGCGTGGCGCGGAAGCCGAAATGCGAGGCCTGCGTCATCGCCGATTTGTGCAAGGCGCCCGACAAAAGCTGCGATATTCCCGCGCCGATCATGGCTCTATAAAAGGTTCGCAATTCGCGGTAAGGAAAACCGGCTTCCGTTCGGCGTCGCCTCACTCCTGGAATTGCTCAATCTTACGGCAGATCACGCGTCATGCAGCTGAACGGACCGGCGCGCCGCGTATTGTCTCGCGCGCGGCGATCATCTTGTGCAGATGCACATACAATGCGGCGGCGAAGATCGGCGTGGCGAGGTTCAATATCGGCACCGCCATGAAGCCGGTGACGACGAGGCCGGCGAGGAAGATCGTCAGCGCGTTGTCGCGGCGCAGCCTCGCCGCATCCTCCTCGGAACGGAAACGCATGGCGGCGAACTGGAAATATTCCCGGCCGATCAGATAGGCGTTGACCAGAAAGAAGATGGCGAAATTGATGCCGGGCAGCAGCACCAGCAGCAATGCGACGATGTTGGCGAGCGCGACGACGAGGAGGAATTTCGCCGACAGCACGATGCCCGGAACGATCGCCATCGCCTCGCCCGGCGGGTCGTCGGGATAATGGCGCGCCTCGACGGCGGCGGCGACATCGTCGAGAAAGATGCCGGCGAAGGCGGCGGAGACCGGGGCGATCAGGAAGATCGCGCCGATAAACATGCCCGCCCCCGTCAGCCAGACCAGAGCGGTCGCGGTCCAGTGCCAGGAGCCGAGCAGCGGGGTCAGCACGTGCGACACCGCCGCTTCCAGCCCGATCCATGCGACGGCGAGCAGCAGCAGCGTGAGGCCGATCGATCGCCAGAAGACGTGGCGGAACTGCTTCTCGAAGAGTTGCGAGGCGGCGAGCCGCGCGGATTCGATGATCACCTTTGCAAAGCCCCTTTTTCAGTTGCCAAGACCGCTTGCGAACACGCGTCAACGAAATGGGGGCCGGATTATGGCGATTCAACCGCTGTTCGCCTGCAACGGGCAAACAAGCCGCAGGCGCCGAAGTCTTCCCTTGCGCGGCACCAGCGGCTATTGAGCCGCAGCGCAATTTTGGGGAAGGCAGCAATCCATGAGTGAAACGCGTTTCGACGTGCTGACGATCGGCAACGCCATCGTCGACATCCTTGCGCAATCGCAGGAGGATTTCCTCGTCAAGGAGGACATCATCAAGGGTGCGATGAATTTGATCGACGGCGAGCGCGCCGAACATCTCTACGCGGCGATGGGGCCGGCGATCGAGGCTTCGGGCGGAAGTGCTGCCAACACGGCGGCGGGCGTGGCCAGCTTCGGCGGGCGGGCGGCCTATTTCGGCAAGGTGTCGGACGATCACCTCGGCGGGATTTTCCGCCACGACATCCGCGCCATCGGCGTGCATTTCGAGACGAAGCCGCTTGCCGGCGACCCGCCGACGGCGCGCAGCATGATCTTCGTCACACCCGACGGCGAGCGCTCGATGAACACCTATCTCGGCGCTTGCGTGGAACTCGGGCCGGAAGACATCGAGGCCGACGTGGTGGCGGCGTCGGCGATCACCTATTTCGAGGGCTATCTGTGGGACCCGCCACGCGCCAAGGAGGCGATACGGCTGGCCGCCGGCATAGCCCATGAAAACGACCGCGACTTCGCCATGACGCTGTCGGATTCCTTCTGCGTCGACCGCTATCGCGGCGAGTTCCTGGAACTGATGCGCTCGGGCACGGTCGACATCGTCTTTTCGAACGAATCCGAACTGCATTCGCTCTACGAGACGGCGAGTTTCGAGGCCGCGCTCGAGGCCTTCCGCGCCGATTGCGCGATCGGCATCGTCACGCGCTCGGAAAAGGGCTGCGTCGTGGTGACCCGCTCCGAAACCCATGCCGTGCCGGCGCACGCCATCGACGCCCTGGTCGACACCACCGGCGCGGGCGATCTGTTCGCCGCCGGCTTCCTGTTCGGGCTGACCAGCGGGCGCAGCCTCGCCGACTGCGCCCGCATCGGCGCGCTGGCCGCCGCCCTCGTCATCCAGCAGATCGGCCCGCGCCCGCGCGAAAACCTGAAGGACGCGCTGGCGCAAGAGGGGATATAGGGGTTTGTGAGCTTCCGCTCGCCTTCCAGGCGAGCGTGCGTTCACGGGCTGGCACGCCCTGAAGGGCGTTTGCCCTGCCACGCAGGGAGTAAGGTTCCCCCGCACGGCTGCGGCACACTCCCTTCGTCCCCCTTGAGGGGGAGAAGGATTTGTCCGGGCTTGTTCGTGCGAAGCGCGGACAAGCCGAGGCAAATCAAGAGGGGGGTAACTGCGCCAGACAGACACGCCTCACCATTCACTCGACCGCTTCCGGCCAGCGCCATGTCAAGGATCCCGCCGGTTTTCTCCAAACCGGCAATAGAACAAACACACAGGGCACTGCTTTCGCCAGGCCGAATTGTGTGCGGGCCTACAGTGCCCTGCGCGGAGATTTGATGTCCCGAATTGGCTCGCACACATCGTGCCATCCGGGCCTCTCGGAGTTTGGCGTGGCCAGCCCTTCGACCATAGGTCTCCGGGCGTTCGGCGTTGGAAAAGCCAAGCATTTGGCTTTTCCTCTTCCAGACCACGCCTCACCCTCAAAGGCGCCCCCGCCTTATGCCCGTGCCACCTTCATTCCATACTGGTGAAGGCAACCGGACCGCTCGACGGTGGGCTTCCCGCTCCGCTGCCTCCCGGAAAGTTCAGTGCGTTTCAGATTTGAACAGAAACATCCTTATCGAAATGCGCGTTCGAGCAGCAGGCGAGAGACAGCACATTTCGATTCCGCTTAATCTGATAACGCACGAGGCGCGCGATCCGGCGTTTGCGTGAGGCGGCAGTGGGACGGAGTAT
>JAJDOK010000042.1 GCA_022340185.1 Salaquimonas sp. | reverse complement strand
TCCTTCTTGCGCAGCACCGCGTTGCGGCCGATGAAGTCGCCCTTTTTCGTCTTGACCGCGAAGCCGAGGCCGGCCTCGAGCACATGGTCCTCGTCGGTGATGTCGTGGCCGAAATGACGGAAGGCTTTTTCGATGCGGCAGGAATCGAGCGCGTGCAGGCCGGCAAGCTTCAGGCCGTGATCCGTGCCTGCATCCGTCAGCGTCTCGAAGACATGAGCGGCCTGATCGGAGGAGACATAAAGCTCCCAGCCCAGTTCGCCCACGTAAGTCACGCGGTGGGCACGCGCCATGCCGAAGCCGATCTCGATCTCGCGCATCGTACCGAACGGGTGATGGGTATTGGAGAAATCGTTCGGGCTGACGGCCTGCATCAGTTCACGCGCCTTCGGACCCATGATGGCGAACACCGCCTCGGCGGCGGTGATGTCGGTGACGACGACGAATTGCTCTCCGGCATGTCTCCTGAGCCAGGCAAGGTCGCGTTGCAGGGTCGCGCCGGGCACGACCAGCAGGAAGGCCGTCTCCGAAAGCCTTGTAACGGTCAGGTCGCTCTCGATGCCGCCACGCGCATTCAGCATCTGCGTATAGACGATGCGGCCGGCTTCCACGTCGATGTCATTGGCGCAGAGCTTCTGCAGGAAGGTGCAGGCGTCGCGGCCCTCGACCCTGATCTTGCCGAAGGAGGTCATGTCGAACAGGCCGACACCCTCGCGGACCGCCATGTGCTCGGCGCGCTGGTTGTCGAACCAGTTCTGGCGCTTCCATGAATAGCGGTATTCTTTCTCCTGCCCATCATTGGCGAACCAGTTGGCGCGCTCCCAGCCGGCCGTCTCGCCGAAGACGGCACCTGCCGCCTTTAACTGTTCATGCACCGGCGAACGGCACACGCCGCGCGAGGTGACCGGCTGGCGGTGGGGAAAATGGTCGGCATAGAGCAGGCCGAGCGTCTCGGAGACGCGCTCGCGCAGATAGGCCCTGTTGACCTGGAAGGGCTGGACGCGGCGAATATCGACATCCCAGACATCGAAGGGCGGTTCGCCATCCTCCATCCATTGCGCCAGCACCATGCCGGCACCGCCGGAAGACTGGATACCGACCGAATTGTAGCCCGCCGCCACCCAGTAATTGGCGAGTTCGGGCGCTTGCCCGAGGTAATAGCGGTCGTCCGGCGTAAAGCTCTCCGGACCATTGAAGAAGGTGTGGATGCCCGCTTCGGCCAGAAGCGGCATGCGCTTGACCGCCATTTCCAGGATCGGCTCGAAATGGTCGAAATCCTCCGGCAACTGGTCGAAGCAGAATTCCTTCGGGATCGACTGGCCGATTGGCGGCCAGGGCTTGGCCTTCGGCTCGAAGGCGCCGAGCATCAATTTCCCGGCATCCTCCTTGTAATAAGCGCATTCGTCGGTGACGCGCAGCACCGGCAGGCGCTCAAGGCCGGGAATGGCTTCCGTGACGATGTAGAAATGCTCGCAGGCATGCAGCGGCACCACCACACCCGCCATCTGGCCGACTTCGCGCGCCCATATGCCGGCGCAGTTGACGACATGCTCGGCCTCGATATGCGTGCGTTCGCCATCCACCTCGACATCGACGCCGGTGACGCGGCCGTCCTTCTGGCGGATGCCGGTAACAATCGCGCCCTCGACGATCTTCACGCCCTTCTGGCGCGCGCCTTTTGCCAAGGCTTGTGTGACGTTGGCCGGATCGGCCTGGCCGTCGCCCGGAATGAGGATCGCGCAGGTGACGTCACCGACTTCCAGATGCGGATAGCGCTCTTTCGCTTCGGCAGGTGAAATCTCCTCGACCGCGACACCATAGGCGCGCGCCATGGTGGCGTTGCGCAGCAGTTCCTCGCGGCGCTCCGCCGTCAGCGCCAGCGAGATCGAGCCGCGCTGGCTGAAGCCAGTCGCCAGTCCCGTCTCCTCTTCAAGTCCGGCGTAGAGATCGGCGGTGTACTTCGCCAGCCGGGTCATGTTGGCGGAAGCCCGCAACTGGCCAATCAACCCGGCCGCATGCCACGTCGTACCGCAGCTCAGCTGCTTCCGCTCCAGCAGCACGACATCCTTCCAGCCGAGCTTGGCCAGATGGTAGGCGACCGAACAGCCCGACACGCCGCCGCCAATGATCACCGCCCGGGCTTTCGATGGGATATCACTCATGGTTCACACGATCTCATGGCCGGCGGCTTTCAGCGCTCGGGCGATTGCTGCGATGTGGTCGGGACCGGTCTCGCAGCAGCCACCGACGATGGTCGCGCCCATGTCGACCCACGAAAGCGCGAATTCGGCATAGGCTTGCGGCCCCATGTCGCGGCGTGGCTCAAGCTCGTCCACCGTTGCGCCGATCCTGAGGAATTCCTTGGTGATCTGCGTAAAGGCGTTGGCATAGGCGCCGAAGGGCAAACCGGCCGGCGCGAGCTGTTCCAGCGCGGCGGCCATGGCCTCGGGCGCCGAACAATTGGCCAGCAATGCCGACGCGCCGTCGGCGGCAATGGCGCAGACTTCCGCCACAGGTTCGCCTGAGCGAAGCTTCGTGCCGTCCTCATCGTCCACGGTCACCGCCAGCCAGACCGGCTTGCCGCCGGCCAATGCACCTTCGAGGACTGAACGGGCACCGGCGAGCGACGCCGCCGTCTCGCACAGGATCAAATCGACTTCGGGCGCCAACAAATGCGCGACTTCAGCGTATTTACCGACGGCTTCGGCGTTCGGGGGATGCAGGTCCGGCCGATAGGACGCTCCCAACGGCCCGATCGAACCCGCGATGCGGCCGGAGCCATGCGCGTCTCGCGCCGCCTTCGCTTCATCAAGCGCCATGCGATGCAATTCCTCGAACCGGTCGTCGAGATCATATCTGAGCAGCCGGTCGTGGTGGATGGCGTAGGTGTTGGTCGTGGCAATGGTCGCTCCCGCGGCGAAATAGTCGGCATGGATTGCCCGCACCAGGCCTGGATGATCGATCATCACCCGCGTCGCCCAGAGCGGCGTCGGTTCATCGCCGGAACGCCTGACCAGTTCCTGGCCCATGCCGCCATCGAGCAGAACAATCTCGCTCAAGCGCGCAGCCTTTCATTCTTCGGATCCCGGAGCGGCTGGTCAGGCTGCACGGTCGCGGGATAACGCTCGCCGAATATCTCGACCTCGAGCCTCGTGCCGGGTTCTGCGAGATCGGCGCGCAGCATGGCGAGCGCGATCGATTTCTCGACCCGGTAACCCCAGCCGCCCGAGGTCGTCTCGCCGACGACCTTGCCGTCATGCCACAGCGTCGACATGTAGGGCGCATCGGATTCGCCGGCCTCGACGGTGAGCGTGACGAAGCGCTTCTTCACGCCTGCCTGCTTTTCGGCGGCGAGCGCTGCCTTGCCGCGGAAATCTTCCTTGTCCCAGTTGACGAAGCGTTCCAGCCCGCCCTGCAACACCGTGTAGTCGGTCGAAAGATCGCCCTTCCAGGCGCGGTACCCCTTTTCCAGCCGCAGCGAATTGAGCGCGAACATGCCGAAGGGTTTCAGCCCGTGCGGCTTGCCGACTTCCATCACCGCGTCGAAGATTGCGGGCGTGTCGTCGACCTTGGAGTGAATCTCCCAGCCGAGTTCGCCCGCGAAGGAGACGCGGATCAGCTTTGCCCAGCGCCCGGCGATCTCGGTTTCCTGATGTGTCAACCAGGGCAGCGACAGGTCCGCAGAGCACAATCCGGCGAGGATCGCACGCGAAGCGGGACCACTCAAAATCTGCGTCATGTATTCGGCGGTACGATCCGTCAGCGTCAGTTGTTTCGGCAGATTGGCGGCGAGCCATTCGTAATCGTGCCACTGCGCGGCGGCAGCAGTGATCAGCGTCATCAACTCTTCACTGTGGCGCGCGACCGACATTTCGGTGACGATCCTGCCGTGATCGTCGGCGAAATAGGCGAGCCCGATACGCCCCGGTCTCGGCACGGAACCGGTGATCTGGAGCGACAGCCATTCGGCGGCACCCGGACCTTCCAGATTGAAGCGCGAGAAGCCCGGCAGGTCGAGGATGCCGGCGGCATCGCGCACGGCGCGGCATTCCTCGCCGACGGCCTCGAACCAGGGGCCCTTGCGTGCCCAGGTTTGCGTCCCCTCCTCCGAAATGTCGTCGCCGGGGCGTGCATACCAGTTGGCGCGCTCCCAACCGTTGTAAGCGCCGAACTGCGCGCCCATCGCCTTGACCCGGTTGTGGACGGGCGAGAGCTTTCTGTCCGGCGCGGCCGGCCAGCGGTGGAAGGGAAAATGGATCGCGTATTCGTGGCCGTAGACTTCCATGCCCTTGGCGACGCAGTAGTCGTGATCGCAATAATCGGTGAAGCGGCGCGGGTCGCAGGACCACATGTCCCATTCGGTTTCGCCCTCGGTGACCCACTCGGCCAACACCTTGCCGGCGCCGCCGGCCTGGCAGATGCCGAAGGTGAAGACGCAGGCCTCGAACGCGTTCGGCACACCGGGCATCGGGCCGATCAGCGGATTGCCGTCGGGGCAATAGGGAATCGGGCCGTTGATGACCTTGGACAGACCCGCCGTGCCGAGGATCGGTACACGCGCCATGGCGTCGCCGATATACCATTCCAGCCGGTCGAGATCGTCGGGGAAAAGCTGGAAGGAGAAATCGGCCGGTATCGGATCGTCGGGCGTCGCCCAATGCGCGCGGCAATTGCGCTCGTAGGGTCCGAGATTGAAGCCAAATTTCTCCTGGCGCAGATAGTATGAGGTATCCACATCGCGCATCAGCGGCAGCTTGTGGCCGACCTCGTTCGACCAGGCTTCCAGTTCGGGAATGTTGTCGAACAGCAGGTACTGGTGGCTCATCACCATCATCGGCAGGTCGCGACCGAACATTGTTGCGACCTCGCCGGCATAATAACCTGCGGCGTTGACGACGATCTCGCAGCGTATGTCGCCCTTCGGCGTCGAAATCACCCATTCCTCGCCTTCGCGGCGCACACCAGTCGCCGGGCAGAAACGGATCACTTTCGCACCCATGTCACGTGCGCCCTTGGCGAGCGCCTGGGTTAATTGTGCCGGGTCGATGTCGCCGTCATAGGGATCGTAGAGCGCGCCGGTCAATTCATGAGTCTCGGCAAAGGGATAACGCGTTTTGATCTCATCGGGGGTGAGGATGTCGAGGTCCAGACCCTGATAGCGGCCCATGCCGGCGACACGCCTGAATTCCTGCAGCCGCTCCTTCGTGTGGCCGAGGCGCACCGAACCGGTGACGTGGTAGTTCATCGGATAGTCGACCGCCTCCCCCAGCCCGCGATAGAGCTCGGCGGAATAGCGCTGCATGTTCATGATCGACCATGAGGAGGAAAAGGTCGGCACATTGCCGGCGGCATGCCAGGTCGAGCCGGCGGTCAATTCGTTCTTTTCCAGAAGCACGCAGTCGGTCCAGCCGGCTTTCGCCAGATGGTAGAGGCTCGATGCACCCACCGCGCCACCACCGATGATCACCACACGCGCCTGGCTTGGCAGGTTATTCACGGGCAATTCGCTCAACCGCACCTCCTCCAGGCCACAGCCATATCGCCAACGCCTCAAACGATCCTTCGGCGGAGTATTCTTCCAATTCTGCAAGCGTTCAATTCGGCAATAGCGATTTTATTAATCGAAAATATCGATTAGGCTGAAGCTGAAGGATTGTGCCGCGATGCAGATCGATCTGATAGAGACCTTTCTCGACCTGATGGAGACATCGAGCTTCAACCGCACGGGGGAGCGGCTCGGCATCACGCAATCGACTGTATCGAACCGTGTTCAGGCGCTGGAAGCCTCGCTTGGCCGCAAGCTGTTCGCGCGCAGCCGCGCCGGCACGCGGCCGACCGCGGCGGGTCTGCGCTTTCTCGACCATGCCCGCAATCTGCGCCATGAATGGACACAGGCGAGCCGGGCGGTCGCTCGCGTGCACGATTTCGACCAAGCGCTCAGGATCGGCATGCAGCACGATCTGGCCGCCAGCCATGTCGGCGAATGGGTGTCGGAATTCCGCGCCACACAACCCGCCACCTATTTCTATGTCGAGCTGGATTATTCCATCCAGATGAATGCCGATTTGTTGTCGGGCGCACTCGATCTGGCGGTGCTGTTCACGCCCGGCCATCTGCCGGACATCCATTACGACCGCGTCGGCGAAATCAGCTATTGCATGATCAGCGACACGGCGGAACGGCTGAGCGAGGTAAAACCGGAACGTTACATCTTCGCCAATTATTCGCCCGCCTTCGACCGGCTGCATCGCCAGATCGCCGGCAATCTGGTCGACGCGCCGCTCGCGAGCGGCCAGGACCGCGTGGTTGCCGGCATGCTCGCCTCGCTCGGCGGTTCGGCCTATGTGCTGGATGAAACGGCGAAGGTGATGATCGAAGCTGAGATTTACCGGCTGGTGGAGGATGCCCCGCCAATCACGCAGGCCGTCTACGCAGCGGTGCATCTGCAGCACCGCCATTCGCATATCCACAAGCGGTTATTGTCGGTCATCCGCAACCATTTCAGTCAAGACACCGCCATCGCCGAGTTTTGACATGGACATGGATTTGCAGAAGGATCGGCATGTCGTTCATTGGTCGGCGCTCGGTCGGCCATCCAGCCGAGGCAGGAATGGTTGAAGAGGACAAAACCTGCGATTTCGCGGTAATCGGAGCTGGCATTGCCGGCGCATCGGTCGCCGCAGAACTCGTCGCGTACGGTTCGGTGATGCTTCTGGAAATGGAAAGCCAGCCCGGTTATCACACGACCGGAAGGTCTGCAGCCTTGTTTTCCGAGAGCTACGGCCCTGCTCCGATCCGGGCGCTGTCACGCGCCTCCGCGCATTTCTTCGATCATCCGCCGGAAGGATTTAGCAGCCATCGGCTTCTCACGCCACGCGGTGTGGCGATGATCGCGCGCGACGACCAGCTCGATGCACTCGACGCGCTGATCGAGGAATTGTCGGATGCCAGGGATATTGTCCGGCTCGATGCGGCGCAGACAAGGGAGCGCATCCCGCTTCTGCGGGAAGGCTACGCGGCTGGCGCGATGTATGACGAACGCTCGCGCGACATCGATGTCCATGCCCTGCATCAGGGTTTCCTGCGCGCCTTTCGTGCCGGTGGCGGAAAGATCGAGACACGGTTGGAGGTGACGGGTTTGGCGCGCGATGGCGCGGGCTGGACAATCGAGACGACGAACGGCGTCTTCCGCTCGGCGGTCGTCGTCAATGCGGCCGGCGCGTGGGCCGACCAGATCGGCGCATTGGCCGGTGCTGCCCCCATCGGCCTCGTACCGAAGCGGCGCACGGCGATGACGATCGCCGCGCCCGACGGCGTTCACGCCGACTCCTGGCCGATGGCGGTCGATGTCGAGGAGGCGTTCTATCTCAAGCCCGAATCCGGCCGGTTCCTGATCTCGCCTGCCGACGAGACGCCGTCGCAACCTTGCGACGCGCAGCCCGACGAGATGGATGTCGCCATCTGCATCGACCACATCGAAAAGGCGTTCGACATGCATGTCCGGCGCGTCGAGAACAAATGGGCGGGCTTGAGAAGCTTCGTCGCCGACAAAAGCCCTGTCTGTGGCTATGACGGCGCAAAGCAAGGCTTCTTCTGGCTCGCCGGCCAGGGCGGATACGGCATCCAGACCTCTCCGGCGCTTGCCCGCCTTGCCGCAAACCTCGTCACGGGCCGCGCTGTCGATTCCTTCATCCTCGATGAAGGTCTGGACCCGGCATCCCTCTCGCCGGAGCGTTTATCAACTCGCTAGTCGAATTCACTCGTGGCGCAGCGCCTCGATCGGGTTCATGCGCGCAGCACGCCGCGCCGGGAAAAAGCCGAAGGCGACGCCCACGGCAGCCGAAAAGACGAAAGCGAGCGCGACGATCTGGGCATCGAGGACGAAGGGGATGTTCATCAGCGCCGAAACCGTGCCCGACAGGCCCAGACCGAGCAGAATGCCGATCAGGCCGCCGAACAGCGACAGCACCACCGCCTCGACGAGGAACTGCATCAGAACCTGGCTTTCCTGGGCGCCGATGGCGAGACGGATGCCGATCTCACGGGTGCGCTCGGTCACCGAGACCAGCATGATATTCATGATGCCGATGCCGCCAACGAGCAGGCTGACGGCGGCGACAGCGGCCAGCAGGCCCGTCAGCACCTTGGTCGTGGCGGTCATGGTCGAGACCATTTCGGCCATGTCGTTGACGCGGAAATTGTCATCCTCATTGGCCGAGATGCGGCGGCGTTCGCGCATCAGCCAGGTGACGTCGCGCTGGATTTTCGCCGATTCCGCTTCGTCCTCGGCGGACAGGTAAATCGACTTGACGTCGGTCTTGCCGACCAGGCGGCGCTGCACGGTGCGGATCGGCATCAGCACCATATCGTCCTGGTCCTGGCCGAAACTCGACTGGCCCTTCCCCTCCAGCGTGCCGATCACCTCGCAGGAAACCGTGTCCAGCCTGATCTTCTGGCCGATCGGGTCGGCGCTGGCGAAGAGTTCCTCGCGTACGGTAGCGCCAATAATACACATGGCCTTGCCAGAGCGGATTTCGCCCTCGAGGAACTGCCGTCCCGAGGCAAGCTTCCAGTCGCGCGCAATCAGGAAATCGTTGGTCGTGCCGGTGACAGTGGTGGAATGGTTCTGATTGCCATAGACGGCATTGGCGGTCGTGCCGACCGAAGGGGCGACCGCCTGAAGGCCGCCGATCTGGTGACGGATGGCCTCGACATCGTCGAGGGTGAAGTCCGGCGCATCGGTCTGGCGGGGGCCGAAACCCTGACCCGGCCGCACGAAAAGCAAATTGGTGCCGAGCCCGGAAATCTCGGCCTGGACCTGCGCCGTCGTCCCGTTGCCGATCGTGACCATGGCGATCACGGCGCCGACGCCGATGACCACGCCCAGCACGGTGAGGAAGGAGCGCATGGCGTTGCGCAGGATCGCCTGCATGGCCAGCCGGATGGTTTCCCAGATCATCAGGCAGCCTTCCGATTCATCGTGTCGGACTGCACTTTGCCGTCGACGAAATGGACGAGGCGCGAAGCGTATTCGGCCATGTCCGGTTCATGGGTGACCATGATGATGGTGATGCCCTCTTGCTGATTGAGGCCGGTCAGCAATTCCATGATCTCGTGGCTTCTGGCCATGTCGAGATTGCCGGTCGGTTCGTCGGCGAGCAGTACGTCGGGTCCGGTGACGATGGCGCGCGCGATCGCCACGCGCTGCTGCTGGCCGCCCGACAATTCGCCGGGTTCATGGTGCTCCCAGCCGGTCAGGCCGACCTTGGCAAGCGCCTCTCGCGCCATCTGGATGCGTTCAACCCTGGGCGTGCCGCGATAGATCAGCGGCAGTTCGACATTGTCGATGGCCGACGTGCGCGCCAGCAGGTTGAAACCCTGGAAGACGAAGCCGAGATAGTTGCGACGCAACAGCGCGCGCTGGTCGCGCGTCAGCGAACCGACATCGACACCCTGGAAGCGGTAATTGCCCGCGGTCGGCGTATCGAGACAGCCGATGATGTTCATCGCTGTCGACTTGCCCGATCCGCTCGGTCCCATGATGGCGGCGAATTCGCCTTCATCCACCCTCAGATCGACGCCGGCCAGCGCGCGAACCATCGCCTCGCCTTCGCCATAGGTACGGGTCACACCGGTGAACTCGATAAGGGGCGGCTGATCCCCCGCACTGCCCGTTTTGTTCTGCACCATCGCCGGGCCGCACCTAGTTCGTCGAACGCGAGTCGGTGATGACGGCCATGCCTTCCTTCAACGGTCCGTCGAGGACTTCAGTGAAACTGCCGTCGCTTGCGCCGACGCGTATAATCAGCTTCTTCGGCGTTCCGTTCTCCAGGACGTAGATCGCGCGCTCGCCGCTTGCCGGCTCATCTATCCTGGCGACGGACGTCCCGCGCGGCGGACGCGGCATGAGCATGCCGATCAGGCCGCGCCCGCTCCTTCCCGACGACTGGGCGGTTGCAGGCGGCGCATAGCGCAGCGCTGCATTGGGAACGAGCAGCGCGTCATCGATATGCTTGACGATGATCTCCGCCGTCGCCGTCATGCCCGGCAGAAGGGCCATGTCGGAATTGTCGAGCGTGAGGACGCCGGTATAGGTGACGACGCCGTTGATCGTCTCCGGGGCGATGCGGACCTCCTTTAGTTCGGCGGGAAACTCGCGATCCTGATAGGCCTCGACCGTGAAGGTAGCCTTCTGGCCGGTATGGACCGTGCCGATATCGGCCTCGTCGATGTCGACCTCGAGCTGCATGGAAGCCAGATCCTCGGCCAGCGTGAACAAGACGGGCGCCTGGAGCGAAGCGGCCACTGTCTGGCCGGGCTCGACGGAGCGGCTCATCACCACACCCTTGATGGGCGAACGGATGGTCGCCTTTTTCAGATTGGTCTCGGCGGTCGTCAGCGATGCCCTGGCGACCTCGATATTGGCCTTGGCAACCGAAATCCCGGCCTCGGCGCGGCGCTGGTTGGCGACAACGGTATCCTGCGTGGCAGCGGACACGAATTTCTTTTCGGTGAGCGCCAGCGAACGCTGATAGGCCTGCTGGGCTTCTGACAGCGTGGCCTCGGCCTCCTGTAATTGCGCTTCCTTGACCGCCAGCGCAGCGTTGGCATTGTCGACTTCGGCCTGCAATTTTGCCGTATCCAGCCTTGCCAGCACCTGACCGGAATCGACATTGTCATTGTAGTCGACCAGCACTTCCTTGACCGTGCCGGACTGTTCGGAAGAAATCTCAACCTGATTGGTCGGCTCGACCGTCCCCGTCGCGGTCACCGTCTGGGTCAGGGCGCCCCTGCCAATATTCCCGGTTGTGTAGCGCACCGCGCCGGCTGTGTCTTCGCGTCCCCAGAACCAGTAGACCGCGCCTGCCAGCACGACCGCCAGCACGGCGAACATGACAAGGCGCCGGTAGTTGCGATGCGGTGAGGCCGCCTTGTCCAGACCCAGTGTCTGGGCGACATCGCCCGGGACATTCTTTTCGCGAGGCATATTCAAATTCGGGGCTCTTCGGTGTTTCGGCGCAGTCTGTCATCCGCTCGCCAAATTGCATATAGGAAGGGAATCGTAGCGCCAACGCATGCTGCGGCAACAAAACGCGTCGTTGAAGCTGAATGTCACGTTAATTAGCTGTAATGAATATTAGGGGTCGAAGCGATCCCTGCCCTGCAGCCCATTGACGGAGCGAACCGAAATCCGCACCGGCCGGGTGACGCGCAGTTCCACTTCGCCTTCCAGCATGGTTGAATAGGCAATCGCCATTCCAGTGCGCAAAACCCAGCGGACAGCAAGGCAGCAGACGGCAACTTACGTATGATCTCACGCAAGTCCCGCAGCGCGTCAATCGACCGGCAAAGCGATATCTTCGTCGAAGACCAGTCGCGAACGACCGCCTTTTTGCGCCGGGCCAAGAGTTACGGCGCCAAGGGCGCAGTCGAGATGCTGGAAACGCATGTTTCGCAGGTCTTCCTCGTCGCCGATCGTGCCTACAAGCTCAAGCGGGCGGTCAAACTTCCCTATGTCGATTTCTCTTCCGCCCAGTTGCGGCTCGAATCCTGCGAGAAGGAAGTGGCGTTCAACTCGGTAACGGCGCCGAAACTCTATCTCGGCGTTCGGCGAATCACTGCTCAAAAAGACGGGCTCACATTCGACGGCAACGGGCCGCTTGTCGATGCGGTGGTCGAAATGGAGCGCTTCGATCAGGACAATCTGCTCGACCACATGGCGGAGCAGGGCAAATTGACGCCGCGCCTGATGCACGATGTCGCGCGCACGATCGCCCGCTTCCACCACGCCGCGCCCGTAGTGCGGGGCAGCGACAAGGACTTGGGGGGTGCAGCCAACATCGCCGGCGTACTCGACATCAACGAAGCGGGCTTTGCGACCAGCCATGTCTTCGGCGACGAAGAAGTCGCGGACTTCAACGCCCGCTTCCGCGCCGCGCTGGCGAGCCATGCCGAACTGCTCGACGCGCGCGCGGCGCGCGGCAGGATACGGCGCTGCCATGGCGATCTGCACCTGCGCAATATCTGCCTGTTCGACGGTGTGCCGACGCTGTTCGACTGTATCGAATTCAACGATGCCATCGCCACGGTGGACGTGCTCTACGACCTCGCTTTCCTGCTGATGGATTTGTGGCATCGCGATCTTCGCGGTTTCGCCAATCTGGTGGCCAACCGCTATCTCGACGGCATGGATGACGATGACGGCTTCGCACTTCTGCCGTTTTTCATGGCTGTGCGGGCGGCGGTGCGCGCCCATGTCACCGCCACACAGATCGAGGAAGGCGGCGGCGATTCCGATCGACTGGTGCAGAGCGCACGCGCGTATTTCGAACTGGCCAAACAATTGCTGCAACCGCATCCGGCCCGGGTGATCGCCATTGGGGGCTTGAGCGGAACGGGCAAGACCACGATCGCCGAAGCGCTGGCACCGCGGATCGGCGCACCACCCGGTGCACGTGTTATCGAGAGCGACCGGGTGCGCAAGGCGATGTTCAAGGTGCCGGTCGACCAGCGGCTTGGGCCGGAAGCCTATCGGTCCGAGATTTCGAAGAAAATCTACGACCACCTCGGCGAAAGCGCGCACGCGATCGCCTCGGCGGGCGGAACGGTCATCGTTGACGCCGTTTTCGACCGCCCGGAACGCCGCGAGACCGTCGAAAGGCAAGCGGCGGAAGCACGTGTCCCGTTCATCGGCATCTGGCTGGAAGCGGACAAGAACGTTCTGCGCAAGCGGGTCGCCGCGCGCATGGCAGGTCCGTCCGATGCCACGGTCGAGATTCTCGAACTCCAGCTTGCGCGCGATATCGACCCCCTGAACTGGACACGCATCGATGCAGCAAAGACACCTGAGATGATCGCCGACGCCGTCATGGAGGCTGTGAGGCGAGCATGAGCGCCAGGACCGCGCATCTGATCCTGCTTGCCATCGCACTTGCCGGGCTGGCTGTTGGAATCGCACTCGCGTGGCAGGGCAGGCCGCAGGAAGCCGCACTGGTGTGGACGATCGCCACGGTGCCGGTCGTGATCGGGCTGGCTGTGGCCATCGTGCGCGATTTCCTGGCCGGCATGGTGGGCGTCGACGCGATCGCGCTCGTCTCCATGGCGACGGCGCTGGCGCTCGGCGAGCCGCTTGCCGGCGTGGTCGTGGCGATCATGTATGCCGGCGGCAATGTGCTGGAGCACTATGCGCGGCTGCGCGCCGAACTCAATCTCAGGGCGCTGACCGACCGCACGCCGAGGATCGCCCGGCGCATCGAGAACGGCGGCGTCAACGAACTGCCGGTTGCCGAGGTCGATGTCGGCGACGAATTGCTGGTGCGCGCCGGCGAGGTGCTGCCGGTTGACGGTGCGCTCGAAAGCGAAGTGGCGATCATCGACGAATCGGCGCTGACCGGCGAACCGCTGCCGGTGCAACACGCGGCGGGCGATGAATTGCGCAGCGGCTCGGTCAATGTCGGCGAGGCCTTTCGCTTCCGCGCCACCGCCGCAGCGGCGCAGAGCACCTATGCCGGCATCGTGCGCATGGTCGAGGCCGCCTATACGGCCAAGGCTCCTTTCATCCGGCTGGCCGATCGCTTCGCGATCCTGCTGTTGCCGGTGACGCTCATCATTGCCGGGGCCGCCTGGCTCGCCTCGGGCGATCCGGTGCGCGCGCTCGCGGTCCTCGTCGTCGCCACACCCTGCCCGCTGATCCTCGCCGCCCCGATCGCCTATGTCGCCGGCGTGTCGCGCGCGGCCCATGTCGGTGTGCTGATGAAGGGCGGCGCTGCGCTCGAGGCGCTGTCGCAGGCGAAATCCGCGATCTTCGACAAGACCGGCACGCTGACCGAAGGCGGCGCGCATCTGGTCGCCATCGATACGCCGAAGGGCCAGGATCCGGACAAGGTGCTGACCCTCGCCGCTTCGCTCGAACAGGCCTCGTCCAATGTCGTGGCACTGGCGGTGGTGCACGCCGCCGGCCACAAGGGACTGCATCTGCATCAACCGCACGAGGTTCGCGAGCATCGCGGCAAGGGCATGGAGGGCCGGGTTGACAACACCCTCGTCTGCGTTGGCTCGCGCGGACTGGTCTGTGGCGACAAACCCCTGGCAAAATGGGCGCAGGCCGCCGTCGACAGGGCGGCCGAGAGCAATTCGCTGACCGTATTCGTAGCGGTCGACGGCAAGCTCGCGGCGGTGCTGGCGATGCGCGATCTGTTGCGCACGGAAGTCGCCGAAACGCTCGCCGTGCTGCGCTCCTGCGGCATCGAACGCATCGCCATGCTGACCGGAGACAGCGGCGAGGCCGCGTCAGCCGTAAAGGCCAGTCTCGACATCGACCAGGTCTGGGCGGGCCAGACGCCATCCGGCAAGGTCGATATCGTGGCGAAAGAAGCCGCGCGAATTCCAACGATGATGATCGGCGACGGCATCAACGACGCACCGGCTCTGGCGGCGGCGACCGTCGGCGTGGCGATGGGTGCGAAAGGTGCGACGGCTTCGTCGGAAGCAGCCGATATCGTCATCCTTATCGACCGGCTTGACCGTGTTGGCGATGCGCTGAAGATTTCGCAGCGTTCGCGCGCCATCGCGATGCAGAGCATCGTCGCCGGCCTGGCGCTGTCGGGCGCGGCGATGGTCGTGGCCGCTTTCGGCTATCTCACTCCTGTCGCCGGCGCCATCTTGCAGGAGTTCATCGACGTCGCGGTGATCCTCAACGCGCTCAGGGCGCTGGGCGCCGGCAAATAAGCGTCCTGCCGGACGGGCGGTTCATTACTGCCGGCCACCGGAATCAGGTGCTTCCAGACAATCGCCCGTCAACCCCCGCCATTTCGATTTCATTAACCATAAACGCAGCAACCTGTCGGTGAACCCATTTGATTCGCCGATCACCGACAGGCAATCCGGATTTTGAAGCGCAATCCTCGCAAAGTTGAACTGATGCCCGCCTGCGCGCTGGCCGCGGCTGGCTGCCTTGTTTCCATGGGCGCAACAATGCAAGCCAATGCCCAGGAACTCAGGGTTGGAACCGACACCAGCTACATCGAGGTCTATGGGCAACTCGACAAGGCCTTTCTGTATTACGACGACGGCCAGCAGCAGAAATTCTATCCGCTGGTCGACAACGACAGTTCAAGCTCGCGATTTGGCGTCCGTGCCTATCAGCTGCGCGACAATGGCGTTGCCATCGGGGCGAATGCCGAATTCGAATGGGAGCCCTATTCGACGGACTATGTGAACCTGCTCACCGCGCATGATGTGGACATCGCCGATCTGAGTCTTCGCAAGGCCGAGATCTACCTGTCGCACGATGCCTTCGGCAAGCTCTGGGTCGGCCGCGGCAGCATGGCCTCGGATAATACGTCGGAAGTCGATCTGTCCGGGACGACTCTCGCCGGCTACGCCTCGGTGGGCGACATCGCCGGCGCCCAATTGTTCCGTCTTACAAATGGCACCCTTTCAGGCATTGAAATCTACGACGCCTTCTCCGATCTGGATGGACTTGGCCGGAAAACACGCGTGCGTTACGACACGCCAAATTTTGACGGTTTCTCCTTCGGTACTTCGGTCGATATCAACGGGGACTGGGATGCCGCTCTCAACTACGAGAAGGAGTTGGGCGATTTTTCGGTAGCGGCGGCGGCGGCCTATTCCTACAATCAGAACAACAGTGCCGGGTTGACGAACGGCTCGTTGTCGGTGCTGCACAATCCCACCGGGATCAGCGTGACCCTTGCCGCCGGCGATACGCCGCACGAATCAGGCATGCCTGAATTCGTCTACGGGAAGCTCGGCTATCAAGCGCAGTGGTTTCAATACGGAAAGACCTATTTCTCGATCGATGCGTATTCCGGGCATTACTTCAATACATCCGGCAGCGAGTCGAAGTCCTACGGATTCGCAATGGTCCAGGATGTCGACGACTGGCGTACCCAGTACTATCTCGGCGTGCGTCAATACCAGTATGACGACCCCGGCGCGTCCTATGAAAACGGCTTGGCCGTTATTCTTGGCGCCAGGGTCAAGTTCTGAAAAAAGAATGGCGTCTTCGCCGTGACGGTTGCCGGACAGGCCGGGTCAGCCGAGCGGAACACCCAGTCTTTCGGTCAGCCAGCGGGCGGTGCGCAAAAGCTGCGCGTCGTTGTTTGGCGCGCCGACAAGCTGGACGCCGACAGGCAGTCCGTTCGGCCCCTTGAGCAGCGGCAGGCTTACCGACGGCAGGCCGCAGAAAGTCCAGATCGTGCAGAAGATCGGATCGCCGGTCGAGCCTTGATCGAAGGGTATGGCCTCGCCGACCGCCGCAGGAGTCAGCAACGCATCGAAGCGACCGAATGTCGGCGCAAGTGCTTCACGCAACTGATTTTGTCTGGTGCGGGCAGCGAGATATTCTGTTGCGGCGACCTGCCGGCCTTCGATCAGATAGTCGCTCAGCACCTTGCTCATTTCGCCGGGATGGGTATCGAGGATGTGGCCCATATTGTGGGCCATCTCCGCCGACATGATGGTGCGCAACCAGCCGGCGGTACTGGCGAATTCTTCCGGCAGTGGCGCTTCCTCGATATCCGCGCCAAGCGCAACAACCAGCTTTTCGAAAGCCGATCTCGTTTCCGGTTCGGCATGGTCCCAATAGGGCGTGCGCACGAAGCCGAGCTTGGGGCGCACCAGCGGCGCGGACATCGCCGTCGCCATCAGCGGACCGGGATTGACACCCAGCTTGCCGGGCTCCGGTCCCATGACCGTCTCGACAAGGGCAACATCCTCGATGGTGTGGCCATAGATGCCGATCTGGTCGAGCGCACCCGACAGTGCCAATACACCGGTCAGCGGTATAGAACCACGTGAAGGCTTGTAGCCGACGACGCCGCAGAACGAGGCCGGACGGATCATCGAACCATTCGTCTGGCTGCCGATGGCAAGCGGCGTCATGTTCGCGGCGACGCAAGCCGCCGAACCGCTGGACGAGCCACCGGGCGTTCGCGAAGGATCATGCGGGTTGCGTGTCTTGCCCGGGTGAAAATAGGCGAATTCGGTGGTTACCGTCTTGCCGAGTATGACTGCACCGACATTGCGCAGGCGCGAGACGAGCGTCGCATCGCTCGCGGGCATCTTGCCCTCGTCAATCTTCGAGCCATTGCCGGTCGGCATGCCGTCGACATCGATGATATCCTTGATGCCGACGGGCACACCATGCAATGGCCCCAACGGCAATCCGTCGGCCTGACGTTTGTCGCAATTTTCGGCCTGTGCGATGGCTTTTACCGGATCGAGAAAGGCCCAGGCTCCGACACGCGATTCATCGGCTTTAATACGTTTCAGGCAGGCCTCGACAAGTTCAGCCGAACTGACTTCACAAGCAGCGATGCGGCGGGCAGCTTCTGCGGCCGCCAGATCGGCCAGGCCAGTTTCACCTGATTTGTCGATTGTCAAAACCTGCCCTCCCCGCGCTGGCCTGATTGAGTCCAATCTAATGGAAGCCGGGGGATGTGTGAAAGCGGTAAAGGCTCAGTCTGTGAACATTTCGCCATGCGCCTCGACGATGTGCGGCAGTGATTTCAGGATTTCCGACAAATGCTGGCGCATGGCCGCGTCAGCCTTGTCGGGCGAATGACCGGCGATTGCCTCGAATATCTTCTCGTGCTGGCCGATCAGCGTTTCGACCGGTGTCGCCAAGGGCATCGACAGATAGCGCACACGATCCATCTGTACCTTCAGGCCCTCGAGAATCTTCCAGGCATCCTCGCAGTCGGCCATGCTGGCAATGGCGCGGTGAAAGGCGTCGTCGGCGCGCATGAAGGCGGCGATATCGCCTTCGTCACTGGCTTCTCGCTGGCGCTCCAGGGTCTGCCTGATCGCCACCAGTTCCTTGTTGTTCTCCTCGACCGCTGCCTTTCTAGCGATCGCGACTTCGATCGCCTCGCGCATGAAGCGGGCGGTTTCGACTTCTCGGCGCGAGATCAACTGGACCAGCGTGCCGCGCTGGGGGCGAATTTCGACCAGACCGGCCTCGGCCAGCTTGATGAAGGCCTCGCGCACCGGCTGGCGCGACACGCCAAGCTGCCTGGCAATTTCGGCCTCCGACAACAGGTTTCCGGGACGAAGCTGCAACTGGACTATCGCCTGACGAAGCGTCTCGAACACGCGCTGACCCATCGTCGCGTGACGGACGGATTCCGCTCCGAGAGTTTCAAGTTGCAGTACCATGTTCATGTTGACATTCCCGTAATCACCATACTACCATACCACGAAATCGCAATTGCCTTGAATGCGATATATCATGGGAGGAAGACATGAAGCTTAAAAACTTGGGCATGGTCGCCCGGATGTCGGTCATGGCGGCAGTCATGACAGCGTCGTTCGGATTTGCCGCATCAGCCGCCGACTACACGTTGAGTGTCAATACCGCACTCAACGAATCCGATCCGCTCTATTCCGGCCTCAATGCATTCGTCGACAATGTCGCGAAGGCTTCCGACGGCCGCCTGGAGATCAAGCTGTTCCCCGGATCGCAGCTTGGATCGGATGAAGACGTGCTCGAACAGGCACGTTCCGGCGCACCGGTGGCGGTGATTGTCGACGGCGGCCGTCTCGCCGTCTTCCAGAAGGAGTTCGGCGTACTCGGCGCACCGTTCCTGGCCAATGGCTATGACGGCATGCGCAAGGTCGTCACCTCCGAGATGTTCGAAGGCTGGGTCAAGCAATTGCATGACAATGCCGGCCTGGAAGTGCTCAGCTTCAACTGGTGGCAGGGTGAACGTCACCTTCTGACCAACAAGCCGATCAACAGTCCCGACGATCTCAAGGGCGTGCGCATGCGCACCCCGGGCGCCCCGGTCTGGATCGAGACGATCAATGCAATGGGTGCGACGGCGACCGCCATGGCCTGGGCCGATGTGCGCTCCGGCATCGAGACACACGCCATCGATGCGGCCGAGGCGCAGATTCCGGCCATCGTCAGCTCCGGCCTCGACGAGGTGATCAAATATGTCACCAAGACCGGCCACATCAACCTGATCACCGGCATGGTCACCTCGGCTGCCTGGTACGATTCGCTGCCGGCAGACCTGCAGAAGATCCTGCGCGACGAAGCGCTGAAGGCAGGCGACATCGCATCCTATGCGACCCGCGATTCCTTCAAGTCATATGAAGGCAAGATGACTGCCGAAGGCATCACGATCACGACTCCCGATCTGGCGCCCTATCGCGAGCGCACGGCGGTGGTCTACGACAAGCTCGGCTATGGCGATCTGCGTGACAAGCTTCGCGCCATCGCAGCCCAGTAAACCGGACTGGACAATCGGGCGCGGGCGGGCCAAGTCCGTCCGCGCCCTTTTTCACCCAGCATTTGTCGGTTGACCCGTCATGTCGTCCATCGTCGTCAAAATCGAATTCGTCGCCGGCGCGGCCCTGCTGTTGGCCATCGTCGTGCTGGTTTTCATCGCCGCCTTGATGCGGTTCCTGGGTGATCCGCTGATCTGGTCGGTCGATCTCGCCCAGCTCCTGTTCATCTGGCTGTGCTTTGTCGGCGCGGCGCGAACCATGCGGCTGAAAGGGCATATCGGAGTCGACCTGGCGGTGCGCATGCTGGGCTACAGGTACCGCCTGTGGCTCGAAACGGCGCAGGCGGTCATCTTCGTCGCTTTCCTTATGGTGCTGACGCTCGAAGGCTACAAACTCGCCGTCGCCAACAAGGAACGCGTGTTCGGCTATTCCGGCATGTCCTATGCCTGGGTGACCATCGCGGTCTCGTTCGGTTCGATCATGCTCAGTCTCGCCATTGTCGCCAACGCGGTCGATGCCTGGCGCAAGCGCGCCTCGCGGGAAAAGCTCATTTTCTCACAGGTCGATGCGGAACCGACCATTACGGAACTTTGACATGCTGGCCATCGGTTCCGTTTTCCTGATCCTGCTCGTCACCGGCGCGCCGATCGCCTTTGCCATCGGTCTCGCCGGGTTCGTATTCTTCGTCAATTCCGACGTGATGCCGCTCACCATCGGCGTGCAGAAGATCGCCTCGGTATCGCAGAGCTTTCCGCTGCTGGCCGTTCCGTTCTTCGTCTTCGCCGGCCATCTGATGAACGAGAGCGGGATCACCGACCGGCTGTTCAAATTCGCCAATGTCACGGTCTCGTGGATGGCGGGCGGCCTTGCGCAGGTTTCCATCATCCTGTCGACCCTGATGGGCGGGGTTTCGGGTTCGGCCGTCGCCGATGCGGCGATGGAAGCCCGCGTTCTCGGTCCGCAGATGATCAGGCAGGGCTATTCGAAGGGATACACCTCGTCGGTGATCGCGCTCTCTTCGCTGATCACCTCGACCATACCGCCCTCGATCGGCCTGATCCTGTACGGTTATGTCGGCAATGTGTCGATCGGCAGGCTGTTCATGGCGGGCATCGTTCCGGGCCTGCTGATGATGGCCTTTCTCATGGTGACGGCCTACATCATCGCCAAGCGCCGCAATTATGTCGTCGACGAAAGCAAGGTGCCGACGGTGCGCGAGGTCGGCGCGGCGGTCTGGGAGGCCAAATGGGCGCTGCTGTTTCCGGTCCTGCTCCTATTCTCGCTGCGCGGCGGCGTCTTCACCCCGTCCGAAGTCGGCGCCTTCGCCGTGGTCTATGCGTTCCTTGTCGGTGGCCTGGCCCACAGGGAACTCGATCTCGCCAAGACCAAGCGCGCCATTGAACATTCGGTCGGCGATATCGGGCTGATCATGTTCATCATCCTGATGTCCGGCATGGTGGGTTTCGCCATCATCTTCCTGCAGGTGCCGCAGTCGATCGCCACCGCATTGTTGTCGGGCGTCAGCGATCCGCACGCCGTCGTCGCGATCATTCTCGTAATGCTGTTCGTTGCCGGCCTGTTTGTCGAAAGTACGGTGCTGGTGCTGCTGCTCACGCCGATCTTCGTGCCGATCATCAAGCATATCGGTTTCGATCCGGTCCATTTCGGCATCCTGATGATGACGCTGGTCACGCTCGGCTCGATGACACCGCCGGTCGGCGTCGCCATGTACACGGTGTGCAGCCTGCTCGAATGCAGGATCGAGGACTATGTGCGCGAATCGCTGCCTTTCGTCGCGGCGGTTCTTGTCCTCGTGGCGATGCTCCTGTTCATGCCCCAGATCGTGCTGTTCGTTCCCAATCTGGCCTTCGGATGAGCGTTACGATGATGTGGCAATTCGAACAATTGAGAACCGACGTCGGAGGCCCGTTATGAGGAAGCTGGCATGAGGCAGACCTGGCGCTGGTTCGGTCCGGCCGACACGACCGGCATCGACGACATGGTGCAGGCCGGTGTCGAGGGGGTCGTCAGCGCATTGCATCATGTGCCGAGCGGCGCGGTCTGGACGGCGGAGGAAATCGCCAGACGCCAGGACGAGGTCCGCCGGCACGGCGACGGCTCGGCCTCGAATCTGGAATGGGAGGTCGTCGAAAGCCTGCCGGTCTCGGAAGCCATCAAGAAGCAGAGGGGCGAATGGCGCGAACATGTCGCCGCCTATCGCGAAAGCCTCGAAAACCTGGCGGCGGCCGGCATCGAGACCATATGCTACAACTTCATGCCGGTACTCGACTGGACGCGCACCGATCTTGCCTGGCGGTTGCCGCATGGCGGAACCTGCATGCGGTTCGACTATTTCGACTTTGTCGCCTTCGACCTGTTCATCCTGGAGCGGGATCGCGCGAAAACCGATTATCCGGAAGATGTTGTTGGCGAAGCCGAACGCCGTTTTCGCGCGATGACGACGGTCATGCAGTCGACGCTGGCAATCAATGTCACCTGCGGCCTGCCAGGTGCCGCCGACCACATGACCACGAAGGACGTGCGTGCACATCTGGCCGAATATGATTCCATCGACGCGCAGCGCCTGCGCCGCCATTACATCGATTTCCTTTCCGAAGTGGTGCCGACGGCCGAAAAGCACGGGCTGCGGCTGTGCTGCCATCCCGACGACCCCCCCTTCCCTCTGCTCGGCCTGCCGCGGGTCATGTCGACGGAAGACGACTACCGGAAGGTCATGGATGCGGTCGACAGCCCCGCCAACGGCATCACGCTATGCGCTGGTTCGCTTGGCGCGCGGCCTGACAACGACTTGCCAGGCATGATGTCGCGACTGGGTGATCGCGTGCATTTCCTGCATCTGCGCAACGTGAAGCGTGAAGGCGACGGTATCGGCGACTCTTTTCACGAGGCCGAGCATCTGGGCGGCGATGTCGACATGGTGGCGCTGATCGCCGAAGTGCTGAAAGAAGAAGCCCGGCGCAAGGCCAATGGCAGGACCGACCACCAGATTCCGATGCGGCCCGATCACGGCCAGCACATCCTCGACGATCTGAAGCGCCAGAGCCAGCCAGGCTACCCGACTGTCGGGCGCTTGCGCGGACTTGCCGAACTGCGTGGTGTGGCGAAGGCGCTCGGCCATGCTAGGCTGGGCATCGACCATGAGTGAAACGGCACTGCATCCCGACAGGCTGCTGCCGGCGTGGCAGCCGGCGCTCGCAATCGCGCGCGAGCTGTACGAAAGCGTCGCGGACTTGCCGATCGTCAGCCCGCACGGCCACACCGATCCGGCATGGTTTGCCGAGAACGAGCCCTTCGCGAACGCGACGTCGCTGCTGCTCACACCTGACCACTATCTCCTGCGCATGCTGGCGAGCCGCGGCATTTCCTATGACGCGCTTGGCGTGCCGAAGAAGGATGGCAGCCCTGTCGCCGGCCCGCGCGATGCGTGGCGGGTGTTCGCCGCCAATATCCATCTGTTCGACGGCACGCCGTCGCGGCTGTGGCTCGACCATTCGCTTTCCTGGGCGTTCGGCATCGAGGAGCCGCTCTCATCCGACAATGGCGATGCGGTCTACGACACGATCAATGCCAGGCTGGGTGAACCCGATCTGCGTCCGCTCGCCGTGCTCGAGCGTGCCAATGTCGAGGCGATCGCGACGACCGAATATGCGCTCGATCCCCTTGAGCATCACCGCAAATTGAAGCGGCACGGCCTGATCGGGCGCATCCGCACGACCTACCGCCCGGATGATGTCACCGATCCGGACGTTCCGGGCTTTGCCGGCAATATCGCCAAACTCGCCGAGATGACCGGCGAGGACACGGAAAAATGGCCCGGTCTGATCGAGGCGCACCGCAAGCGCCGCGCCGCCTTCCGCGAGATGGGGGCGGTCGCGACCGATCACGGCGTGGCGAGCGCGGTAACGGCCGATCTGGCGGAGCGCGACAGGCAGAAACTGCTCGACGGGGCATTGGCGGGCACGCTAACGCCCGTCGAAGCGGAACAGTTTCGCGGCCAGATGCTGACCGAGATGGCCGTCCTGTCCGCCGAGGACGGCATGGTGATGCAGATCCATGCCGGCTCGAAGCGCAATACCGACTCGTCGCTGATGGCGACGCGCGGCGCCAATCTCGGCGCCGACATTCCGGTGCCGACCAATTATGTCGACGGCTTGCAGCCCTTGCTGGCGCGCCATGGCAACACGCCCGGCTTCCGGCTGATCATGTTCACGCTGGACGAGACGGTCTACGGGCGGGAACTGGCGCCGATGGCCGGCTACTGGCCGGCGCTGATGATCGGGCCGCCCTGGTGGTTCTTCGACAGTTCGAACGGCATCCGCCGTTATCTCGACGCGGTGGTGGAGACGGCGGGCTTTTTCAACCTCGCCGGCTTCAATGACGACACGCGGGCGCTATTGTCGATCCCCGCCCGCCACGATGTGTGGCGCCGCGAAATCTGCCGCTTCCTGGCGTGTCTGGTTGCCGAGCACCGGCTGTCGAAAGCTTCGGCCGAGGAACTGGCCGGATTCATGAGCTATCAGGCCGCCAGGGACGCCTACCGACTTTAGGAAGCTTCGATGCGTGCCGCCTCAGCCTCGATGGCCGGACGCATGCCACGTTCGAGGATATCGCCGAGGATTTCGGTCACGGTATCGCGCCAGACAGGGCTGGCAGCAAGCGCCTGCGGCACGAAGACGGGCAAGTCCATCAACGCCCCGGCGATCGCCGGGGCATGGTTGCCGGCCTTCGCGACAGCGCCGGCGATTTCCGCCTCGCGCGGATCGCGCAGCGCATAGGCTTCGCCCGTTTCGTTGCGGCCGAGGCAGTAGTGCATCCAGGCGGCCGTGGCCCAGGCGAAGGAACGGATGTCTCCGCCCTCTTCCAGATGCGCCAGCGCCGGCAACAGGATGCGCTGCGGCAGTTTCTCGGTGCCGTCCATGGCGATCTGGTAGGTCTCGTGGGCGATTGCCGGGTTGGCGAAACGCTCGACAAGCGCGGCGGCGTAGTCGGCGAAGTCAACGCCTTCGAGCGGCCTCAGCGTCGAGGCGGCGACAGTCAGATGCCGGCGTACAAGGGCTGCGAGCGGTGGCCAGGCGATTGCGTCGCGGACATATTTCAGCCCGGCGAGAAAACCGGCATAGGCCATCAGCGAATGCGAGCCGTTCAGCATGCGGAGCTTCATGTGCTCGTAGGGCGCGACATCGGAGGTGAAGATCGCCCCGCCCGCCTCCCATGCCGGCCGGCCGGAAGAAAATTCATCCTCGATCACCCATTGGGTAAACGGTTCGGTCTCGACCGCCGCCTCGTCACGGCATCCGGTCAGGCGAGCGGCGTCTGCATGGGTCGTATCGGTCGAGGCCGGCGTGATGCGGTCGACCATGGTCGCGGGGAACGCAACCTCGCCCTCGATCCATCCGGCGAGATCGGGGTCGACGCGGCGGGCTAAATCAAGCGCACCGGCGCGGATCAGCCCGCCATTGTCCGGCAGGTTGTCGCAGCACAATACGGTGTAGGGCGCGATGCCGGCGTCACGGCGTTGACGCAGCGACTCGACGATCAGGCCGATCACGCCGGAGGGCGCGCGCGGACTGGTAAGATCGGGCGCGATCGAGGGATGCGCCGGATCGACCGCCCGGTTGGCGCGATCGATGCCATAGGCCTTTTCGGTCACCGTCATCGAGACGATGCGGATGGCCGGGTCGACCATCGCGGTCAGCAGGGCTTGCGGGTCACGGGAGGCGGCAATCGCCCTTTCGATCGAGGCGACCACGCGTGCCGATGTACCCTGCGGGCCGCGTTCCAGCAGCGTATAGAAACCGTTTTGGCGATCAAGGATGTCGACGATATCCGTCGAACGCAGACTGGCGCCGACGATCCGCCAATCCCCGCCCTCCGCGGCAAGCGCGTCATCGGTATAGACGGCCTGATGGGCGCGGTGAAAGGCGCCGATGCCGAGATGGACGATGCCGACACCATGGTCGCCCGGCGTGTAGCGCGGCAGGCGAACGCCCCCGGCGATATGCTCAAGTGAAGTGAGATTTCTCATGTTCCCTGTGTCGCCGTTCATCGAACTGCCATACCAGCTATCAAGCCGAAGCCGGGGCGTTTGTAAACGCTCGAGATGCCCCCTGGATTGCGAATTGGGCTGACGCGGCGTATGCCTTGGTCAAATTCAGCCAAGCATCAAAATCGCGGCACCGGGAGGCCGTCATGAACGAGATCGTCAAGGATTTGACCACAGACGACACCGTGACCACGCTGGTCGAACGCCAACGGACCTTCTTCAGGAGCGGGTCGACGCGGGAACTCGGTTTTCGCAAGGAACAGCTCAAGCGCCTGCGTAACGCCATCACCAGGGGCGAAGCGGACATCATCGAAGCGGTGCGCCAGGATCTCGGCCGGCCGACATCGGAAATCTGGACAACCGAAATCGGCATTGTGCTGGCCGAGATCAAGCATGCGCTTCGTCACCTGTCGTCCTGGGCAAGACCAAAACGCGTCGGCACGCCGCTGCTGCTGCAGCCGGGGTCGAGCCGCATCGAATACGAACCGCTCGGCACGGTGCTGATCATCGCGCCGTGGAACTACCCCTTCCTGCTCGCCGTCGCACCACTGGTTGCCGCGCTGGCGGCGGGAAACACGGCCATCATCAAACCGTCCGAGCAGGCCCCGCACACTTCCGCGGCGCTTGCAAAGGTGATCGGCGGGGTTTTCGAGCGCGAACAGGTGGCGGTCGTCGAAGGCGGTGTCGAGGAAACGCAGGCGCTGCTCGAACAGCGCTTCGACCACATCCTGTTCACCGGCGGCGGCGGGATTGGCCGCATCGTCATGGCCGCCGCTGCCAAGCACCTCACCCCGGTGACGCTGGAACTGGGAGGGAAAAGCCCCTGCATCGTCGAAAAGGACGCCGATCTCGACCGCGCGGCGCGGCGCATTGCCTGGGGCAAGTTCCTCAATGCCGGCCAGACCTGCGTCGCGCCCGACTATCTGCTGGTTCACAGCTCGGTCAAACAGCCCCTCACCGAGCGCATCGTCAAGGCGATCGAAAAATCCTTCGGCAAGGACCCGAAGGCGAGCAAGGACTACAGCCGGATCATCAATGCCCAACACTTCAAGCGCCTGACCGGGCTGATCGGCAACGGCCCCGTCATCACCGGCGGCGAGAGCGATGAGGAAGCACGCTATATCGCGCCGACGCTGATCGACAATGTCGGCTGGGACGACGCCATCATGGCCGACGAGATCTTCGGGCCGATCCTGCCAGTGATCGCCTATGACGACCTTGATGAGGCGATGGAAAAAATCGAGAGCCGGGACAAGCCGCTCGCGCTGTATTTCTTCTCCAAAGACAGGACGCTGCAGGCAAAGGTTACCGAGCGCCTCTCGGCCGGCGGCATCACGGTCAACGACACCATGGCGCAGTTCATCAATCTGCAATTGCCGTTTGGTGGTGTCGGCGCCAGCGGCATGGGCGCCTATCACGGCAAGGCCGGCTTCGACACCTTCTCGCATGCCAAGCCCGTAGTCACACGCTCGACCTGGCCCGATCCGTCGGTGAAATACCCGCCCTACCGCACGCCGCTGGCGATCCTGAAATGGGTCACGCGCCGTTCGATGTAAACGCGCGCATGGCATCAAGGCAATTTTAACTGGATCATTTTACTCCAGTATTGCGTCCAACCCAAAATCTGATAAGAATTGTCCACATTCGGAATCCACGGAAGACGTTCGCCCAGCCAGCCAGAGGCAAGCGCGGCATCCAGAGGGGATCGTGTTACGCCATGGCCAATCATTTCAACGAAACACTGCGTTTGCGGCCTGCCGGAATCCGTACTGGCGCAAGCAGCCCCCAAGCCGGCAACGGGGAAGATACCCCCGGCACGAGACGCACCGCGATGCCGGCCGGACCAATCTGCCTGTCTATGAAAGCCGGGCATTGTTCGCAGGCACGAACGAGGTCGGCATCGTTCACGAGGGTGCGCTTTACCGGCTGAAGACCACAGGGCAGGGCAAGCTCGTTCTCAACACATAAGCTTGAGCCTTCAATCAGTGGAAATTCCTACCCTTGGGCAGGACCCGCGTATTGCGCGGGTGACGCCACAGGCTCGGCTCCTGCACGGCTCCTGCAATGGGGATAACACCGGTCATCGTATCCATCAGTTCGCGCGTTAGATCGCTCAGGCGCCGGGCGATCAGGTGGATCACGCCCTGTTCCTTCTGCAACTCGCCCTCGACCATGATCATCTTGCCGCCCATGACGATGCGGCGATGCTTCTCGAACACCTTCGGCCAGACGATGACATTGGCGATGCCGGTCTCGTCCTCCAGCGTGATGAAGATGACGCCCGAAGCCGTGCCGGGACGCTGGCGCACCAGCACGAGGCCGGCGGTCTTCGCCCAGGCGCCGTTCTTCTGCGTCTCCAGATCGGCGGTCCTGAGCGCGCGGCGCGCGGCGAGCCGCTCGCGCAGGAAGGAGACGGGGTGGGCCTTCAGGGACAGGCGCAGCGTGTCGTAATCCTCGACGACCTGCTCGCCCGGCAACAGTTGCGGCAGATCGACTTCCGGCTCGGCCTGCAGCGGGCGGTATGCCTGCCTGCCCTCCTTCTTGTCCGCCACAATTTCCTTGTCGGCGAATAGCGGCAGATCGGAGGCCGAGGTGCGCTGCGCCCCTCCAGACCCGCCATTCAGGCCTCGCACCTGCCACAGCGCGGCGCGGCGATCCATGCCGATCGAGCGGAAGGCGTCGGCATTGGCGAGGCGCTCCAACGTGCCGGTATCAATTCCCGTGCGCCAATAAAGGTCGCGCAGATCACGATAGCCATTTTCCCGCGCATCCACGATCTGTCGCGCCGCATCCTCGCGCATGCCCTGGACCTGGCGCATGCCGAGGCGAAGGGAAAGACGCGGTTTCCCCTTCTCCCCACCGGGGAGAAGGTGGCGCGAAGCGCCGGATGAGGGGGACGGGACAGCGGGTTCGGAATATGCGGCAAGTGCCCCCTCACCCGGCTCGGCTTTCGCCTCACCACCCTCTCCCCGTGGGGGAGAGGGAAGAACAGAGAGCGCCGCCGCACCCTCCTCTGTCCCTAGCGGGACATCTCCCCCGCAAGGGGGGAGAGTAGATTCCAACTCATGATCCCAGTCCGAGAAATTCACATCGACCGGGCGCACCTCGCCGCCATGTTCGCGGAAATCGCGCACGATGGAGGAAGCAGAATAGAAACCCATGGGCTGGGAATTCAGCAATGCGCAGGCGAAGACATCCGGGTAGTGGCATTTCAGCCAGGAAGAGGCATAGGCGAGCAGCGCAAAACTGGCCGAATGGCTCTCGGGAAAGCCGTAATCGGAAAAGCCCTCGATCTGCTTGAAGCAGCGCTCGGCGAAATCCGGCGTGTAGCCATTGGCGATCATGCCTGTGATAAAATCCTCGCGGAACGTGCCGATATCGCCATTGCGCTTAAAGGTCGCCATGGCGCGGCGCAGCCGGTCGGCCTTGGCCGGCGAGAAGCCGGCGCCGACGATGGCGATCTTCATCGCCTGTTCCTGGAAGAGCGGCACGCCCAGCGTCTTGCCGAGCACTTCCTCCAGTGCCCTGGAAGGAAACTCCACCTTCTCCAGCCCCTGGCGTCGGCGCAGATAGGGATGGACCATGTCGCCCTGGATCGGACCAGGCCGCACGATAGCGATCTCGATGACGAGGTCGTAGAAATCGGCGGGCCTCAATCGCGGCAGCATCGACATCTGCGCCCGGCTCTCGATCTGGAAGACGCCGACGGTGTCGGCCTTCTGGATCATCTGATAGGTCTCAGGGTCCTCGCGCGGAACGGTGGCGAGCACCAGTTTCCGGCCGTAATGGGCCTCCAGCAGATCGAAGGATTTGCGGATGCAGGTCAGCATGCCGAGCGACAGCACGTCGACTTTCAGGATCTTGAGCGCGTCAAGGTCGTCCTTGTCCCATTCGACCACGGTGCGGTCCTTCATGGCCGCATTGGCGATGGGCACGACCTCGTCGAGCGCGCCGCGCGTCATGACGAAGCCGCCGACATGCTGGGAGAGATGGCGCGGGAAGCCGGCGAGCTGGCCGGCCAGAATCATGGTCTGGCGCAGGCGCGGATCGTCCGGATCGAGGCCGGCCTCGATGACGCGCTGGCGGCCCGGTCCCTCGTTGGAAAAGCCCCAGATCATGCCGGCCATGGCGCCGACGACATCGCCCGACAGACCCATCGCCTTGCCGGCCTCGCGGATGGCGCTGCGCGAACGGTAGCAGATGACCGTGGCGGCGAGACCGGCGCGGTGACGGCCGTATTTGCGATAGATGTACTGGATTACCTCTTCGCGGCGCTCATGCTCGAAATCGACGTCGATATCGGGCGGTTCGCCGCGCTCGGCCGAAATGAAGCGCTCGAACAGCAGGTCGATCTCGGCCGGATTGACCGAGGTGATGCCGAGGCAATAGCAGACGATGGAATTGGCCGCCGAGCCGCGGCCCTGGCACAGGATCGGCGGGTCCTGGGCACGGGCGAATCGCACGATGTCGTGGACGGTGAGGAAATAGGCGGCGAAGTTCAGTTCGGCGACGAGCCGCAATTCGTGTTCGATCATCGCGCGATGCTTGTCGCTCAAGCCGTCGGGAAAGCGTTCCTTCGCGCCGAGCCAGGTGAGGCGTTCGAGTTCGGCCTGGGGCGTGGCGCTCTTGCCCGCCGGTTCGTCGGGATACTGGTACTCCAGTTCGGCAAGCGAAAAATCGCAGGCGTTCGCCAATTCCACCGTGCGGGCAATAGCGGCTTCGCAGCCGGGCAGCAGGCGGGCCATTTCCGCGCCGGATTTCAGGTGCCGCTCGGCGTTCTTTTCCAGGCGAAATCCCGCTTCGCCGATGGTGCAGTGCTCGCGGATGCAGGTAAGCAGGTCCTGCAATGGCCGGCGCTCCGGCGCGTGGTAGAGCACGTCATTGGCGGCGATCAGTGGTGCGCGGCAGCTTTCGGCCAGTGCTGCCAGCTTTTCAAGCCGTGTCCGGTCATTGCCGCGATGGGAGGGACTCAGCGCAAGATAAACGGCACCGGGAAACATCGACACCAGGCGTTCCAGGTTCGCCTCGAAATCGGCGTCCCAATCGTAGGCCGGCATTGCTATGAAACGATGGGCGATAAAGCGGTGGCCCGTTTCAAGCATCGCCAGATCGTCGAGGGTCAGGTGGCATTCGCCCTTGGGCGCACGGCGGTTACCCGTCGTGAGCAATTTCGTCAGACGGCCATAGGCAGGGCGGTCGAGGGGGAAGCACAGCACCTCGAAGCCGTCGAGCGTGACAAGACGGCTGCCCACGACAAGGCGGATGTTATGCTCCTTCGCGGCGACATGGGCGCGCACGACACCGGCCAGCGTGTTGCGGTCGGCGACGCCGATGGCGGCCAGCCCCAGCCTGGCGGCTGTCTCGACCAGCTCATGGGCGTGCGAGCCGCCGCGCAGGAAGCTGAAATTGGTGGTGACGGCGAGTTCCGCGTAGTCGGTCATGTGAAAACTCCCCTCACGCGAATATTCCATGGATGAACCAGGCCGGCATGGCGTCGAGGCAGTCATTGGCGCGCCCGAAAAGCCCCTCGCGGTAGAGCCAGAAACGGCGACCCTTCTCGTCCTCGACGCGGTAATAGTCGCGCGTCAGCCGCCCTGCCCGGTCGTTCCTGCTTTTTGGCGGCGCGCGCCACCATTCCGGCGCGATGCGCTCCGGCCCCTCGGCGCGGGTGACGCGGTGCGAGACACGGCGCCATTCGAAGCGCACGGGCGGGCCATCCGGCACCGTAAACATCGCGGTGACCGGCTCGGGCCGGGCAAACAGCAGCAGCGGCCGGCCGAAGGAAGCGCCGTCGGCAAGCGCGTCCAAATGGGTTTTCCAGTCATGCGTCTCGGCGATCTGCCCGGCCTGACGCAACACCGAGACCGGGCGGGCCGAACGCTCGGGCAGATGGCTGGCGAAGGGTTCGTAACGGGTGACATGGTCCGCACCGCAGCGGTTGACGAGCCTGTCTATGAGGGGAGCCATGAGCGGGGCGAGACCGCCGTTTGCCGCACGCGCGTCATCGGCAAGCGCCTGCTGGCGGGTTTCGGTGTTCTCGACATCGAAGGCGCCGAGCGTCATCGCCTCGAAGCCGAAGCCGGCATCGCCCTCGATCGCGTCGAGGCGTTCGGTGAGCAGGCGCGCAAGATGCCGGGCCTGGCGGCTCGGTGCGCTGGTCCTGACCTCGCGGCGCGCAGACCAGCCGTCGACGCGGTAGAAGGCCAGTTCCAGCTGCCGCGCGCCCTTGCCGTCGCGCTCCAGCAGGCGGGCGAGATCGCAGGCAAGCAGACGAAGCGCCGTCTCGATGGCGTCCAGCGTGATCAGCGGTTCGGCGAAGCGCCGTTCGACGCGCCACACGGGCGGGGCGGCCAGCGCCTCGAAGCTCTCGCCGGCATGGCCGAGCGCCTGGTCGAGCCTTTCTGTCAGTTCGCGGCCGAAGCGGGCGACGAGCGGCGCGCGCGGCTTGCCGATGAGGTCGCCGATACGCTTCAGGCCGAGCCGGTTGAGCGCGACATTCGTCCGCTCGTCGAGGCGGAGCGCGGCGACCGGCAAGGGGGCAAGCGCCTCGTGCAGGGGGCCGTCGGCGATTTGCACACCTTGCCCATATCTGGAAAGCGCCCAGGCGGCGCCGATGGTCGGCGCGATCGCGATTTTCGCCGTCAGGCCGAAACGGACGAAGCGCGCCGCCAGCGCCGCGATCAGCCCGGTTTCGCCGCCGAACAGATGGGCGCAGCCGGTGATGTCGAGCAGGATGCCGGCCCCATTTCCGTCCGGCGCGTCGGGCCGGGTGAGCGGGCTGAAGCACTGGCACCAAAGTGCGAGCCGGGCGAGCGCCTCGGCGTCCCCTGCCTCGTCGGCATGTTCGACGGCAAGTGCGGGGTGGATGGCGCGCGCGTCGGCGAGCGCCATGCCTGGATGAAGGCCGAGCCGGTTGGCAGCCGCGTTGATGGCCGTGATGGTCGGGCCGTTCTGCGACATGGTCGACAGAACGAGCGGTCCTGGGGGCGCGCCGGCAGCGCAAGGCTCACGAGGCGGCGGCCCATTCTGGGCGGCTGGCCTGGCCGCCGATCCCTTCGCCGCTCCGGTGAAGCGACGTTCGATCGGCCAGCGCGGCAGCCATATGGAAAGAAAGCGTTTCATGGTCCCACTCGACGACTTGACGGTGACCAGGCATTCCCCTTTTCGACTTGACGAGGCTGACAGCCCATCGAGGCGCGTCGGGGTTTTCGTGACGCCGCCAAGCACTCGGCTCGGGGGCATGGGGTTCGGTGGCAACCCGCCAGCGCGTCGCCGCCGCCGTCGCCGCGCCGCCCTCGATGCCCGTTTGGGCCGAGGCGCGGATCAGCAAAGCGGTGACGCCGCTCTTTTCGGCGCGCATGGCGAGCCTGCGGCTGGCGGTGAAGTCGTAATCGCGGCCCGTCCTGGTCCCTGCCTCCACGCCGATCACGGCGGCGAGCGCACCTTCACCGGGCCCGTTTGCGGCGAGCCCCTCCTCCATCACCCAGAGCATGGCGCGCGTCTTGCGCACGCCGACCTCGACGAAACGGTTGGGATCGAGGCCGAAGGCCATCAATCCGGGCGCGTGGAGCCTGCCCTGTTCGAAGCCGCAATGGTCGGGAAAGACCCACAGCACATTGCCCGGCCGCGCATGCACGATGCGGGCGGCAAGGCCGAGGCTGAAACCGAGCGCCGCGGCGAAATCACTATAACCGGCCGGCACGCATTCATGCAGCGCGCCGAGTTCCAGGCCGTTATCGGGCAGGATCGCATCGAATTCGGCCGAACCCAGCGAAACGGTCCGATGTTCGAGCGGACGCTCCGCCGAATGTTCCATCGGGCGGATCAAGGCGCGCAAGCGGCGCGCGCGTGCGGAGACCGCGCTGGGTAAGAGGTCATGTTGCATGATCCAACTTAAGAACAAATCAGGAACAAATGCAAGCCATGAATCGCATGGCGATGGCGTGAGGCCACAGCCGAAGACCGGGCTTCAGGTCGTGCCCTCGGCCAGCACGGCCTGCGCCGTCATGGCCTTTTGGCCCATTTTGTCAGCCGTCCAGAGTTCAATTCTTGAATCCGGTTCTCCCGGCAAGCCATTGAGATAAAAAGGTTCGTTGCAGAAGATCGGACGATGGGCGCGGAAGGCGTAACTCGTCAGCACCGCTTCGGGCGCATTGCGCCAGATCAGATCGACCATCAGCGTGGCGAGCAGCGGCCCGTGCACGACAAGGCCCGGATAGCCTTCGGACGCCGCATAATCCTTGTCGTAATGTATGCGGTGGCCGTTGAAGGTCAGCGCCGAATAGCGGAACAGCAAGGTTTCGTCGGCAACCACCTCGCGATGCCATCGACCCTTCGGCACGGGTTCGGCCAGCGCCCCCCGCTTCGCCGACGTGGCGGCGCGGTAGACGATGTCGTGCTCGTCGATCAGCAGTGCCGGACCCTCCTCCTCGGCGATCTCGTGGCGCACGGTGACGAAGAGCAGCGGGCCGCTCGCGCCGTGCTTGAGGTCGGCGGCGGCGATCCGCGAATGGCGGCGCAGGCGCATGCCGACGCGGATGACACCCGGAAAGGCGATGCGGTTGCCGGCCCACATGCGGCGCGGCAGATCGGGCGCGTCGGGCAGGAAATCGCCGCGCGCGGCATGGCCGTCCGGCCCGAGCCCGGACTGGCGGTCGGCGCCCAGGAATAACAGCCAATGGGCGAGCGGAGGGACCGGATCGCCCGGTGCGAAGGCCGGCACCTCACGGTCGAGCACCGCACAGAAACGCTGAAGCGGTCCCGGCGTTACGGCGTCGAAAGCCGTGCGTTCGCGGCCGACAACGCCCGAGAAATCCGTTTCACCTGCCATCATCCGCTCCGCATGGGGTTTTTACGCGCATTTTTCCCGCAAACGCGCTTGCCGCGCAAAGACAAAAAACTGGGCGAAGTTGTAGCGCCCTTAACCAATCGCGATTATCAAGGCCGCCGGGACAGGGATGCATCGCCTCTTTTACGGGCGAGCGGGCATCCTTCGTCCGATGACGAAGGACCGGGATCATGAATCGTCTCGTCTATGTGCTGAACGGACCCAATCTCAACCTGCTGGGCGAGCGCCAGCCGCTCATCTACGGTTCCGACACGCTCGGCGAGGTCGAGGGGCGCTGCATCGAAACGGGCGAAAAGCTCGGTCTGGAAGTGCATTTCTTCCAGTCCAATGCGGAGCACGAGCTGGTCAACCTGATCCAGGAAGCACGGCGTACCGCGGCCGGTATCGTCATCAATGCCGCCGCCTATACGCACACTTCGGTCGCCATTCTCGATGCGCTCAATGCCTGCGAATTCCCGGTGATCGAGGTCCATATCTCGAATGTGCACAAGCGCGAGAGCTTCCGCCACTTCTCCTACATCTCGCAGCGCGCCGACGGGATCATCATCGGCTGCGGCACACAGGGCTACGATTTCGCCCTGCAAAGGCTGGCGACGCTGCTGGCGAAGTAACTCAAATCAGGCGGATGTGGTTGTCCCACAATTGCGGCGTGGGCCTGCCGTTGAAGCTGCCGGCCATCGAGGAATAGACGAAACCGGCCTTGTCGATCGCGATACCGCTGACACCCTCGATACGGCGAACGGTGATATCTCCGGGCGCATCGGGGCGGATTTCGATGGCGGCGTTGCCTTTCGGCGAAGTGACGCCGATGACGCCCGAGTGCCGGTTGATCACGATCGCGCCGACATAGTTGAGCAGCGCGGCGCCGGCTTCCTCAGGCATCTCCAGCCATTGCATCGGCTCGCCGATGCCGGCATGGCCGATAAGCGGCACGTGATCGCCGGCCTCGCCCTGATACTGGCAGCCAAACCATAATCTTCCCTCGGCATCGACATCGACATGGCGGGTCGAAAGCCGCGAAAGCGCTTTCGGCAGATCGTGACGCGCCAGCAGATCGCCGGTTTCGCAATCGACGAAGGCGATGGATGACTGCATCGCACTCAGATTGAGTTGGGCGCGGCCATAATCGGGATGGGTTTCGATGCCGCCATTGGCGATCGCCAGCGTCCTGCCGTCCGGCATCAGCATCAGTTCATGCGGGCCGAGGCCGTGCGTCGGCAGTTCGCCGATGCGGTTGTAGCCATCGGTCGCGTCGTAGATGCCAACGACGCCGCGCACTCCGTCGAAATCGTTCTCGGTGGCGTAGAGCAGCCTGCCGTCGGCGGAGAACGCGCCATGACCGTAGAAATGCCGGCCGGCAGGCGTCGAAAACACCTGCGGCCTGGCCCTGTCACCACTGTCGAAGGCAAGGCCGTGCGTGCCGGGCCGCCTGGCAAAAGCCGCGCAGCGGCCGCTGGCGTGATGCGCCACGACGTCGTGGCCGCGCATGGGCAATCTGTAGGTATGGACGATCTCGCCAGCTTCCGTCAGCGTCGCCACGCCGTAACTACCGTTCGGCGCCTTGTAGGCGGAGACGAAGACCGCATCAGCCTTGGCCAGCGCCACTGCCGGACGTGGCGCCAGCGCTGCGGCGAAGGAGGCGCCGGCGGCACGGAGGAAATCGCGGCGGCCGAACAGGCGCGGCATCAATCGCCGTCCGAAAAGGAAAAGCCCGAAGTCAGGCCGGTTGCCGGCGCATATTGCGTATCGAAGCGCTCGATCAGGCTGTCCATGACGATATCGAGCAAGGCCAGACGCTGGCGCTCGTCGGGATCGGCGACCGCTTCGGCGATCGGTTTCCTGATATTGCCGGCGACATCGATGAGTTCGCCGAACTCGAAGCGGATGGAATCGCCGATCGAGCCGACATCGTCGGGCAGCAGCGTTTCCATGCCCGAGCCGACGAAGAGGTCGCGCAGACCTTCGATATCGGCGGCGATCATCGGCACGGTATTGCCGGAGCGGCGGAAGAGCGCGACGCGCGGCCGGTCCTTTTCCGGTGTGTCGCCCATGAAGCCGCGCAGACGGATGTCGCGGGTCGCTTCCAGTCCATGGACCAGAGCGCCGACAAGTTCGTTCAGCATCTCGGTTGTGGCGTTGGGATCGTCGTCGCTCAGCCAGACCGACAGCACCACTTCGGGCTTCTTCCAGGCCCTTGCAAGTTCGCCGCCAATGGCCGCCAGATTGCGCGACACGGCCAATGCGAAGGAGCAGCGGTAACCGCTTTCCCTCGCCAGTTTGTCGGAGCCGGCACCGAACAGTGCGAATTCCAGCGCGCCGAGGCCCTGAACGGCGACGCTCTTGCTGGCGAGCGTTTCGGGATCGAGCGCGGTTTCGTCCTTTTTCGCCAGCAGGCCCTGCACCTGCTTCAGGCCGATGCCCTTCCTGTCCGGCCAGAACAGGACGCGCTCCAGACGATTGTCCGACATGACCGGCCCGAAACGGATATTCTCGACATGACCCCATGCAAGTGCGGTTTCGGTGAAGGCGGACCGGGCGGAAGCGAGCCTTGCCTCATGGGGTGCGGCGCACAGGCTTTCGGTGGCGCCGACCAGTTTCTCGCCCGCCGCATGGAACCGCGCATAGCCCGGTGCGATGACCTGCGTGGCAGCCGCCAGCATCACGGCGCGCATCTGGGCCGGGTCGACGGCCTTCGAACTGATGACGTTGCCTTCCGCATCGTGCGGGCTGCTGTCGTCCTGCTGGGCGTGGACGGCCGGGCTGCAGGCAAGGATCAAGACCGCTGCCACCGACAGGGCGGCAATGCGAAAACGGCATGGAAGCATCAAAGCGACTCCAGGAAAGCGATCAGGGCGTCGCGGTCGGCCTTTTCCATGGAGCGGAAGGCTTTGCGGGCAGTCTCGGCTTCACCGCCATGCCACAGTATCGCTTCGGTCAGGTTGCGGGCGCGCCCGTCATGCAGGAAGAAGGTGTGGTCGTTGACGGTCTTGGTCAGGCCGATTCCCCACAGCGGTGAGGTGCGCCATTCATTGCCGTTGGCGCGGCCGACCTGCTGGCCGTCGGCCAGACCCCCGCCCATGTCGTGCAGCAGGAAATCTGAATAGGGCCAGATTAGCTGGAAGGCCTGCGCCTTGTGGCCGGCGTCGCGGCTGGTGACGAATTTCGGCGTGTGGCACGAGATGCAGCCCGAACCGTAGAACAGTTCCTTGCCGTGCAGGATCTGCGGCGCGTCGACGTCTCGGCGGGCGGGCACGGCGAGGTTCTGCGAATAGAAGGTGACCAGATCCATCACCGGATCCGGCGCTTCCGTATCGCCCAGGCGCTGCTGCACGCCGGTCGGCATCTTGCGGCAATCGGCTTCGGCGGCGGTGCATTCGCCATGCGGGTCGGGCATGTAGGGCGTCGAAATGCCGATATCGCCTGAGAAGGCGCCGGCGGCCTGGGCGCGGATGGTCGGATTCTGCGCCTTCCAGCCGAAACGGCCGAGCCGGATTTCACCATCCGGGCCGGTTCGTACCAATTGCAGCTTGCCGGAAATGCCGTCGCCATCGGCATCGTCGGGATCGGCATTGGCGGCGATGTCGGCCGGAGCGATCGCCTCGACGAGGCCGAGGCCGATCATTGGCGGAGCGACGCGTGGCGAAAGCGTGGTCTTGGGATCGAACGGACCGTAGGCTAGGTTTTCGACACGATAAATCGGTTTGCGCAGCAAGGCGGTTGTGCCGTCGGTGAAATTCACCGGTACTTCCTCGTAGTCGATGACCATCTTGCCTTCAGGCGACACACCGGTAACGGACTGATCCTGCAACTGGCCGCCATAGACCGGGTCGGAAAAGTTGAGCGCGACATAGTCTTGCAGTTGCCTGCGCTCCCCGTCGGTCTGCGCCGGGCGGGCGAGCCGCAGGAACATCGAGACGCCGACCCTGTCGCCCTCGGGCGGGTGGCCTCGGCCGTCCTTGATGTGGCAAGCCTGGCAGGAACGGGCATTGAACAGCGGACCGAGGCCGTCGCTCGCCTGGGTCGAGGATGGCGCCGGAACCCAGACCTTCGTGAACAGGGCGTTGCCGAGCTTGAAATCGCGTTCCTCGTTGAATTTGAGGTTGGCCGAAAACTGGGAAAAGGCGTCGCGATTGACCAGCTTGCGCGAGGTCGCGGCGCCACCCGACATCGTCTCGAAACGCTCGGCCTTCGAAAAATCCTCGGTCGGGCGCGTAACCTTCCTAACACGCTTGAGGTCCTTTTCCTTGAGGTCGTTGCGCGTGAGGAACTCGGAAGGCAGTTTCCCGGCGGTCGGCTGTCCAGACTCGGCGGCCCCGGCACGAGAAAATCCTACCGCAAGGAGGATGACGAGCGCGCCGGCCACACCGCCGACAACGGCACCTGCAAGCCCTCCGGATTGCCTGTCCGGCGAGGGCGAGCGCCCGGCCCAGCCTGGTCCGGAGCGCGGGTCACGCAGATAGTCGACGGTCCAGGACCACCGCAGCCGGAAGGCCCGGCCAAGCATCGCTGGAGTCGAGGCTGGCGACTGCGACCGTCTACTCGGCGTCATTGGCAGGCGTGGCGTTGAGCTGACCGTATTTTTCCGGGCCGATATTTTCATAGAGTTCCAGTTGCGTTTCGAGGAAGTCGATATGGCCTTCCTCGTCGATCAGCAATTCCTCGAACAGCTTCATCGATACGTAGTCGCCTGCGTCGTGGCAGACGTCGCGCGCTTCCTTGTAGGCGGTTCTGGCCTCGTGTTCGCCGGCAAGGTCGGCGTCGAGTACTTCCTTGACGTCCTGCCCGATCCTCAGCGGCGCAACGGACTGGAGATTGGGGTGGCCTTCGAGAAAGATGATGCGCTCGACCAGCCTGTCGGCGTGATTCATTTCCTCGATCGATTCTTCACGCTCCTTCCTGGCGAGCAGCGCGTAGCCCCAGTCGTCCAGCAGACGATAATGAAGCCAGTATTGGCTGACCGCTCCCAGTTCCAGAAAAAGCGCATGGTTCAGCCGTTCGATGACCTTTTCATTACCCTTCATGCATTCGCTCCCGTTGTTGTTGTCTGTCTGCGGAGCAGGATGCAGGCAGACGAGGAAGTGTTCAACGGCTGGCCCGCCAGCCAATCCCGTTTGGCCGCATCAGGCCGCGCGAATCTTTTCCATGCGCTTGCGGGCGATCAGCCGTGCCGTTTCGCATTCGCGATGCCTGTCGCGCAATCTGTCGAGGAAGGAGACGATCTCGCAATCCGGCGTGTCGAGCTCGCGGTGGAAGGCTTGCGTCGTTTCGATGATGAGATCGACGAGCTGCGGAAAGCAGCCGCAACATTTGCCGCGCTTTTTCATCGCGTGATAGACCTGCAACGGCACGATCAGGCGCCACGGATCCTCGCGCAGAAGTACCGTAATGGCCTGCCTGATCTCCCGATCGGAGATGATGTTACAACTACAGACGAGCATTGGGTCGATACATCAGTTTCGTTGGTTGCTAACCTTGATCGATATCAATCGATACGCTTGCTTGCGTCAGTGACGCTTGCGGTCACTGGAAAACAGCGTCGGGACTGTCGAGGCTGTCGGAACCTTCGAGTTCTATCCCGCCGACATCCAGCGCGGCGATGACCCGCTCAATCGACTTTGTCTGATCGATCAGGGCGTCGATCGCCGCCTGAACAACGGCATTGCCCTCATCGTTTCCCTCGCCGATCATCTGGTCATAGGCCTCGACCGTTCGGGCGCGTTCGGCCATGGCGTTCATCTTCGCCATCGTCGTGTCGAGCTTGGCGCGCATCTCCTTGTCGAGCGCCGGATCCTTGCCGGCAACCAATTGTGACAGCGAAGGGCCACTTACCGTAGAGCCATCAATGCGCTTGTAGGTGCCCAGATAGATGTTGCGGATGCCCATCGCGTCGTGGAGATGCGAATTGTAAGTGTTGTCGGAAAAGCAGTCATGCTCCTCTTCGGGATCATGCAGCAACAGGCCCAGCTTCATGCGTTCGCCCGCCAGTTCACCGTAGGAGAGCGAGCCCATGCCGGTCAGCATGGCGGCCAGACCGACCCTTGCATCGCCGTTGTCGACGGCGGCGCGTGCGGCGCCATCGGGCTGCCAGTCGGCCACCATCTCCTCCAGATCGGAGACCAGCAGTGCGGAAGCGGCGGCAAGGTATTGCGCGCGCCTGTCGCAATTGCCGTTGGTGCAATTGGCGGTGTCGTAGTCGGTGTAGGGACGGGCGCCGGCGCCCGGGCCCGTCCCGTTCAGGTCCTGGCCCCAAAGCAGAAACTCGATGGCGTGATAGCCGGTCGCGACATTGGCCTCGATGCCGCCGGCTTCCCGAAGCACGTTCGCGAGCAGTTCTGGGGTGATCGTCGAGGCGTCGACCTTCTCGCCATTGATCTCGATCGTCGGATTGGCGATCACATTGGCGGTGTAGAGCGGGTTTTCATCGCTCTCGGTACCGTAGCCGGCATCAACATAATCGATCAGGCCCTCGTCCAGCGGCCAGGCGTTCACCCGGCCCTCCCAATCGTCGACAACCGGATTGCCGAAGCGGAAGGTCTCGGTCTGCTGATAGGGGTCGCGCGCGGCAAGCCATGCCTCGCGTGCTGCCTTGAGCGTGTCCCCGCTCGGCATGGCGATAAGTGCCTTGACGGCTGAATCGAGCGTTTTGGCCGTGGCAAGCGCATCGGAATAGCCGGCAAGCGCGATTTCGGCGTAATTGTAGACGATGGCGGCCGGATCGGGTTCGGCGCGCGCCGGCAGCGCAAGAGAGGCAATCGTGATTGCCGAGGCAGCCGTTAAATTGAGCGTGATTTCGGTTCGGCGCTTCATCATGTCTCCTGGCGTCAACTCAAGTGCAGGGATACGAAGCAGGAACCCACGCCTGGCGTGGCCGAAAACGGCCGCAGTCAGGTTGGCGGGGCGCGCCTGCCAGCTTTGGCGCCGGAATGGCAAACCCCGTTCCTCCAGTCGCTCGGGTTCAAGGCCCGTATCCCGGAATGGTGACAGTGATGCTTATCAGGATAAAATTAGTCAAGAAAAAAATGCATGAATTTCAATAGATTAGAACTGTTCTAAAAAAGATGCGGTGGCAAATTGCCGTTGACCGGCGAAGCGTTTGCCGATGTCAGTTGGCCAGCGGCAAGGCCGGACCGTCGTCTGTCAGGCCGATCAGCGCGCCCAGTTCGGGCCGCGAGCGCACGAGATCGTCAATGGTGGTTTCGTCGAGTACTTCCATGAAGGCCCCAAGCGCGCGCCGCAACGCGGCGTTGAGCGCGCAATGGTCGATCAGCGGGCAATCCGCGGCACCACCGTCGAAACATTCGGCCATGACGAAACCGTCCTCGGTCACGCGGACGACATCGAGCAGGGTGATCTCGTCAGCCGGACGGCCAAGCGCAATGCCGCCGCCGCGGCCGCGCGTGGTCTGGACCAGGCCGGCCTCCGACAGGAGTTGAACGATCTTGAAAAGGAAGGGTTCGGAAACCGAGAATGCTCGCGCAACCTCCGGAATACGACTTTTTCGACCGGCATTGGCCCCGCAATACATCAAGACACGGAACGCATAATTGGTTTGTTTCGTCAGTCGCATAAGCCGCAGGCCCTTCGCATCATCATTCCGGTTGCCCTTCAGAACGACGGGTCTGCCGGAACGGCTTGTCTGGAACGATTCCAAAATGGAATAATTTTGTCCGCTTTACAAGCGCCGCAATTTCCCGCTTCTCTTTTGGTCTAGGGGCGATCCATGGGCGATCCGCGGAATGGCCACCAAACCGTTTCGCCATTGTTTTCGGCGTCCGGATGGTTGACGAAATCATCCACAGCGCATAACTGGACAATATTAGTCTTGTTTTGGAGAAGCAGCATGCGTGTCATTTTCGCACTGGCCGTCCTGGTCGCCACCGCAATGGCCCCGACCGGCATGGCGCGGGCCGACGAAGTCAACATCTATTCCTACCGCCAGCCGGAACTGATCGCGCCGCTGCTCAAGAGATTCACCGATGATACCGGCATCAAAACCAATGTGCTGTTCCTCGACAAGGGTCTGGAGGAGCGCATTGCGGCGGAAGGCGTCAATTCGCCCGCAGACCTGATCATGACGGTCGATATCGGCCGGCTGACCAACGCCAAGGAAAAGGGCGTCACCCAGTCGGTGGACGATCCCGCGGTCAACGAACACATCCCGGCGCATTTTCGCGACAGCGAGGGCCACTGGTTCGCACTGACCACGCGCGGACGCGTCGTCTACGCCTCGAAGGAACGCGTCAAGCAGGACACGATCACCTACGAGGAGTTGGCCGACCCTAAATGGAAGGGCAAGATCTGCACGCGTGACGGTCAGCATTTCTACAATATCGGCCTGTTCGCCTCGATGATCGCCCATCACGGCGCCGACTATACCGAGAACTGGCTGAAAGGGGTCAGGGACAATCTGGCGCGCAAGCCGGCCGGCAACGACAGGGCGCAGGCCAAGGCGATCTATGCCGGCGAATGCGACATCGCGCTCGGCAACACCTATTATGTCGGGCTGATGATGACCAACGACAAGGAACCTGAGCAGAAGGAATGGGCTGGCGCGATCAAGGTGCTGTTCCCGAACGGTCCCGGTGCCGGTGATAGCCGAGGCACCCATGTCAACATTTCCGGCATGTCGCTCGCCAAACATGCGCCGCACAAGGAAAATGCGCTGAAGCTGATGGAATTCCTGGCGAGCCCCGAAGCGCAGCAGATCTATGCGAGCCAAGTGTTCGAATATCCGATTTCGCCCGATGCCGAACCGTCGCCGATCGTCAAATCCTTCGGCGAAATCCATCCCGACACGCTGCCGCTGGAAGAAATCGCCAAATACCGCAAGCAGGCTTCCGAACTGGTCGACAAGGTCGGCTTCAACGACGGACCGTCGAGCTAGCCTCCCTCCCCCACCGCAGTGCAAAGCCCCGGCTGCCAAAAGGCGCCGGGGTTTTTTGTGTGGATCGGTAATGGCTTGAAGCAATGGCGGTTAATAGTTATGCTTCATAACAAAGTGGAGGAGGCTGAACAAACATGCCGCTGGTCGACATTCCCGGCATGCGCAAGGTGCGTATGGGCGATCTGTCCGCCGAACGCGTCAGGGCGGATAACGGCGTGTGCTACGTTCGTGCCCTCGAAACGCTGGGTGACTATCCCCGCTCGCTGACCGACCGGCTGCGCCACTGGGCTGAGGCCGCGCCGGAGCGTATCTTCCTCGCCGACAGGGTCAATGGCAGCGATTGGCGGCGCATCAGCTATGCCGAGACGCTGGAGAAAGCCCGTGCCGTCGCCCAGTTCATCCTCGACCGGGACCTGTCGGCCGAACGGCCGATCGTCATTCTGTCGGGCAATTCCACGGAGCACGGGCTGATCGCGCTCGGCGCGATGATGGCCGGCGTGCCCTATGCGCCGGTGTCGCCGGCCTACTCGCTGGTTTCCAGGGACCACGCCAAGCTCAAGCATATCTTCGACCTGCTGACGCCGGGTCTCGTCTTCACGGCGGAAGGTGTGCCTTTCGAAGCGGCGCTCAATGATGTCATGAAGCCGGATATCGAGCTTGTCACCGCGCGCAATCCCTCGCCCGACCGCCCTTCCCTTTCCTTCGACGAGATGCTGGCGACCGTCCCGACCAGCGCCGTCGCGGCCGCCGATGCCGAGGTTACCGGCAAAACCATCGCCAAATTCCTGTTCACCTCGGGCTCGACCGGCCTGCCCAAGGCAGTGATCAACACCCAGCGCATGCTCTGCGCCAACCAGGTGATGATCGCCCATGCGCTGGCCTTCCTGAACGACGAACCGCCGGTCTTCGTCGACTGGCTGCCGTGGAACCACACGGCAGGCGGCAACCACAATTTCGGCATCGTGCTGCATCACGGCGGCACCTTTTATATTGACGACGGCAATCCGACGCCGGCCGGCATCGCCAAGACCGTGCGCAATCTCAGCGAGGTCGCGCCGACCATCTATTTCAACGTGCCCAAGGGCTACGAGATGCTGGTCGAGCATCTTTCCGGCAATGAAAAGCTGCGCAACAATTTCTACTCCCGGGTCAAGCTGCTGCAATATGCGGGCGCCGGGCTCGCGCAGCATGTCCTCGACGCGCTGGAAGAACTGGCGGTGAAGGCCGTCGGCGAAAGGATCATGATGATCACCGGCTATGGTTCGACGGAAACCGCGCCCTTTGCGATGACGTCCACCTGGCCGCTGGAACGGCCTGGCGAGATCGGCCTGCCCGCCGCCGGCCTCGAACTGAAACTTGTGCCGAACGAGGAAAAGCTGGAATTGCGGCTGCGCGGACCGTCGCTGACGCCCGGCTATTGGCGCATGCCCGACAAGACCGCCGAAAGTTTCGACGAGGAAGGCTTCTACAGGATCGGCGATGCGATCAGGTTCATCGACGCGCAGGACGTCAATCGCGGCTTCCAGTTCGATGGGCGGGTGGCCGAGGATTTCAAGCTGTCGACCGGCACCTGGGTCAACATGGCGGGTGTGCGGAGCGCGATCGTCAAGGCGTTTGCGCCCTATGTGCGCGACGCGGTGCTGACAGGCCTCAACCGCGACCATATCGGCGCGCTGCTGCTGGTCGATGCCGACGCGGCGCGCAGGATTGTCCCCGATCTTGACAGCGCAGACGAGCATGCAATCGCGCGGCACCCCGCCGTGCGCGCGCTGTTTGGCGAAAGGCTTCAGCAACTCGCGGCGCAATCGACCGGCAGTTCCAACCTGGTCAGGCGCGCCATCATACTCGACCGGCCGCCATCGATCGACGCCCATGAAGTGACCGACAAGGGCTCGATCAACCAGAGCGCGGTGATCGCCAATTGTGCGGAACTGGTCGAGGACCTTTATGCTGAACCGGCGCCCGAACACGTGCTGGACGCGATGGCGACCGTCGGCGCGTGAGAGACCAGGAGCAGTTGATGAACAAGCATGAGCCGGCTGAATTGTGCACTTACGAGCTGCGCGACGATGTCGCGTTCATCGGCCTCAACCGGCCCGAAAAACGCAACGCCATCTCCGACCGCGTCGTCGAGGCGATCGCTGTGGCTGCGGCGCGGGCCGAAGCCGAGGCGAAGGCTGTCGTATTGTTCGGCCATGGCAAACATTTCTCCGCCGGGCTCGATCTCGCCGAACATGTCGAGAAATCGCTCACCGAAGGCGTTGCCGGGTCGCAGCGCTGGCATGTCGTCTTCGACATGATCGAAAACGGCACCATTCCGTGGATTTCGGCCGTGCATGGGGCCGTCGTCGGCGGCGGGCTTGAACTGGCTGCCTCCACCCATCTGCGAGTCGCGGCGCGCGACGCCTTTTTCGGCCTTCCGGAAGGCCAACGCGGTATTTTCGTCGGCGGCGGCGGATCGGTGCGCATTGCCCGCCTGATGGGTGTGGCGCGCATGAGCGATCTTATGCTGACCGGCCGTGTTGCGAGCGCCGATGAAGCCGAGCGCTGGAACCTCGTGCAATATGTCGTCGGCGAAGGCGAGGCGCTCAATAAGGCAACCGAACTGGCGAAAAAGGCAGCCTCCAACGCGCCCTTCTCCAATTATGCCATCATCAATGCGCTGCCGCGCATCCAGGATATGTCCAGGTCCGACGGACTGTTCCTGGAATCCTTCATCGCGACCTTCGCTTCGGCGACGCCGGAAGCCAAACAGGGACTTCGCGATTTCCTCGAAAAGCGTGCCGGCAAGGTCACGCGGCCGGGCGACACGTGAAATGGATCAGCGGGCGATACAGGCCGAAGGCGATGATGGAAGCGAAACGCGGGACGTCGAACTCGGCGGGCTGGCCAATTCGCTCGGCTTCATGCTGCGGCTCGCCCAGATCAGGGCCTTCGACGAATATTTCCGGGAATTTGCCGATCTGGGCCTGCCGCCCGGCACGATTTCGGTACTGACCATCATTGCCGCCAATCCGGGTATCCGCCAGGGCATGCTGGCCAGGCGCCTGCGGATCAAGCCGGCCAACATGACAAAGACGGTACGCACGCTCGAGGGCGAAGGTATCGTCGAGCGCCATGTGCCCGATGACGACCGGCGCGCGCTGGAATTGAGGCTGTCGGCGAAAGGCCGCGCGGCGGTCGCGCAGTTCCTGGACCGAACGAATCGCCACGAAATGGAGAGTTTCGGCCCGCTCGACCTTGCCGAGCGCGAGGAACTGATGCGATTGCTGACCAAGTATGTCGGCTTGAAACCCGGAGGCACGCCGTGAACCCCGACGAACTCATCGCCATCGACATCCATACCCATGCCGAGGAACCCTGCGGCATGCATGCCGATGACGGCTATGACGATTTTCAGCAGTGGATGAAGAAATATTTCCACATGGACCACTCGCCGCAGCCGACCATCGCGCAGACGGCGGCCTATATGCGCGAGCGCAAAATCGGCTGCTGCATCTTCCCGGTCGACAGCGAGAGGAATACCGGCTTTCGCCGCTTCAACAATTACGAGGTGGCCGAACAGGCCGCCGAGCATGCCGACGTGCTGGTCCCGTTCGCCTCGATCGACCCGGCCAAGGGCAAGATGGGCGCACGCGAGGCGCGCGATCTGGTCGAAAATCACGGCATACAGGGCTTCAAGTTCCACCCGACCATGCAGGCGTTTTATCCCAATGACCGCTCGGCCTATGTGCTCTACGAGGCGATCGCCGAAACCGGCAAGCCGGCCCTGTTTCATACCGGCCAGACGGGTGTGGGCGCCGGCATGCCGGGCGGCATGGGGCTGAAGCTCAACTATTCCAATCCGATCTATATCGACGACGTGGCGGCCGATTTTCCCGACATGCCGATCATCCTGGCGCATCCTTCCTTCCCGTGGCAGGAGGAGGCGCTGTCGGTGGCGACCCACAAGCCGAATGTCTATATCGACCTTTCCGGCTGGAGCCCGAAATATTTCCCGCCGATCCTGGTGCGCTACGCCAACACGCTGTTGAAGCACAAGATGCTGTTTGGCTCCGACTGGCCGGCGATCACGCCGGATCGCTGGCTCGCCGATTTCGAGAAGATCGACATCCGCGAGGACGTCCGCCCGCTGATCCTGAAGGAGAATGCGCGGAAGCTGCTGGGGATTTAGGGAGATTCAAGGACGGGATTCCCACCGACCTATCTGAAACGTCAGATGGCGGCTTTGAGCCCTTCCAAGACATTGAGGGGATGTCGCAGGGGCGATAATCTAGTGAGAACCGAATGCGCAATCATGACCCAAAGTGGACAATCGCTGCAATGCATTCGGTATTCAGACCCTAGGCAAGCGGTGTGATGCCATATGGCCATTTTGTGACTGACGTCTTATCGTGCTTGCCTTGGTGTGAAAAACTAGCTGTCAGTTGACCAGAAGGGAGAGGATCATGACCGATACCCACAAGGGAACCTGTTTTTGCGGCGCCGTGGAAGTCGAGGTTACCGGCAAGCCAGAAGCCATGGGATATTGCCACTGTTCGTCATGCCGCTCATGGTCGGCTGGACCTGTAAATGCTTTCACGTTGTGGAAGCCGGAAAATGTCAAGATCACCAAGGGGCAGGAATTCGTCGGAAAGTTCATGAAGACCGAAAAGAGCGATCGGCAATACTGTACCAAGTGCGGCGGCCATATCATGACCGACCATCCGACTTTCGGACTTGTCGACGTCTACGCAGCGACGATCCCCACGGTTGCGTTCGAACCCGCACTGCATGTCAACTACGCGGAAACCGTACTGCCCATGAAGGACGGTCTGCCCAAGATGAAGGATTTCCCAAGCGAGTTGGGCGGAAGTGGGGAAACAGTTTCGGAGTAGCTACTGGAATAGCGGGCCAATTAGACTTTCGGCAAGATGCAAATGATCCAGTTTGAGCCACCGTTCGAAAGATTGTGGGACTGCAGCTTTTAAAGCCATGGCTACTGTTGGCACAATTCTGCCTTTCAGTTACACACGCCATGGAGGTCCGGTTTTGGGCACAAAGCGTCCCTATGGCACGTGTCGCAGAAACGACATCCTCAATAGACAGCCTTGGTCGCTTTGTCCGCAAAGCTGACGTTGGTGAGGTCCGATTCCAACGGCCCCTGACATGACCCTCGCCCCCAAGGGCACCGGTTGGCGCTCCGCTCCTCGCCTGGTTTGTTAAGTCCCGGTCGCTCTGCTCCTCGCCTCTTGCTCCAGAACGCCAAAAGGCCCCGGCGGTGCCGGGGCCTTGAGGAGAAGAGAGAGAATTTCAGGTTTGGCTTAGTAGCCGTAACCGTTGTAGCCGTAACCGCCATAATAGTTGTTGTAGTAGTGGTA
>JAJDOK010000040.1 GCA_022340185.1 Salaquimonas sp. | reverse complement strand
AATCCATCAAATGCCGGGACTGAACATGCTTGGAGAAGCCAGTCAGCCAGACATATCAACGGCTTGCGGATAGTTCACGGTCGACTGACGATCGCGAGGATCTTCACTTCGTGCTCGATGTCTTCCTCGACCTGTTTGCGGTAAGGGTAGTCGGGCTGGTCGAGCTGCTGGCGCAGCTCGGCGATTTCGGCTTCGCACTCGGCCTTTCGTTTCATCCACATCTCCCATTCGGCCTTCTCTTCCCTGGCGGCCGGTCCGACGATGCGGACGCTGTTGTTGCGAAGGTCGACGAGGACATGATCGGGATGAGCGCAGCGCCATAGGAGCGGAAGCGATCCGTCACCATTTCCTCGGCGCGGCCATGCCGCTCGCAGTGTAGGTGAGCGCACCGTCACTTGCCCGAGAGGACCTGGTAACCGATCAGCAATGCCAACACCAAAAGCAGTGCGCCGGAGATGGTGAGCGAAAAGCGGATGGGCTGCCGGACCTTGGCCTGCCGGTAGCGGGTGCGGGGCTTGACGCCGCGCACCAGGAAGACGAGTTGCCCCGAAAGGTGCACTGCGGCAAGGTTGACCGCCAGCAGTAGCAGGGCATCGACTGCCATAAGCCATTGCGCCTTGCCCACAAAAAGGCCGATCGCAGCTGCCGGCGGCATTAGGGCGACGGCGACCATGACGCCGACGAGGATCGAGGCCGCGCCGGCGGTCAGTGACAATGCGGCAGCGGCTCCGGCGGCAAGCGCCAGCGCGATGTTCTGGAAGCCGACCGAGGCACGCGCAGCCAGCGCCGGTGTCGCAACGTCGAAAGGCAGGATAACGCCCATCGCCGCGCCAATGGCCACGGCCAGCGCGATGCCGGTGGCGCTCGCCTTCATGGCTTGGGCAATCAGGCCACGCTCGCCCAGCGACACACCGAGAATGGAGCCAAGCAACGGACCGAGCAGGGGGGCGATCACCATCGCGCCAATGATGACGGTCACATCATTGCCGATCATGCCGAACGCAGCGACGAGGGCGGAAATCGTAACCAGCGTCAAGTAAGTCGGCGTAAGGCCGGCGTTGCGCGAAATCTGCGAGAGCAATTCTTCGCGGGTTTCCGCAATCTCGGCCTCCCCATTTTCCTCCTCATGCGATTTCGTCACTACGGCGTCGACCGGGCTGATGGCGATCTTCCAGTCTGCCGTGTTGTGTAGCGTGCGCTGCAAGTCGTCGAGCAAACCCTGCTGGGCGTTGCGCATCGTCAGAAATGAGACCGTGCGAGCCGAACCTTTGACGGCCGAGATTCCACCAAGCGTTACACCTTCACGTTCTGCGACCTCGATGACGTTGTCGACCACTTCCTTTGGAACAACCACGTGGATGTACTGATGGGTCATCGACATTCAGATCCAAGCGGTCAGATGACCGGGTCCGTTTAGTGGTCCAGTGCCTGCGTTGGAACACGGCACGGATTTGAGCCTGAAATTTGCTGGCCCGGGTGGCAGCGTAGAACGCCGTCTGTGGTGAGCCTGCATTCCCCATTTGGATTGCCTCTTGGCATGGTAAGAGCACCAAAAGCTGTTTTGTCAATACGAAGAGTGATCGGAGGGATACGGTGCAAACCTGCATGCACTCGTGGGCTCAGTAGACGCGCTTTCCCCGCACCAGTAGTTGTATCCATTTCGATCGATTGCATGAATTTGAACCGTCCTCGGCGCCTCTGTCATCCCCAGCACGCGTCGTCGGCACCTGAGGCTCTTCGGATTTCCGGAGAGCCTCTTTTCTTTTTCGCCCGAACCACCCCGATCGCTGTCCTAACGATATCGGCGCGACGCAGCGCCAACGTCTTCCGCGGCGCCTGTGCGTAGTTTCCGAGGCTGCTGCCAAGGCCGACCTGGTTGGTATTGTGCGGAATATCAGCCTGTCTGGCGAAACTACTAGCCCAATGGGTGAGAGACGATGAACATCACATTGCCCCCGAAAGTTAGAACCCGGCGCCCTTACAGCGAACACCGTCGGCAACCGGTGACTGGGAAACGGTACCCGTGCTCCCGCCCCAACTGATGGGCAATGAATATGGACATCGTTTTTCATCCGGGCCGCGTATTTTGACAACGAGGCATTGCACGCAATGTGGACCGCCTATGATCAGACCGGCACGCGCACCGGCATTCTCTTTTTCCACCCTGGCGCAGAAGGAATGATCATGCCATTTTCCGTTGCAGTATCGAAGTTGCCCAATTCGTGGCGCCTTCCCAAGCGGGCAGAGGCGCGCATCGCACTGCTGCTCTCGATTGCTGTCGGAATCGCGTTTTGCGCTTTCACAACATGATCCTTGCGCCGACCAAAGGTCGGGAACCGACCCCTCGCTTTAAGCGAGGCGAGCGCTTCCGGAGCCATGTACGTGAACTGGTTTCGTCGCAACGTGTCCCTCGACGTCAAGGAACGGACAATCTTCAACGAACCCTTGTCCAAATTTGTGTCTCGCCCATAACAGATTGGAGCACATATACGCGGACACGCAATGCACTGTTGTCTTGGATCGACATCTCAGCGCCATAGTCCATGCCATCCTCCGGATTGTATATCTTGCCGTCCATCCATGTGTTCTCGCCGGAAGCGGTAAGGCCCCGAAGGACGACAAGTCCCAAAAGGGGCCGAGAGCGGAGCTCTGGATTCTCGTTCTTCAAATCAACCAATGGCAGGCCTTGTTCGTCGTTGGGCCACTCGAACCAAACGATTTTCCCGCACAGTCGATCGCCGCAGGGGAAAATCTGAACTTGGATTCGCTTGCTTGCATCCAGCCAGACGCCGACCGGCGTGTCACTTTGTGCGGAGACCAAATTTGTGCCGAGGAGCGTAAAAAGCAGAAGCAAGCATAGGCAGATGGGCGCCTGACTGCAGGTTCGTTGCACCCTTACCGCTTTTGTTTCGACCATCCTCTCGTACCAGAAGATCATGCCAATCGACGCCTTCGCCACCGCAACGACCGTCGTATCGGTCTGCCGGAACTTCATGAAAAGCCTTCATCTGGTGATCGGTTACGCGGCGGCCGGGGGGGCAAAGTGATTCCTCCAATCTGAAAAACCACCGGCAACCCGGTCGGCGATAACCAGACAACGTTCCGAAAGGAACGTTCTCTTCCTGATTGATGCCGAGCTCTTATGTTGGCATTGTCACGTTAAGACGCTGACCCTTCCGCGTCCAGCTGCTATCGTGACGTCATGAGCCAGATCAGCTACTCCCGCCATCGCTTCCCACCCGAGATTATCCAGCTTTCTGTATGGTTGTATTACCGGTTCTCGATCAGCCTGCGCGACGTCGAGGACCTGCTCGCACAGCGCGGCCGAGGGGCTGGATCACGTGCAGTTCCTTGCCCGGCTTGTGGAACTCGAACTGATCGATCGCGAACGGCGGATGATCGAGCGGCGGATCAAGGCGGCCGGTCCCGCTATCTAAGAACAACCGCCACGCTCGGCGATCTGGTCGACGCTCGGTACGGCGTTATTGCCTATTGCGAGGTGCGCGACCGTGTTTTCGGCCGCTGCGGCCATAGCGGTTCGCTTGATTTTCCGGCTCTGGCAATCCGCCTGGGGAGATCGCACGGCGCGCTGGCGGCCGATCTGGTGCCCAAACTGCGGTGTACAGTCTGCGGCGAGCAGGCGGCGTCGATCTGCATTCACCCACCGAATGCGTGGAATCGGCATCGCACATAGTTGCGTAGATCAGCGATCTAGCAAAATGAGTTTGCGTAGATATAGCGTAGATTATGCCGGTTTCAGGCTAATGCATATTCATCTAAGTGTTTGATTTTGTTGGTGGGCGCTGACGGGTTCGAACCGCCGACCTACTCGGTGTAAACGAGTTGCTCTCCCAGCTGAGCTAAGCGCCCGGATATGCAAAGGCCGCTTTACCGACCTGCTGCCATTTCTGCCCGCTCCAGATGCGAACCGCAACCGCAAACGGAAAAGAAATGGCGCGAGTGACGGGGCTCGAACCCGCGACCTCCGGCGTGACAGGCCGGCACTCTAACCAGCTGAGCTACACCCGCGTGGCACCGGCGGCTTTCCCCGCCGGCAAGGTGGCCTGCATTACGTGCTTCGATTTTCGAAGTCAAGCGCATTGAGGGCACCGCCGACACCGTATCCGGGAATTCCATTAGACACCTGCAAAGCCGGCCGAAACGGTGCTTTGCGGCGACAGGCCGGCATGGTCTGAACTTGTCTTCAGCGAGATACGAATGGATGACAAATCGTGGGGGCAGGGCGGTCCCGCCGGAACTGTCACGATCACCGCAAATTTGCCTGTATCACACTTGCCATGCCGGCGCCGCTGGGATAACCCACCCGGCGAACCGGTTTCGCGCCGTCATCGTCGGATTTCTTGCCAAAGGGCCCATGCTGCGTTGCAATAGGCAAAGGCCGGGTCCACAATGGCAGGCGCGACCGGATCGCTTGGCCGACGAGTTAGGGTGAAGCGGTCGGTCATTGGGGTAAAAGCCGTACCTGGACGGGAAAGGCATGCAGGCTCTACTTTCTTCCTATCTGCCCATCGCCATCTTCATCGCGATCGCCGCGGTGATCGGGCTGGCGCTTCTGGTGGCACCCTTCATCGTTGCCTACAAGGCTCCCGATCCCGAAAAGCTGTCGGCCTATGAATGCGGCTTTGACGCCTTCGACGATGCGCGCATGAAGTTCGACGTGCGTTTCTATCTGGTCGCGATCCTGTTCATCATCTTCGATCTGGAGGTGGCCTTCCTGTTTCCCTGGGCAGTGTCGTTCGGCACGCTGGGCTGGTTCGGCTATGCGTCGATGATGCTCTTCCTGGCCGTTCTGACGATCGGCTTTATATACGAGTGGAAAAAGGGCGCGCTGGAGTGGGATTGATCCCGCGTCTCCTTCCGGCAGGCCCGATTTGCGAGGCAATTCGATGAGTGACGGTTCCGCAACCCTGATCGCGCCGACGCCCAAGGGGGTGCTCGACCCCAGGACCGGCAAGCCGATCGGTGCCGATGACCCGTTCTTCGGCGAGATGAGCGATGAACTGGCCGACCGGGGCTTTCTGGTCACCTCGGTGGATGAACTGATCACCTGGGCGCGCACCGGCTCCTTGATGTGGATGACCTTCGGACTGGCCTGCTGCGCAGTGGAGATGATGCAGGCGTCGATGCCGCGCTATGATGTGGAGCGCTTCGGGTTCGCGCCGCGCGCGTCTCCACGCCAGTCCGACGTGATGATCGTCGCCGGCACGCTGACCAACAAGATGGCGCCGGCGCTGCGCAAGGTCTACGACCAGATGCCGGAGCCGCGCTACGTCATCTCGATGGGGTCGTGCGCCAATGGCGGCGGCTATTACCACTATTCCTATGCCGTGGTGCGCGGCTGCGACCGGGTCGTGCCCGTCGACATCTATGTGCCCGGCTGTCCGCCGACCGCCGAGGCGCTGGTCTACGGCATCCTGCTGCTGCAAAAGAAAATTCGCCGCACCGGCACCATCGAACGCTGATCGCCGCCAGGCCAGCCAGAAAGCCAGTCATGACCATCAGCCAGGAAACGCTCGAAAGCCTCGATGAGATGAAAAGCCTCGTCGAGCTACGTCTTGGCGACGATCTGATCGACGCGGTGCTCGCTTTCGGCGAACTGACGCTGACGGTCAGGCGCGAAAAGATCGTCGACGTCCTGCGGCGGCTGCACGACGACGGGCAGATGCAGTTCTGGTCGATCGTCGACATTTGCGGCGCCGACTATCCCGACCGCGAGGAGCGTTTCGACGTCGTCTATCATCTGTTGAGCCCGCGCCAGAATGTGCGCGTCCGGGTCAAGGTGACCACCGACAGTGTCACGCCGGTACCGAGCGTCACCGGCATCTTCCCAGGGGCCGAATGGTACGAACGCGAAGCCTACGATCTTTACGGCATCCTGTTCACCGGCCATCCCGATCTGCGCCGGATCCTGACGGATTACGGTTTTGACGGCCATCCGCTCAGGAAGGATTTCCCGCTGACCGGCTTTTCTGAGGTGCGCTACGACGACGAGGTCAAGCGCGTCGTCTACGAGCCGGTCAATCTGCGCCAGGAATTCAGGAATTTCGACTTCCTGTCGCCGTGGGAGGGCACGGACTACGTGCTGCCGGGTGACGAGAAGGCGAAGGGCGACGAAAAGGCGAAATAGGCGGCAACGATGACCGAACACAACGTCCGCAATTTCAACATCAATTTCGGCCCGCAGCATCCGGCCGCGCATGGCGTGCTGCGTCTCGTGCTGGAGCTCGACGGCGAGGTGGTCGAACGCGTTGACCCGCATATCGGGCTATTGCATCGCGGCACCGAGAAGCTGATCGAATACAAGACCTATCTGCAGGCCGTACCCTATTTCGACCGGCTCGACTATGTCGCGCCGATGAACCAGGAACATGCATTCTGCCGGGCGGTGGAACGCCTGCTTGGTCTGGAAGTACCGCGACGCGGCCAGTTGATCCGGGTGCTCTACAGCGAAATCGGCCGCATCCTGTCGCATCTTCTCAACATCACCACGCAGGCGCTCGACGTCGGCGCGCTCACCCCGCCGCTATGGGGCTTCGAGGAACGCGAAAAGCTGATGGTGTTCTACGAGCGCGCTTCCGGCAGCCGCATGCATGCGGCCTATTTCCGGCCGGGCGGCGTGCATCAGGACCTGCCGCAGGAACTGATCGACGACATTGAGGCCTGGTGCGAACCGTTCCTGAAGGTGGTCGACGATCTCGATACGCTCTTGACGGGCAACCGCATCTTCAAGCAGCGCAATGTCGATATCGGCTTTGTCAGTCTCGATGACGCCTGGGCGCTCGGCTTTTCCGGCGTCATGGTGCGCGGCTCCGGCGCGGCGTGGGACCTGCGCAAGGCGCAGCCCTACGAATGTTATGACGAGATGGATTTCGACATTCCGATCGGCAAGAACGGCGACTGCTTCGACCGCTACCTCATCCGCATGGAGGAGATGCGCCAGGCGGTGCGGATCATGAAGCAGTGCATCACCAAACTCAACGAACCGGAAGGCAAGGGGCCGGTTTCGGCGATGGACAACAAGGTTGTTCCGCCCAAGCGCGGCGAGATGAAGCGCTCGATGGAAGCGCTGATCCACCACTTCAAGCTCTACACCGAAGGCTTCCACGTGCCGGCAGGCGAGGTCTATGCGGCGGTCGAGGCGCCGAAAGGCGAATTCGGCGTCTATCTCGTCTCCGACGGGTCCAACAAGCCCTATCGCTGCAAGATCAAGGCACCGGGCTTCGCACATCTGGCCGGCCTCGACTATGTCGGCAAGGGCCATCTGCTGGCCGACGTCTCGGCCGTGCTCGGTTCCATCGACATCGTGTTCGGGGAGGTCGACCGCTAATGTCCGTTCGTCGTCTTGCAGAAGAGCAGCCCGATACCTTCGCCTATTCGAGGGCGATGGGCGCTGAAGCGAAGAAGTGGATCGCCAAATATCCCAAGGGCAGGCAGGCTTCCGCCGTCATCCCGCTACTGATGCTGGCGCAGGAGCAGGAAGGCTGGGTGACGCGCCCGGCGATCGAGAAGGTCGCCGCCATGCTCGACATGCCACTCATCCGCGTGCTCGAGGTCGCGACCTTCTATACGCAGTTCCAGCTGGCACCGGTCGGCACCAAGGCGCATGTGCAGGTCTGCGGCACGACGCCGTGCATGCTGCGCGGATCGGAAGCGCTGATCGAACTGTGCAAGAAGAGGATCCATCCCGAGCCGTTCCACACCAACGAGGCCGGCACGCTGTCGTGGGAAGAGGTCGAATGCCAGGGCGCCTGCGTCAACGCACCGATGGTGATGATCTTCAAGGACACCTATGAGGATCTGACGCCGGAGCGGCTGGAAGAGATCATCGACGCCTTCGAGTCGGGCAAGGGCAATACATTAAAGCCGGGGCCACAGATCGACCGCATCTACTCGGCGCCCGTCGGCGGACCGACCACGCTCACGAGCGATCCGACGAAAGCGAATGGCAATGCCGCCGCCAGGCCGCGCGCGAAAACGCCTGCGATAACCGCCGTCGCGCCGAAGAAGACAGCCAAGCCGGCCGCCACACCAATTGCCTCCCTCGACGACAAGAACCGCCCGGCGGCGGTCGAAAAGCCGGCCCGGCCCGACGATCTGAAGCTGGTCTCCGGCGTCGGGCCGAAGATCGAGGGCATTCTGCACGAACTCGGCATCTTTACCTATGCGCAGATCGCCAGGTGGAAGAAGGACGAGCGCGAGTGGGTCGACAATTATCTGAAATTCAAGGGCCGCATCGAGCGCGAGGACTGGGTCAGGCAGGCCAAGGCGCTGGCGAAGGGCGGCGAAGCCGAATACGTCAAGGTGTTCGGCAAGAAACCGAGGTGAGGTGAGGCGACATGCTTCAGGACAAAGACCGCATCTTCACCAATATCTACGGCTTGCACGACAAGTCGCTTGCGGGTGCAAGAGCGCGTGGCCATTGGGACGGCACCAAGGGCATCCTCGACAAGGGGCGCGACTGGATCATCGAGCAGATGAAGGCGTCCGGTCTGCGCGGGCGTGGTGGCGCCGGCTTCCCGACGGGACTGAAATGGTCGTTCATGCCCAAGGAGGTCGGCGAACGGCCGCATTATCTCGTCGTCAATGCCGATGAATCCGAACCCGGCACCTGCAAGGACCGCGACATCATGCGCCACGATCCGCATACGCTGATCGAGGGCTGCCTGGTTGCCGGTTTCGCCATGGGCGCGCATGCGGCCTACATCTATATCCGCGGCGAATATATCCGCGAGCGCGAGGCGTTGCAGGCGGCGATCGACGAATGCTACGAGGCGAAGCTCCTCGGCAAGAACAATGTCCATGGCTGGGATTACGACGTCTTCGTCCACCATGGTGCCGGCGCCTATATCTGCGGCGAGGAGACGGCGCTGCTCGAAAGCCTCGAGGGCAAGAAGGGCCAGCCGCGCCTGAAACCGCCATTTCCCGCCAATGTCGGCCTCTATGGCTGCCCGACCACGGTCAACAATGTCGAATCGATTGCCGTGGCGCCGACCATCCTGCGCCGCGGCGCCGACTGGTTCGCTTCCTTCGGTCGCGACAATAACAAGGGCACCAAGCTGTTCTGCGTGTCCGGCCATGTCGAAAAGCCGAACACCTTCGAGGAAGCGATGTCGGTTCCCTTCAAGGAACTGATCGAAAAGCATTGCGGCGGCATTCGTGGCGGCTGGAAAAATTTGAAGGCAGTGATTCCGGGCGGTTCGTCCGTGCCATTGGTGCCGGCCGAAAAGATCATGGACGCGCCGATGGATTTCGACGGACTGCGCGAACTGCAGTCGGGCCTCGGCACGGCAGCGGTCATCGTCATGGACCAGTCGACCGACATCATCCGGGCGATCGCGCGCATCTCCTATTTCTACCGCCACGAAAGCTGCGGCCAGTGCACGCCGTGCCGCGAGGGCACGGGCTGGATGTGGCGTGTTGTCAGCCGCATGGCGGAGGGCAGGGCGCAGAAATCCGAAATCGACATGCTGCTTGATGTTACCAGGCAGGTTGAGGGCCACACGATCTGCGCGTTGGGCGACGCGGCCGCCTGGCCGATCCAGGGACTGATCCGGCACTATCGCCACGAGATCGAGGAACGTATCGACGCCTATTCACGCAATGCCGAAGTGGGCGAAAAGGTAGTGCTGGAGGCGGCCGAATGATGCAGCCCGCCGGACATCATCTGGCCGAGTTCAATTTCGGCGTGTTGCGGCACGACTGGGACGATCCACGCGTCGCCGAGTTCGCCGACAATCTCGACCGCGTCAACGCGCTCGCTGTCGAAAGCCCGGGCTATGTCTGGCACATGAGCGACGAGGAGATGGACGCGGGACAGAAGAACCCCGACGGCGTGTTCGGCGGCAATCCGCGCACGGCTTCCATGCTATCGGTATGGGCCGACGCGCAGAGTCTGCACCACTATGTCTGGAAAACGGCGCACCGCGACTATTACGACAAACGGCGCGACTGGTTCGACGCCGAAGGCAATTCCAACCTCGTCATGTGGTGGGTGCCGGTCGACCATCGTCCCGATCTCATGGAAGGCATGGCGCGCTTCGACCACCTGAACGAATACGGCGAAACGGACCACGCATTCGGCTGGAAGCGCCTGGCGCCGCTGCTGAAATGGGCGCGAAAACGAGAGCAATACGCCTAGGGGCGAACGGAAACGAAGATGGCAAAGCTGATCGTAGACGGCAAAGAGGTCGAAGTCCCGGACCACTACACGCTGTTGCAGGCGTGCGAGGAGGCGGGCGCCGAGATTCCGCGTTTCTGCTATCACGAACGCCTGTCGATCGCAGGTAATTGCCGCATGTGCCTGATCGAGGTGAAGGGCGGGCCGCCCAAGCCGCAGGCAAGCTGCGCGATGGGTGTGCGCGATCTGCGCCCCGGCCCGAACGGCGAACCGCCGGAGGTGATGACCAAGTCGCCGATGGTCAAGAAGGCCCGCGAGGGCGTGATGGAATTCCTGCTGATCAACCATCCGCTCGACTGCCCGATCTGCGACCAGGGCGGCGAGTGCGATCTGCAGGATCAGGCGATGGCCTATGGCATCGACCACAACCGCTTCCACGAGAACAAGCGCGCGGTCGAGGACAAGTATATCGGCCCACTGGTGCGCACGCGCATGACGCGCTGCATCCATTGCACGCGCTGTGTGCGCTTCACCACGGAAGTCGCCGGCATTTCGGAACTGGGCCTGATCGGCCGAGGCGAAGACGCCGAAATCACCACCTATCTTGAACGGGCGATGACATCCGAACTGCAGGGCAATGTCATCGATCTGTGCCCGGTTGGCGCACTTACTTCCAAGCCTTATCAGGACAAGGCGCGGCCCTGGGAACTGACCAAGACGGAATCGATCGACGTGATGGACGCGGTCGGCTCCAATATCCGCGTCGACGCGCGCGGCAAGGCAGTGATGCGCATCCTGCCGCGCGTCAACGAATTGGTGAACGAGGAGTGGATTTCCGACAAGACCCGCTTCGTATGGGACGGGCTCGACACGCAGCGCCTCGACCGGCCCTATGTGAAGAAAGGCGGCAGGCTGCAGGCGGCTAGCTGGCCCGATGCGCTGGCGGCGGTTGCCAGACAGGTGAAGAAGACCAAGGCCGACAAGATCGGCGCCATCGCCGGAGACCTCGCCACGGTCGAGGAGATGTATGCGCTGAAGAAGCTGATGACGTCGCTCGGCTCGGCCAGTCTCGATTGCCGCGAACCGGGAAGCGTGCTCGATCCGGCCAGGGGCAGGGCGTCCTACCTGTTCAACGCAACCATCGACGGCATCGAGGATTCCGACGCGTTGCTGATCATCGGCGCCAATCCACGGCTCGAGGCCAGCGTGCTGAACACGCGCATCCGCAAGCGTTTCCGCGCGCCGGAGGATTATCCGATCGGCGTGATCGGCGAGAAGGCCGATCTGCGCTATGCCTATCAGCATCTTGGAACCGGTCCGAAGACGCTGGCCGATCTTGTTTCCGGCAAGGACAAGTTCGCCGCCACGCTGAAAAAGGCCAAGAAACCGCTGATCCTGATCGGCCAAAGCGCGCTCACCCGTGCCGACAGCGAAGCGATCCTGGCACTTGCCGCGCAGCTTGCCGTCAATGTCGGCGCAGTCTCGGGAGACTGGAACGGCTTCTCAGTGCTGCACACGGCAGCCGCCCGTGTCGGTGGCCTCGATGTCGGCTTCGTGCCCGGAAAGGGCGGCAAGGCGACGGCGGAAATCATGGCCGGTTGCGACCTCGTCTTCCTGCTTGGCGCAGACGAGATCGACATGAAGGCGGTCAAGGGGTTCACCGTCTATATCGGCAGTCATGGCGATGCCGGTGCACACCGTGCGGATATTATCCTGCCGGGCTCGGCCTACACGGAAAAGTCCGGGACTTATGTGAATACGGAAGGCCGGGTGCAGATCGCCAACCGTGCCGTCTTCGCACCGGGTGAAGCGAAGGAAGACTGGGCCATTCTGCGCGCGCTGTCGGCGGAACTCGGCCACAAGCTGCCCTTCGACAGCCTGGCGCAATTGCGCGCCCAGATGTTCGGCGAACACCCGCATCTGGCGCTGGCGGAAGAGATCGCCGCCGGTGATGCCAGCGACGTTAAGAAGCTGGCCGACAAGGTCGGCAAGGTGAAAGCCGCACCGTTTGCCAGCACGGTCGCCGATTTCTACCTGACCAATCCGATTGCCCGCGCGTCGAAGGTCATGGCGGAATGCTCGTCGATGTTCGCAGCCGGCATGGCCGAAGCGGCGGAGTGAAGGCGATGCCGGCTTTCCCGTCCAGCCAGGATTTTCTGCGAACCGCGCAAAAAAGCCGTGTGGGCAATGTTGAATTTGGCCGTATAGCGGTTAAGAAGGGCGCGGGTCGGGGCCAATTCGCGGCCCGTCGCATCGAACCGGGAATCTCGGCATGAACGTCTTCATCAACGATTACGTCATTCCCGGCGCGATCATGGTTGGCCAGAGCCTGCTGCTGCTCGTCGTGCTGCTGATCCTGATCGCCTACATCCTGTATGCCGACCGCAAGATCTGGGCCGCCGTGCAGATGCGGCGCGGGCCGAACGTGGTCGGCCCCTGGGGCCTGTTCCAATCCTTCGCCGACCTTCTGAAATTCGTGCTGAAGGAGCCGGTGATCCCGGCATCGACCTCGAAGACGGTATTCCTGCTGGCGCCGCTGGTCGGTGTGGTGCTGGCGCTCGCCACCTGGGCCGTGGTGCCGGTCGCCGACAACTGGGTGATCGCCAACATCAATGTCGGCGTCCTCTACATTTTCGCGATCTCTTCGCTCGAGGTCTACGGCATCATCATGGGCGGCTGGGCGTCGAACTCGAAATACGCCTTCCTCGGCGCGCTGCGCTCGGCGGCGCAGATGGTCTCCTACGAAGTGTCCATCGGCTTCGTCATCATCACCGTGCTTTTGTGCGTCGGCTCGCTCAACCTGACCGACATCGTGATGAGCCAGACCGACGGGCTCGGCACCATGGCCGGCCTGCCGCCATCGCTGCTCGACTGGCACTGGCTGGCGCTGTTCCCGATGTTCGTCGTGTTCTTCATTTCGGCACTTGCAGAGACGAACCGGCCGCCTTTCGACCTGCCGGAAGCCGAATCCGAACTGGTCGCTGGCTTCATGGTCGAATACGGCTCCACGCCCTACATGATGTTCATGCTGGGCGAATACGCCGCCGTCAGCCTGATGTGCGCGATGACGACCATCCTGTTCCTCGGCGGATGGCTGCCGCCGCTCGATATCGCTCCGCTCAACTGGGTGCCGGGCATTTTCTGGTTCCTCGGCAAGGCGCTGCTGGTCTTCTTCATGTTCGCCATGGTCAAGGCCTTCGTGCCGCGCTACCGCTACGACCAGTTGATGCGGCTCGGCTGGAAGGTGTTCCTGCCGCTGTCGCTCGCCATGGTCTTCATCGTGGCGACCGTGCTTCAGATCACGGGGTGGGCGGCATGAGTGTCTGGGCTTCGATATCGACAGGCGCGGGCATTGGGCTTTTGATCGCGTTTTTTGGCAATTTGTACGTCCTCCCAGCCGTATTGAAAATGCAACAGAAAGTTGTGTCCGATAATTATCGCGCGCCCATATTCGGATGGAATCGGGATCAAACGGGCAAGGCCACGACACTAATGTACAGAGTTGGATTGCCTTTGTTTTTTGCGTTTCTCGGCGGCATCACGGGATACCAATTCGCAGGAGCAGGCCAATGAGCACGATCGCACGCGCCGCCAAATCCCTGCTGCTGGCCGAGTTCGTCGCGGCCTTTTTCCTGTCGATGCGCTATTTCTTCGCGCCGAAGGCGACGATCAACTATCCCTTCGAGAAGGGGCCGGTCAGCCCGCGCTTTCGCGGCGAGCACGCGCTGCGGCGCTACCCCAATGGTGAGGAGCGCTGCATCGCCTGCAAATTGTGCGAGGCGATCTGCCCTGCACAGGCGATCACCATCGAGGCGGGACCGCGCCGCAATGACGGCACACGGCGCACGGTGCGCTACGACATCGACATGGTGAAGTGCATCTATTGCGGCTTCTGCCAGGAAGCCTGCCCGGTCGACGCCATCGTCGAGGGGCCGAACTTCGAGTTCGCGACGGAAACGCGCGAGGAACTCTATTACGACAAGGAAAGACTGCTCGCCAATGGCGATCGTTGGGAGCGGGAGATCGCCAACAACCTCGCCGCCGACGCGCCATGGCGCTAGTTCGGGCGATAACGAGGCTTTCGGACGCCATAGTGCGAGCGAAAGCATAACGAAACAGGGACTTACCGAGCGGCTCTGGCCCAGGCGGGGCGAAACCGGAGCCAAGGCAAGGGAAAAGAAGATACAATGGGCTCAACAGGCGTTCTGCCGGCGCTCTTTTTCTATCTGTTCGCGATCGTGACGGTGGCCTCCGCCTTCATGGTCATCGCCGCGCGCAATCCGGTCCATTCCGTGCTGTTCCTGATCCTGGCCTTCGTCAATTCGGCAGGGTTGTTCCTGCTGGCGGGTGCGGAGTTCCTGGCGCTGCTGTTGATCGTCGTCTATGTCGGCGCGGTCGCCGTGCTCTTCCTGTTCGTCGTGATGATGCTGGACGTCGATTTCGCCGAACTGCGCGAAGGCTTCCTGCAATATCTGCCGATCGGCGGGCTGGTCGCCTTCATCGTACTGGCCGAACTGCTGATGGTGGCGGGAAGCTGGGTGCTGGCGCCGGGCGCAGTCGCCGAAGTGGTGCAGCCGATCCCCGACATGGACCATGTCTCCAACATCCAGGCGCTCGGCGACATCCTCTACACGAAATACATCTTCTTCTTCCAGATCGCCGGCCTGATCCTGCTGGTCGCGATGATCGGCGCCATCGTGCTGACGCTGCGCCACAAGCCGGACGTCAAGCGCCAGGACATCTCCCGGCAGGTGGCGCGCAGGCCGGAAACGGCAATCGAGATCGTCAAGGTCGAATCGGGCAAGGGCATCTAGACGGGACAGCAAACATGGAAATCGGCATTTCCCACTATCTGGCCGTCAGCGCGATGCTCTTCACCATCGGCATGCTCGGCATATTCCTCAACAAGAAGAACATCATCATCATCCTGATGTCGATCGAGCTCATCCTGCTGTCGGTCAATCTGAACTTCGTCGCCTTCAGTCACCAACTGGGCGACCTGATGGGCCAGGTCTTCGCACTGTTCGTGCTGACCGTCGCGGCGGCCGAGGCGGCGATCGGGCTGGCGATCCTGGTTGTCTTCTTCCGCAACCGCGGCTCGATCGCGGTCGAAGACGTCAACATGATGAAGGGTTAGGGGACGGTCAGAAAATGTATCACGTCATCGTCTTCCTGCCGCTCATCGGATTCCTGCTGGCCGGCCTTTTCGGCAAGTCCATCGGGGCCAAGGGTGCGGAATATGTCACTTCCGGCTTCCTGATCATTTGCGCGATCCTGTCGTGGATCGCATTCGCCAGCGTCGGCTTTTCCGATGCCCCGCCGCAATCGATCCCGGTGATGCGCTGGTTCAGTTCCGGCGCGCTCAATGTCGACTGGGCGTTCAGGGTCGACACACTGACCGTGGTCATGCTGGTCGTGGTCAACACGGTGTCATCGCTGGTCCACGTCTATTCGATCGGCTACATGCATCACGATCCGGGCCGGCCGCGCTTCTTCGCCTATCTGTCGCTGTTCACCTTCGCCATGCTGATGCTGGTGACGGCCGACAATCTGGCGCAGATGTTCTTCGGCTGGGAGGGCGTCGGTCTCGCCTCCTACCTGCTGATCGGCTTCTGGTACAAGAAACCCTCGGCGAACGCGGCAGCGATCAAGGCCTTCGTCGTCAACCGCGTCGGCGATTTCGGCTTCGCGCTTGGCATTTTCGGCGTGTTCGCGCTGTTCAATTCGATCGATCTGACGACCATCTTCGCCAATGTCGCCGAATACGGGCACCAGACCGCGGGCGAGGGCGGCGAGGTGGCGGGCCATGCCGCCGAGACGGTGCTGGTGTTCCTCGGGCACAGCCTGTCGCGCGGCGACGCGCTGACCATCATCTGCCTGCTGCTGTTCATGGGCGCGATGGGCAAGTCGGCGCAGTTCTTCCTGCACACCTGGCTGCCAGACGCCATGGAAGGTCCGACACCGGTTTCCGCCCTCATTCACGCGGCAACCATGGTCACCGCCGGCGTCTTCATGGTGGCGCGCCTGTCGCCGCTGTTTGAACATTCCCATACCGCGCTGACGGTCGTCACCATCATCGGCGCGACGACCGCCTTCTTCGCGGCAACGGTGGGCCTGGTTCAGAACGACATCAAGCGCGTCATCGCCTATTCGACCTGCTCGCAGCTTGGCTACATGTTCGTCGCGCTCGGCGTTGGCGCCTATGGCGCGGGCATCTTCCACCTGTTCACGCACGCCTTCTTCAAGGCGCTGCTGTTCCTTGGCGCCGGCTCGGTCATCCATGCCGTCTCCGACGAACAGGACATGCGACGCATGGGCGGACTGCGCAGGCTCATCCCCAAGACCTACTGGATGATGCTGATCGGCACCTTCGCGCTGACGGGCCTCGGCATCCCCTTCACCTCGATCGGCACGGCCGGTTTCTTCTCCAAGGATGCGATCATCGAATCGACCTTTGTCGGCCACAATCCGGCGGCGGGCTACGCCTTCGTGCTGCTGGTGGTCGCAGCACTGTTCACCAGCTTCTACTCCTGGCGGCTGATCTTCATGACCTTCCACGGCAAGCCGCGCTCTTCGGCCGACGTCATCGACCATGTCCATGAATCGCCCAATGTCATGCTGGTGCCGCTCTATGTGCTGGCGGCGGGCGCGCTGTTTGCGGGTTTGCTGTTCTATAATGTCTTTCTCGGTTATCAGAGCGGTGATCTGAGCGAGGGCTGGTACAACGCCTTCTGGCGCACTTCGCTGTTCGCCGGACCCGAAAACGAGATCCTGGAACATTTCCACCACGTGCCGGTCTGGGTGAAGCTTTCACCCTTCATCATGATGGCGCTGGGCTTTGTTATCGCCTGGGCGATGTATATCCGCTCACCGCAATTGCCCAAGGCGCTGGCGCGCTCGCAGCCGGGGCTCTACGCCTTCCTGCTCAACAAGTGGTATTTCGACGAGGCCTACGACTTTCTGTTCGTCCGCCCGGCCAAGGCGCTCGGCCGCTTCCTGTGGAAGCGTGGCGACGGCTGGCTGATCGACGGTTTTGGACCGGACGGGGTGTCGGCACGGGTGCTCGACGTCACCCGCAGTGTCGTCCGCCTGCAGACCGGCTATCTCTACCATTACGCCTTCGCCATGCTGATCGGTGTCGCCGCCCTGATCAGCTGGGTGATGTTTGCGGGAACCTAGGACCTACCAATGAGCGATTGGCCGATCCTTACCGTCGTCACCTTCCTGCCCGCCTTCGGCGCGCTGATCATCATGCTGATCTCGGGCGAGGGCGAGGTCGCGAAACGCAACATCCGCAATGTGGCATTGTTCGCCTCCGCGCTGACCTTCGTCGTCTCGCTCGCCATCTGGTGGAATTTCGACACTTCGGTGCCGGGCTTCCAGATGATCGAGCGGCACGAATGGATCGGCAATTTCATGAGCTACCATCTGGGTGTCGACGGCATATCCATGCTGTTCGTCATCCTGACGACGTTCCTGATGCCGTTCGCCATCCTGGCGAGCTGGGAGAGCGTGCAGGACAGGGTGCGCGAATACATGGTCGCCTTCCTGGTGCTGGAAACCTTCATGATCGGCGTGTTCACCGCGCTCGACCTGATGCTGTTCTACATCTTCTTCGAGGCGGGCCTGATCCCGATGTTCCTGATCATCGGCGTGTGGGGCGGCAAGCGGCGCGTCTATGCCAGCTTCAAGTTCTTCCTCTACACGCTGCTCGGGTCGGTGCTGATGCTGCTCGCCATGATGGCGATGTACTGGAACGCCAACACGACTGATATTCCCACATTACTGACGCACCAGTTCCCGGCCTCGATGCAGACATGGCTATGGCTCGCCTTCTTCGCTTCCTTCGCGGTGAAGATGCCGATGTGGCCGGTCCACACCTGGCTGCCCGACGCCCATGTCGAGGCGCCGACGGCGGGTTCCGTCATCCTGGCGGCGATCCTGCTGAAGATGGGAGGATACGGCTTCCTGCGCTTCTCGCTGCCGATGTTTCCGCTGGCGAGCGCGGAATTTGCGCCCTTCATCTTCACGCTGTCAGTGGTGGCGATCGTCTACACCTCGCTCGTCGCGCTCGCCCAGGAGGACATCAAGAAACTGATCGCTTATTCCTCGGTCGCGCATATGGGCTATGTGACGATGGGCATCTTCACGGCGAATGCCTATGGCGTGCAGGGAGCGCTCTACCAGATGCTGTCGCACGGGCTCGTGTCCGGTGCGCTGTTCCTGTGCGTCGGCGTGATCTACGACCGCATGCACACGCGCGAGATCGCCGCCTATGGCGGGCTGGTCAACCGCATGCCGAAATATGCGACATTGTTCATGATCTTCACCATGGCCAATGTCGGCCTGCCGGGCACGTCCGGCTTCGTCGGCGAATTCCTGACGCTGCTCGGCGCGTTCCAGGTCAACACGTGGGTGGCCTTCTTCGCCACCTTCGGCGTCATCTTCTCGGCGGCCTATGCGCTGTGGCTCTACCGGCGCGTCATATTCGGGGCGCTTGACAAGGAAAGCCTGAAGTCGATCCTCGATCTGTCGTCGCGCGAGCGGGCGATCCTGATCCCGCTTGCCGTTCTCGTCATCTTCTTCGGCGTCTATCCCGCACCCGTCTTCGACGTGACCGCGGCTTCGGTCGATGCGATGCTGAACCAGTATCACGCCGCAATCGAGGCCGCCGGACAGATGGCGACCGCGGCGAGCGGAAATTAGGAGAAACCTTATGCAGTCCGTTCAGGGTTTTTCCTCCATCTCTCCCGACCTGAACCTCGCCGGCCCTGAGATCATCCTGGCGCTGGCAGCGATGGCGCTGCTGATGATCGGCGTCTTCCGCGGTGAGCGCAGCACTTCGCTCGTCACGGGACTGGCCTTTGCAGCCATTGTCATCGCCGGGCTGTGGCTGATCTGGTTCACCGGTTATGGCGTGGCGTTCTCGGGCGCCTTCGTGCTCGATCCCTTCGCGCGGCTGATGAAGCTGCTGGCCCTGATCGGCTCGGGTGCGGCGCTTGCCATGTCGGTCAGCTACATGCGGCACGAACGCTTCGCACGCTTCGAATATCCGGTGCTGATCCTGCTGGCGACGACCGGCATGATGCTGATGATTTCGGCCGACAATACGCTGAGCCTCTATCTCGGCCTCGAGATGCAGTCGCTGGCGCTGTATGTGACGGCGGCGATGAACCGCGATTCCATCCGCTCGACGGAAGCGGGGCTGAAATATTTTGTTCTCGGCGCGCTGTCGTCCGGCATGCTGCTCTACGGCATCAGCCTGACCTACGGCTTCACGGGCCATCTCGATTTTGCCGGCATAGCCCAGGCGATCGGCGGGACCGGCCGGTCGGTCGGTCTGATCTTCGGGCTGGTGTTCATCCTGGCAGGCTTGTGCTTCAAGATTTCCGCGGTGCCCTTTCACATGTGGACGCCGGATGTCTATGAAGGTGCGCCGACGCCGGTGACCGCCTTCTTCGCGGCGGCACCGAAGATCGCGGCGATGGCGCTCATCGTGCGCATCACCATGGGCGCCTTCGAGCCGATCGCGCCGGACTGGCGCCAGATCATCTCCTTCATCTCGATCGCCTCGATGGGGCTCGGTGCCTTTGCCGCGATCGCCCAGACCAACATCAAGCGGCTGATGGCCTATTCCTCGATCGGCCATATGGGTTACGCGCTGGTCGGACTTGCCGCCGGCACCGAGGCCGGCATCAACGGCGTCATCCTCTACATGCTGATCTACATGGTCATGACGCTCGGCACCTTTGCCTGCATCCTGGCGATGCGGCGCAAGGACGGCATGGTGGAGGACATTTCCGACCTCGCCGGTCTTGCCGCACGCAATCCGGTCATGGCGTTGCTGTTGACCATTCTGATGTTCTCGCTTGCCGGCATTCCGCCTCTGGCGGGTTTCTTCGCCAAGTATTTCGTCTTCGTCGCGGCGATCGAATCCCAGCTCTACGCGCTGGCGATCATCGGCGTGCTGGCAAGCGTCGTCGGCGCCTTCTACTATCTCAGGATCATCAAGATCATGTGGTTCGACGAAGCAGCCGAGGAGTTCCAGCCGATGCCGGGCGAGTTGAAGCTGGTGCTTGGCGTTTCGGGCATCTTTATCGTATTCTATTATCTGTTCGCCGGGCCGCTATTCGCGATCACGTCGGATGCGGCGGCGACATTCTTCTAGGCGGGCGCGGTGCTTCCCACCGGATATCGACTGATCGAACTCGACGAAACCGTCTCCACAAACTCGGCCTGCCTGGAGGCAGCGCAGGCCGGCGACAGCGGGTATCTTTGGATCCGTGCCGAACACCAGCTATCCGGGCGCGGCAGCCGCGGGCGGTCCTGGACATCGGGACCCGGCAATCTGTTCGCCTCGCTGCTGCTGATCGATCCGGCACCGTCTGTCGCGCTTGCCAATCTGACCTTCGTCGCCGCACTCGGCGTGCATGAGGCCATTGCCGCGCTGGCGGTCGCGCATGGCGAGGACAGCGACATACGACTCAAATGGCCGAACGACGTTCTTGTTTCCTCGCGCAAGGTGAGCGGCATTCTGCTCGAAAGCCATGAAATCAACATCGGCGGAAAACGACGCCGTGCGATCATCATCGGCATCGGCATCAACTGCATGAGCCACCCCCATGATGTCCCGACACCGGCGACCAATCTGGCGGTCGAGGGCATGACGGTATCGGCGCGCGACATGATGGGCCGCGTCGCGCTTGGCGTGGACAACTGGCTGAAAAGATGGGACAGGGGCAGGAACTTCGACGAAATCAGGCGTCACTGGCTTTCCCATGCCACGGGCCTGTCGAAACGTATCGAGGTGCATCTGGCTAACCGGGAGCTGACGGGCATTTTCGAAGGTATCGATGAAACGGGAATGCTGCGCCTTCGCCTCGATGATGGACAATTGACGACCATCTCTTCGGCGGATGTGTTTTTCGATGTGCCGCCCGCAGCCGGGTGAGGCAGCCAGGGATTTCAAGCAGCGATAATGTCAAATTCCGAACTTCTATTCGTGCCGCTGGGCGGCGTCGGCGAAATCGGCATGAACCTGGCGCTTTACGGTTACGGCCCACCGGAAGACCGGGCCTGGATCATGGTCGATTGCGGCGTCACCTTTCCCGATGCCGCCCTTCCGGGCGTCGATCTGGTCATGGCCGATATCAGTTTCGCGGACGAATTGGGCGACGCGCTGAAGGGCATCGTCATCACGCATGCCCACGAGGACCATTACGGCGCGGTGCTGGCGTTGTGGCCGAAGCTCAGGAAACCGGTCTGGATGTCGCCTTTCACCGCCGGCATGCTCGAAGCCAAGGGCCGCGATGAACCCGGCATGGTCGGCGAAGTGCCATTGCACATCTACAAGGCCGGCGGACGCTTCACCATCCCGCCCTTCGAGATCGAGGCGATCCATGTCACCCATTCAATCCCCGAACCGCTGTCGCTGGCGATCAAGACACCGTTCGGGCGCGTGATCCACACCGGCGACTGGAAGATCGATGCCGAGCCTTCGCTTGGCGCCGATACCGATGCGGCAACCTTCAGGCGTCTGGGCGACGAAGGTGTGCTGGCGCTGATCTGCGATTCGACCAATGCGATGCGCGACGGCCATTCGCCGACCGAGACAGCGGTTTCCGAAAGCCTTGCCGAAATCATCGCCAAGGCGGAGGGCAGGGTGGCGATCACCACCTTCTCATCCAATGTCGGACGCATTCGTTCGATCGCGCAGGCGGCAAAGAAGGCCGGGCGCAGATGCATGTTGATGGGCCGCTCGATCCGCCGGGTCGCCGAGGTTGCCGACGGGCTTGGTTACATGGAAGGACTGGACGAATTCGTCGAGGAGGACGAGTTCCAGTCAATCGACCGGGCCAAGATCGTTATCATCCTCACCGGCAGCCAGGGAGAGGACCGGGCCGCACTGTCGAAACTGGCACGCAATGAACATCCGCGCGTTCACCTGTCGGCCGGCGATACAGTGATCTATTCCTCGCGTGTCATTCCCGGCAATGAAAAGCCGATCCTCGAAACCGAGAACCGGCTGGTCGACATGGGCGTCGACATCATTACCGACAGCGACGCGCTGGTTCATGTCTCCGGCCATCCCAGACGCGACGAGCTGCGGCAGATGTATGAATGGGTACGTCCCGAAATCGCCGTGCCGGTGCATGGCGAGGCACAACATCTCAACGCCCATGCCCGGCTTGCCGGCGAGATGAATGTGGCGCAGGTCGTGCCGATCAGGAATGGCGACATGCTGCGATTGGCGCCGGGGCCAGCCGAGATCGTCGACGAGGTGCCGCATGGGCGCATCTACAAGGATGGCGTGATCGTCGGCGACGAGGAGGCAGTCGGCGTCAGGCAGCGCCGCAAACTGTCCTATGCCGGGCTGGTCGCCTGCTCGATCGTGCTCGACGCGAAGGGCAGAATGGCCGATGATGTCGATCTGTCGCTGCATGGCCTACCGGTGGAGAATGCGGCTGGCGAACCGTTCGACGATCTGATCTACGATGCCGCCGTCGGCGCGGTCGAAAGCATTCCGCTCAAGCGTCGCAAGGACGATGGCGTCGTCACAGCTGCGATTGAAAAAGCCATTCGCGCTGCCGCCCGCGACCATTGGGGCAAGAAGCCGGTCGTCACCGTTTTCCTGGCACGCGTCTAGAAGGATCACAGTCATGATCGGCAGGCTCAACCATGTGGCGATCGCCGTTCCGGATCTCGAGGCCGGCGTGAAGACCTATGCCGGCGTGCTGGGTGCGAGAGTGTCGGCGCCGCAGGCGCTGCCCGAACATGGCGTCACCGTCGTCTTCGTCGAATTGCCCAATACCAAGATCGAATTGCTGGAGCCGCTGGGCGGGAACTCGCCGATCGCGGCCTTCCTCGAGCGCAACAAGGCCGGCGGCATCCACCATCTGTGCTATGAGGTCGATGACATCCTTGCCGCGCGCGACCAGCTGAAGGCAGAGGGTGCGCGCGTGCTCGGTGACGGAACGCCAAAAATCGGCGCGCATGGCAAGCCGGTGCTGTTCCTGCATCCGAAGGATTTCTGTGGCACGCTTACCGAACTCGAACAGGTATAGGGACAAGCCATGAGCTTCTTCACCGGCTTCGCGGTCTATTTCGTCATCTGGTGGCTGACCCTGTTCATGGTGTTGCCCTTCGGGGTCAAGACACAGCAGGAAGAAGGCGAGGTCACGCTCGGCACGGTGCCGAGTTCTCCGGAGCGCACTAGGCTGGGACTGAAGCTGGCGATCAATTCGGTGATCGCGGGCATCATCTTTGTCACATGGTACTGGCTGACCTATCACGTGGGGCTGGGATTCGATCAAATACCCAGCGTCTTCCCGCAGGATCGATAGCGCCCGCCGAACCACCAACTTATTGATTTTGAAAAAATAAAAGCAGGGCTTTGGAAGCCCTGCCATGAGTTTGCGTGTCCTGAACCCAAGGCATCTGTCGACCTTTGCTAAGGTGAGATGCCGGCTGCGTTTTCTCCGCGCCTAAGGTTCACATCCTCCCAAGACTAAGACCGCGTCATTTGGCTGGTTGAGCCAGCTCTCTGTAATCCGACCATCTATACACAGTGGCGAAGCGATGTCATCCGGAAAAACGAAATATTGGGCGAAACCTGCCTTTAACGAGGCATTATGCATAAATTCTAGCCAATTTCCGGCTCTGGTTTTGCTTGCGGCAGCCGCCACATCCGGTCGGCAGGGAAATAATTCGCTGGCCAAGTCCGGCTTGTCCGGTTCTGGCCAAAACCGGCAAGGAGCATCCCCTCGAGGGCTTGTTTCACAACAGGAAACATCGTTAAAGACGCCAGATGCGATTCAGGCCGCTCTATTCCCGCGGAACACCGGACCACACAAGCCCATGCGTCTTTCCCGTTATTTTCTGCCGCTTCTGAAGGAGACTCCCAAGGAAGCCGAAATCGTCTCCCACAGGCTCATGCTGCGTGCCGGCATGATCCGCCAGCAATCGGCGGGGATCTATTCATGGCTGCCGCTGGGATTGAAGGTGCTGAAGAAGATCGAAGCCATCATCCGCGAGGAGCAGAACCGCTCCGGCGCCATCGAACTGCTGATGCCGACGATCCAGTCGGCCGATCTGTGGATGGAGTCCGACCGCTACGGTGCCTATGGTCCGGAAATGCTGCGCATCACCGATCGGCACGAGCGCGACATGCTGTACGGCCCGACGAACGAGGAGATGATCACGGATATCTTCCGCTCCTATGTGCGCAGCTACCGTGACTTGCCTCTCAATCTCTACCATATCCAGTGGAAGTTCCGCGACGAGGTGCGGCCGCGCTTCGGCGTCATGCGCTCACGCGAATTCCTGATGAAGGACGCCTATTCCTTCGACCTCGACCAGGAAGGCGCGCGGCGGGCCTATCACCGCATGTTCGTCGCGTATCTGAGGACATTCACGCGCATGGGGCTCAGCGCCATTCCGATGCGTGCCGATACCGGACCGATCGGCGGCGATCTCAGCCATGAGTTCATCATTCTGGCCGACACCGGCGAAAGCCAGGTGTTCTGCGACAAGGCCTATCTCGATATCGAGGTGCCGGGATCGGACACCGATTTCCGCGATGACGATGCGCTGGCGAAGATCGTCGAAACCTGGACGACGCCCTATGCGGCAACCGACGAGATGCATGACGAGGCAGCGTGGGCGAAACTCGCCGAAGGCGACAAGCTGTCGGCGCGCGGCATCGAAGTCGGCCACATCTTCTATTTCGGTACGAAATATTCCGCGCCGATGCGCGCCACCGTCACTGGCCCCGACGGGCGCGAAGTTCCGGTGCACATGGGCTCCTACGGCATCGGCCCGTCGCGCCTTGTTGCAGCCATCATCGAAGCGTTCCATGATGAGGATGGAATCAAATGGCCCGCCGCCGTGGCGCCGTTCGACGTGGGGATCATCAACATGAAACCGGGCGACGCGAAGGTCGACGGTGTATGCGAAACGCTCTACGAGCAATTGGGCAAGGCCGGTTTCGATGTGCTGTATGACGACCGCGACGAACGCGCCGGTGCGAAATTCGCCGCCTTCGACCTGATTGGCCTGCCGTTCCAGATCATCGTCGGGCCGCGCGGGGTGGCCGAGGGCACTGTCGAGATCAAGCATCGCGCCGACGGTACGAGAGAGACGATGCCGCCCGGCGACGTCGTGAACCGCCTGGAAAGCGAGGCGCGTGCAACAAGCCTTTGATCCATCTTCGGCAACGGCGGTCGCGGGACCCGTCGTTTCTCCGTTGCAAGCAAGAATGAGAAAGCTTGCAACGAAGCCATTCGCGGCATTCGAATGGATGCTGGCGCGGCGCTATCTGCGCGCCAGACGCAAGGAAGCCTTTATTTCGGTCATCGCCGGGTTCTCCTTCACAGGCATCATGCTGGGCGTGGCGACGCTGATCATTGTCATGGCCGTGATGAACGGTTTCCGTGCCGAACTGATGAACCGCATCCTCGGCATGAACGGCCACATGATCGTACAGCCGGTGGACTACGACCTGCGCGACTATGCGGCGGTCGCGGACAGGCTTTCCAAGGTTGCGGGCGTGCGTCTTGCGGTGCCGCTGGTCGAAGGCCAGGCGCTGGTCTCCGGCAAAGCAGCCGGCACGGGCGCGCTGGTGCGCGGGGTGCGCGAAGCCGATCTGATGAAGATCACTGGCATTTCCGATCACATCGTGCAGGGAACGCTGAAAGGCTTCGACAGTTCCGAAGGCGTCGCCATCGGCATCCGCATGGCGCAGAATTTGGGACTGACGCTTGGCTCGATGATGACGGTCGTCTCGCCCAATGGCGATGTCACGCCCTTCGGCACGACGCCGCGGGTCAAGGCCTATCCGGTGGTCGCCATTTTCGAAGTGGGGATGAGCGAATATGATTCCTCCATCGCCTATCTGCCGATGTCGGAGGCGCAGCTTTTCTTCAATTCGGAAGGCAGGGCGTCGACCATCGAGATTTATGTCGACAATCCGGACCGTGTCGACGCCATGCGCGCGGCGATAAGCAAGGCCATTGACCGGCCGCATTTCCTGGTCGACTGGCAACAGCGCAACAAGAGCTTTTTCACCGCGCTGCAGGTCGAGCGAAACGTCATGTTCATGATCCTGACGCTGATCATCTTCGTCGCGGCGCTCAACATCATTTCCGGCCTGACCATGCTGGTGAAGGACAAGGGCCACGATATCGCGATCCTGCGCACCATGGGTGCGACGCGCGGCGCGATCATGCGCGTCTTCATGATGACGGGTTCGGCGATCGGGGTCGCCGGCACCGTCTTCGGCGTCGTGCTCGGCGTGCTCGTCTGCGACAATATCCGTTCCATTCAGCACTTCGTCGACTGGCTGATCGGCGGCCATGTCTGGGATCCGACGGTGCGTTTTCTATCCGACATTCCCGCGCAGCTCGACCCGACCGAGACAACCGCGATCGTCATCATGGCGCTGGCGTTGTCTTTCCTGGCGACCCTGTTTCCGGCATGGCGGGCGGCGAGGCTCGATCCGGTGGAAGCGCTTCGCTATGAGTAAGACGGCAGGCGAAGCCTTGCGCCTCAAGGGGGTACGGCGCGCCTTCAAGGAGGGCAAGCGCGACCTTGTGGTGCTGGACAATGCAAGCCTGACGCTCCAGCCCGGCGAGATGGTGGCGCTGGTCGCGCCTTCAGGTACGGGCAAATCGACGCTGCTGCATCTGGCCGGGCTGCTGGAACGACCGCAGAAGGGCGAGATTTACGTGGACGGGGTCGCGACCAACGCCATGTCGGATAATCGGCGAACCGCGCTTCGCCGGCTTCATATCGGCTTCGTCTACCAGTTCCATCATCTGTTGCCGGAATTCTCGGCGCTCGAAAACCTGATGATGCCGCAGATGATCGCCGGCCTGTCGCGCGCCGTGGCGCGCGAGCGGGCACATGAACTGCTCGACTATCTGAAAATCGGAAACCGGGCCGATCACCGGCCGGCCGAACTGTCGGGCGGGGAGCGCCAGCGTGTTGCGATCGCGCGCGCCGTCGCCAACTCGCCTCGGCTGCTGCTCGCCGACGAACCGACAGGCAATCTCGATCCGGCGACTTCGACCCATGTCTTCGCCACGCTGGAATCGCTGGTGCGCCAGACCGGGCTCACGGCGTTGATCGCGACCCACAATCACGATCTCGCCCGGCGCATGGACCGCAGCGTGACGCTCGACAATGGCGCGGTGGTGGACTACCAGCTCTGAATCCAGATTTTCTTGCGTTGTCTTCTCTGCTGTTTATTTCATAATTTCAAAACACTATCACCATTTCTTAACATACGAACGACTGCGATAACGCCTATCGCGCGCCGCAGCGGCGCCGGCTATACTCGCCTGATAAAAGGGGAACCCGGGACAAGATGGGTGAACATTCCATTCGCAAGGCGGGCGACGAAGCGGAGGGGCGGGCATTCACCCGCGCGGTCGTTCGCGACATACGCGCGCTTGAGGAACTGATCGAGCGCGGGCGGATCGAAACCGGCATCACCCGCGTCGGCGCCGAACAGGAAATGTATCTGGTCGACGATGACGGCAGGCCCGCGCCAATCGCCGAACAGGTGCTGGCCCGGCTCGGCAATCTGCAATTCACCACAGAACTGGCGCGTTTCAATCTGGAAGCGAATTTCGGACCGCAACCCTTCAACGGCAGTTTTCTCGAGCGCCTCGAAGCGGATTTGGCGGGCGCCTATCGCACAGCATCGGCGGCGGCGAGCGAGCTTGGCGCCCATGTGCTGCTGACCGGCATCCTGCCGACACTCAGGGCCAGCGACCTCGTCGACGAGAACATGACACCGGAGCCGCGCTACGAATTCCTCAACGAAGCGCTGTTTCAAAACCGCCCCGCCATAACGGTGCTGATCGACGGCATCGAACACTATTCGGGCAGCTTCAACAGCGTGATCCTGGAAGGCGCTAATACCAGCCTGCAACTGCATCTGCAGGTCGAACCCGCCGTAGCGGCGGACCGCTACAATCTGATGCAGCTCATAACTGCGCCGCTGCTCGCCGCCGCAGTCAATTCGCCGGTACTGCTGGGCCACAGGCTGTGGCATGAAACGCGGGTCGCCGTCTTCGAGCGTTCGCTTGACGAACGCAGCGATTCCAAGCTGGCGCGCAATTTCCCGACGCGTGTGTGGTTCGGCGACAAATGGCTGGAAAATTCGCTGGTCGAACTGTTCAGGGACAATGCGGCGCGCTTTCCGGCTATCCTGTCGTGCGATCTGGAAGAGGATTCACTGGCCGTCGTCGGCGAAGGCGGCGTGCCGCAACTGTTGGCGCTGACACTGCATAACGGCACGGTGTGGCGCTGGAACCGACCCTGTTACGGCGTCAAGGACGGTGTGGCGCATCTGCGCATCGAGAACCGGGTGTTGCCGTCGGGGCCGTCGGTTGTCGACGAAGTCGCCAATGCGGCACTGCTCTACGGCATGATGGCCGAACTTCCCAAGCTCTACGGCAATGTCGCGGGAAGACTGCCCTTTGGCGACGCCAAGGCCAATTTCCTCAATGCCGCACGGATGGGTTTAGACGCGGAATTCAACTGGCTTGACGGGCGCCGGGTCTCCGCGCGCGACCTGCTCGAGGAGGAATTGCTGCCGGCTGCGCGTATAGGGCTGGCCGGAGTGGACGTGCCGCAAGCGCAGATCGTGCGCTATCTCGGCATCGTAGAAGCAAGGGTAAAAAGCGGACAGACGGGCGCGAGCTGGCTGTTGAAAAACCACGACGCGCGGCGCGGACGCGCGACCGATGCGATCTGGCGCGACGCCGTCCTCGCCATGCTGAAGGAACAGAAGGCGGGCAGGCCGGTGCATGAATGGGATCTTGCGCAGGCAGGCATGCCCGGCCATCGCGAGGAACCCAATGTCGCGGAGATCATGACCACGGATTTGTTCACGCTTAGGCCGGATGACGTGGTCGATCTCGCCATCTCGGTGATGGAATGGAAGCATATCCGGCATATCCCGGTGGAGGGCGAGGACGGTGAATTGGTCGGCGTGCTGACCGCCCGCGATCTTTTGCGCGCGCCGCAATTGAGCATTAGCCAGGTCAACGATTCCGATCCGCTGTCAGGCGCGGTCAGGACATTGATGCGCACCGACCTCGTGCGGATCACGCCGGAGACGTCACTCAGGCAGGCACTGGCACAGATGCAGCAATGCGATCTCGGCTGCCTGATGGTGGTGGCGAATGGCAGGCTCGCCGGCATCGTCACCGAACGCGACCTGATGAAGGCGGCAGGCGAGGCACTCGAACATGGCGGGGCATGATCGCAGGCTTGACCGAGGTTGCGAGCAGGTTGCCGGCACTGGCTGCATTTCTTTCAAACCTCTCTTGACTCTTTCATAGAAACGGAACATTAGAGGAACATATAGAGATCATTTGGTGCTTGTTGCCTATCGGCCGGCACGCAATGAGGAGTAGGATGCATGTTCGTTTCGCTGCGTGATGTCGCTTCGCTGACCACTATCGGCCTGTTTCTGGTTACCTTGTTCACCTGGGCCGATATCTTGAAGAACATTTCATGAACATTTGCCTTTTCCGCCGCGACCCGCTGCACGGCTGGGGATAAGCCGCCAGCGGATTGCGTTCGTGTAATGCTGCGCTTGATGCGGATGGCCGGCTTGCCCATCATGGCGCCTATGCCGAACGAGATTCGCAAGCCAGCTCCATGACGCAAGAACGGGACATGAATCCGGTCGACACTGCCGTGAAACCCGGCGGCAAGGGGCCGGGCTTCGTGCATCTGCATGTCCATTCCGCCTATTCGCTGCTCGAGGGCGCATTGCCGCTGGCGAAGCTGGTCGAACTGGCGGCCGGGGATGAACAGCCGGCACTGGCTGTCACCGACCGCAGCAATCTGTTCGGGGCGCTGGAATTCTCGCAGAAGGCGGCCGACAAGGGTATCCAGCCGATCATGGGGTCGAAGCTGGCGGTCGATTTCGTCGACGGTGCCGAAGGCAAGGCTTCGCAAGGCGGCCGGGCAGGCGGTCACGATACGGTATCCGCGCCCGGCTTTCTCGTGGCGCTGGCGATGAACGAGGCGGGTTACGCCAATCTCGTGCGCCTGGTCAGCCTCGCCCATCTCGGGGCCAGGATGGAGCACGATTTCGCAGAAGACGAAAACGGGGCCACCGGCGAGACGACAACGAACGGAACCGGCGAACCCGGACAGGAAAGCCCGGAACCGGACCGCGATTGGGGCCTGCCGCATATCGGCTTCGACGACCTGGCGCGGCTGTCGGAGGGGCTGATCGTGCTGACCGGCGGTCCGGAAGGCCCGCTCGACAAACTGATCGGCGAAGGCCAGATCGGTGCCGCGCGCCACCGCCTTGGCAAACTCGCCAAACATTTTCCCGACCGGCTCTATGTCGAATTGCAGCGCCATGGCGCGGAGGCGCGGCGCGGTGAACAGGCGCTGATCGACCTTGCCTATGAGATGAAGCTGCCACTGGTCGCCACCAACCAGCCCTTCTTCGCCACGCGGGACGATTTCGACGCGCATGACGCGCTGATCGCCATTGCGGAAGGGTCGGTGGTCAATGACGAGAACCGCCGTCAACTCACACCCGATCATTATTTTAAGTCGCGCGGCGAGATGTCGATGCTGTTCGCGGACCTGCCCGAGGCACTCGAAAACACCGTGGAGATCGCCCGGCGCTGTCATGTACGCGCCGAGACGCACGACCCCATCCTGCCGCGCTTCACCGGCGCGAGCGATGATGCCGAAGCAGCGTTCGCCGCCGAGACAAGTGAACTGAAGCGCCAATCGCGCGAGGGGCTTGCCGCCCGGCTGAAGGATTTCGAACCGGCACCGGGTTTTACCCGCGAGGATTACGAGGAGCGCCTCGAATTCGAGCTCGGCATCATCGAACAGATGCGTTATCCGGGCTATTTTCTGATCGTCTCCGACTTCATCAAATGGGCCAAGGCGCACGGCATTCCGGTCGGACCGGGGCGCGGTTCGGGTGCAGGTTCGCTGGTCGCCTGGTCGCTGACCATCACCGATATCGACCCGATGCGCTTTTCGCTGCTGTTCGAGCGCTTCCTCAATCCCGAACGCGTCTCCATGCCGGATTTCGACATCGATTTCTGCCAGGAGCGGCGCGAGGAGGTGATCCGCTACGTCCAGAAGAAATATGGAACTGGCCATGTCGCCCAGATCATCACCTTCGGAACGCTGCAGGCGCGCGCCGTGCTGCGCGATGTCGGCCGCGTGCTGCAGATGCCCTACGGCCAGGTCGACCGGCTGGCAAAGCTGGTGCCGTCCAATCCGGCCAATCCGGTCGCGCTGAAGCGGGCGATCGAGGACGAGCCACGCCTGCAGGAGGCCGCGCGCGAGGAAGAGATCGTCGCAAGGTTGTTCGACATCTCGACGCGGCTCGAGGGGCTGTACCGACACGCCTCGACACACGCCGCCGGCATCGTCATCGGCGACCGGGCGCTGGAAGAACTGGTGCCGCTCTACCGCGACCCGCGTTCCGACATGCCGGTCACCCAGTTCTCGATGAAATGGGCGGAAGCCGCCGGCCTCGTCAAATTCGACTTTCTGGGCCTCAAGACGCTGACCATGCTTCAAAAGGGCGTCGAATTCCTGGCCGGGCGCGACATCGAACTCGATCTTGCCTCGATCCCGCTCGACGATCCGCAGACCTATGAAATGCTGGCGCGCGGCGAGACGATCGGCGTATTCCAGCTTGAAAGCATGGGCATGCGCAAGGCGCTTGCCGGCATGCGGCCCGACCGTTTCGAGGACATCATCGCGCTGGTCGCGCTCTACCGGCCGGGGCCGATGGACAACATCCCCGTCTACAATGCGCGCAAGAACGGCGAGGAGCGGCCGGACTACATCCACGAGCGCATCGAGGAGGTGCTCAAAGAGACCTACGGCGTCATCATCTACCAGGAACAGGTTATGCAGATCGCACAGATCCTGTCGGGCTATTCGCTCGGCGAAGCCGATCTGCTGCGCCGCGCCATGGGCAAGAAGATTCGCACGGAGATGGACCAGCAGCGCGAGCGTTTCGTCGACGGCGCGGTGACGCGCGGCCTAACGAAGTCGAAGGCCAACGAGATTTTCGACCTGCTGGCCAAATTCGCCGATTACGGCTTCAACAAGTCGCATGCGGCGGCCTATGCGCTTGTCTCCTACCAGACGGCCTACATGAAGGCGCGCTATCCGGTCGAATTCCTCGCCGCCTCGATGCAGCTCGACATCAACAACACCGACAAACTTTCGGTGTTCCACCAGGAAGCCGAGCATCTCGGCATCGAAGTCGTACCGCCCTCGGTGCAGACCTCGCAGGCCGGCTTTTCGGTTGGCGGGGGTAAGGTCTTCTACGCGCTCGCGGCGATCAAGGGCGTGGGTGAGGGGGCGGTGCAGCAGATCGTTTCCGAACGCGGGGCGAACGGTGTCTTCCGCGACGTTACCGATTTCTTCTCGCGCATCGATATCCGCCAGGCCAACAAGCGCACGCTTGAAAATCTGATCTGCGCCGGCGCGCTCGACTGTTTCGGCCATCCGCGCGAACAGCTCATGGCCGGGCTCGACCGGCTGATCGGCCATGCCAGCCGCACGGCGGAAGACCGCTCCAGCGGCCAGAACGACATGTTCGGCGCGGCGAGCGGTGAAACCGCAGCCATCGTGCTGCCGAAAGCCGATCCGTGGCTGCCAGCGGAGAAACTGCACCGCGAGTTCCAGGCGATCGGCTATTATCTGTCTGCCCATCCGCTCGACGAATACAAGCCGCTGATGGAGAAACTGCGCGTGCAGATGTTCGCCGACTTCGAAAAGGCGGTACGCGCGGGCGCTGCTGCCGGCAGGCTTGCCGGCACGGTCACCACACGTCAGGAGCGGCGGACCCGCACGGGCAAGCGCATGGGCATCGTGCAATTATCCGACCCGTCGGGCCAGTATGAAGCGGTGATCTTCGAGGAAGGGCTGGTGCGCTACCGCGATCTGCTGGAAGCCGGCAATTCGGTGATCCTGATGGCCGGCGCCGACATGCGGCCCGAGGGAGTGAGCATCCGCATCCAGTCGGTCGAGTCGCTGGAGGACTACGCCGGGCGCGGCAGCCGAGACATGCGCATCTATCTGCGCGACCAAGCGCCGGTCGAAAACCTGGTGCCGCTGCTGCAGCCGATGTCGAATGGCGGAAGAGGCGGCGACGGCAGGGTGAGCTTCGTCGTCATCGAGAACGATGGCGATTGCGAGATCGAGGTGGAATTGCGCGATCGCTTCCGCCTGTCGCCGCAGATCGCCGGCGCGATCAAGGCGGTCCCGGGCGTTGTCGAGGTCGAGATGGTGTAGGCGGAATACGTAGACAATCTCACATGTAGAGATACCAGATCGTCGCCACGGCGACCGTACCGGCGATCAGATTCATCGGCACGCCGATCTTGAGGAAATCGGAGAATTTGTAGGCGCCTGCGCCATAGACCAGCGTGTTGGTCTTGTAGCCAATCGGCGTGGCGAAGGAGGCGCTGGCGCCGATCATCACGGCAAAGACGAAGATCAACGGGTCGATGTTCATGGTCTTGGCGAGCGTGATCGCCACCGGCGTGATGATGACGGCCACCGCATTGTTGGAGACTACCTCGGTCAGCACCGAGGTCAGCGCGAACAGGACGGCCAGCACCACGACCGGATGGGCCGAACCCAGAAATGAGGAAAGGCTGTCGACCACGAAGGACAGCGACCCCATGTTTTCGAGCCCGGTGCCGACGGCGAGCATGGCATAGATCAGCACCAGCAATTGCCCGTCGATGGAGGCGAGCGCCTCGTCGATCTCGATGCAACCTGCCGCGATCACGACGACCGCGCCGATCAGCGCCAAGAGCGAGATCGGCATGAAGCCGAACGCGGCGAGTGCTACGACGGCGGTCAGCACGCCGAGCGCGATCGGCGCGCCGCCGCGTTGAAACGCGCGCGATTCAGGCTCGGAGATGTAGACGAAACCGGCATCCTTGGTCATCGCGGCAAGCCCCGCCTCGTCGAGATCCATCAGGATAAGATCGCCAGGCCGCAATCTGTTCGTCGAAAAGGTCGGACCGGCGAGATGGCGCGGCCGCGAGACCGCGATCGGCATGACGCCGTAGCGGCTCGGCAGCGCGGCATGCGCCAATGTACGGCCTTGCAGTTTGGATTCGGCCGAAACCATGGCCTCGACTAGATGGCGCTCGCCGGACGGCCTGAAAAAGGTGCGCGGCCCCAACCGATCGTCCTTGCGTTTGTACAGGGTCAGGATTTCGTCCTGCGGCGCGCGGATGACCAGCCGATCGCCCACCCGTAATGGTGTCTCCTCGAAATCCTCGCGTATCGTTTCTCCGAAGCGCTCTATTCCCAGTACCGTCATGCCTTCGTGGTTGAGGTCGGAAATCTCGGGAACGGTCTTTTCGAGGAAATCCGATTCCGGGCCGATCTCCAATTCGGCAATCCAGCGCAGATCACCGCGCCCGAGGTTTTCGCCGATCGAGGTGCGCGAGGGCAGCAGGAACCAGGCCAGCACGATGACGGCGGCCGCGCCGACAATGGCGACGACGATGCCGATCGGCGCAATGTCGAAGACCCCCATCGGCGCCATGCCGTTCTTCTGGGCGATCCCGTCGACCAGCAGATTGGTTGAGGTGCCGATCAGCGTGCAGGTGCCGCCGAGGATGCCGAAATAGGACAACGGGATCAAAAGGCGCGTGGCAGCGACGCCGAGCGTTCTGGCCAGGCGGATGACGACCGGGATCAACACGATCACGACCGGCGCATTGTTGGCGAAGGCCGAGGAGACGAGCGTGCCGCCGAACAGCAGGGTCATCGCGGCAATCGGCCGGGTCTCGGCAAGACTGACGGTTGCCCTTGCGACGGTTGCGAGCAGGCCGGTCCGCACAAGCGCGCCCGACAGCACGAACAGGGCGGCGATGGTAACCGGTGCGGAATTGGAAAAGACGGCGAGTGTCTCGTTCTTGTCGAGATAGCCGAGCGCGATGCAAAGCGCGGCGGCGGTGGCGGCGGTGACGGCGGGTGGCACCTTTTCAAGCAGGAAACTCGCCACCATGGCGGCAAGAAGTAACAGGCCGATCCATTCGCGCCATGGTTCGAGCACTGCCCATCCGTGCATATTCACCTGCTCCTTCACCCAATCCCGTCGGCCGATTCAAGCGTGGCGCACCATGTCATATTCGTTTGCAAGGACCAAACGGGCGGGCAGATTGCGTCCCGCGTGTAAGGACGAAACCGCAATGCGGCGTCGGCGCGCACCCGTACCCTTGCGTTTGGCGGCAATCTCGCCTATATGCGCGGCCATTCCACACGCGGGACATGCGCGAGCCGGCCCCAGCCTCCGGGTTTCGAAGTCGAAACCATGGCACTGCCGGCAAGACCGCGGCCGATTTGCGGCCGTGTCGAAGCGTTCCGGTGACCTGCAGTCCTCAATTCGTTTCGGAACTGCGGTTCATTTCCCGCGGAGGTTCAACCGGTAAAGGACAAACATCCATGGCGCTGCCAGATTTCTCCATGCGCCAGCTTCTCGAGGCTGGCTGCCATTTCGGCCATCAGACCCATCGCTGGAACCCGAAAATGTCTCGATACATTTTCGGTTCACGCAACAATATCCACATTATCGACCTGTCGCAGACGGTGCCGCTGATGCATCAGGCGCTGAAGACGATTTCCGACGTCGTGGCCGGCGGCGGACGCGTATTGTTCGTCGGCACCAAGCGCCAGGCTTCCGAGATCATCGCGGATGCGGCCAAGCGCTCCGCACAATATTATGTCAATGCGCGCTGGCTCGGCGGCATGCTGACCAACTGGTCGACCATTTCCAATTCGATCAAGCGGCTGCGCCAGGTCGAGGAGCTTCTCGACAGCCCCGATGCCGGGCAGTTCACCAAGAAGGAACGCCTGATGCTGACGCGCGAGCGCGACAAGCTGGAACGCGCGCTTGGCGGCATCAAGGACATGGGCGGCACGCCGGACCTGCTGTTCGTGGTCGACACCAACAAGGAATCGATCGCGGTCAAGGAAGCCCGGCGCCTCAACATTCCCGTCGTCGCCGTGCTCGACACCAATTGCGATCCCGACACGATCAACTATCCGATCCCCGGCAATGACGACGCCGCGCGCGCCATCGCGCTTTATTGCGAACTGGTCGCCAAGGCGGCGATCGACGGCATTGCGCGCCAGCAGGGCGGCGCGGGTGTCGATCTGGGTGCCGCCGTCGAGGCGCCCGTGGAGCCGGCACTCGCCGCCGAGGAAGAGGCCGCGGCCGAACCGGCCGCCCAGCCGGTAGAAGCGCCTGGCGAACCGGCCAAAGCCGAAGCCGCTCCGGAGACTGAAGCAGCACCTGGCGAACCGGCCAAGGCCGAAGCCGCTCCGGAGGCCGAAGCAGCACCTGGCGAACCGGCCAAGGCCGAAGAAGGTCCGGCCGCACCGGCTGAAGCCGAAGAAACGCCCGTCGCAGATGCAGTTCCGGCCGCGGAAGAAGAAACCGGCGAAGCCGAGCAGGCGCCGCTGTTTGCCGCGCCCGAGGGCGAGCCGGACGATCTGAAGAAGATTTCAGGTGTCGGTCCGGTGCTGGAAAAGAAGCTCCATGCGCTCGGCATCACCAAGTTCGATCAGGTCGCCGGATTTTCGGCCGAGGAGATTGTCAAGGTCGATGACGCGCTGAACTTCAAGGGCCGCATCGAGCGCGACGACTGGATTGGACAGGCCAAGGCGCTGGCAGCCGGGGAATAGCACGGCGCAAGAAAAGCGCTGTACGGCAATAACCCTGTCACGAATCGCGGAGAGGACTGATCTCCGCATCTGCCGGCGCGAATCTCGCCGGCGAAGGACGAGAGGCATTCGAGATGACTATTACCGCATCCATGGTCAAGGAACTGCGCGAGAAGACCGGCGCAGGCATGATGGACTGCAAGAACGCGCTCAACGAAACCCATGGCGACATGGAAGCAGCCATCGACTGGCTGCGCGCCAAGGGTATCGCCAAGGCCGAGAAGAAATCGGGCCGCGTCGCTGCCGAAGGACTGATCGGCATCGCCGCCGACGGCGCCAAGGCCGCGGTGGTCGAGGTCAATTCCGAGACCGATTTCGTCGCACGCAACGACCAGTTCCAGGATCTGGTGCGCGCCATCGCCGCAACCGCGCTCGGCACGGACGGTTCGACCGAAGCCGTGGCGAACGCGACGTTGAAGGGCGGCGACAAGAGCGTGGCCGATTCCGTGACCGACGCGATCGCCACGATCGGCGAGAACATGAACCTGCGCCGTGCGGCGGTGATGGAAGTGGGCGACGGCGTCGTTGCAACCTATGTGCACAATGCCGCGGGCGAAGGCCTCGGCAAGATCGGCGTGCTGGTGGCGCTGGAATCGTCCGGCGACAAGCAGGCACTCAATGCGATCGGCCGTCAGGTCGCCATGCATGTGGCGGCAACCAACCCGCTGGCGGCGACCCGCGAGGAGGTCCCCGCCGATATCGTCGAACGCGAACGTGCGGTATTCGCCGAACAGGCGCGCGAATCCGGCAAGCCCGAGAACATCATCGAAAAGATGGTGGAAGGGCGTATGCGCAAGTTCTACGAGGAAAGCGTGCTTCTGTCGCAGACCTTCGTCATCGATGGGGAAAACACCGTCGAACAGGCGCTGAAAAACGCCGAGGCCGGTGTCGACGCACCGATCACGCTCAAGGGCTTCACGCGCATGGCGCTGGGCGAGGGCGTAGACAAGGGCGAGGAAGAGGATTTCGCCGCCGAAGTCGCTGCGATGAGTGGCAAGTCATAAGTGCAACGGAATACAATTTCGTGTCATGCGGGAATTGAGGGCAGGGGCGCTTCGTGACAACGGGGCGCCCCTGTTGTATCGAGGGGGCCGGTTTTACGGCAATTGATTCACTGCGGCTGGCAGTCGGAATTGGCAGGAAGCGATCTCATGGATGACGGCGGGGACGATGGCGGGCAACATAGGAGGCAACCTGTCTACAAACGCGTGTTGCTGAAGGTTTCCGGTGAGGCGTTGATGGCTGAATCCGGCTTCGGCATCGATCCCAAGGTCACCGCGAGAATAGCCCGCGACATCAAGAAGGCGACCGAGATGGGCGTGGTTGTCGGCGTGGTGATCGGCGGCGGCAACATCTTTCGCGGCGTGTCGCTGGCGGCCAAGGGCGCCGACCGTGTGATGGCCGACCATATGGGCATGCTGGCCACCGTCATGAACGCGCTCGCCATGCGCATGGCGCTCGAGGCCGAAGGCGTGCCGTCCGTCGTCCTGAATGCCCTCAACATGCCGCAGATCAGCGAGACCTTCTCGCAGCGCCGGCTGGAGGATCATCTGGCCGAGGGCAAGGTCGTCGTCTTTGCCGGCGGCACTGGCAATCCGTTCTTCACAACTGATACCGCGGCGGCATTGCGCGCCAGCGAGATGCGTTGCGACGCGCTGTTCAAGGGCACGCAGGTCGACGGCATTTATACAGAAGATCCTCGCACGCATGCCCATGCGAAGCGTTTCGACCGGCTCAATCATAGCCAGGTACTCGAACAGGGGCTTGCCGTGATGGATGCGGCAGCCGTTTCTCTGGCGCGCGATGCCGGCATCAATGTGGTCGTCTTCTCCATCCACCAGGAAGGGGAATTTGCGAAAATATTGCAAGGGGAGGGGCGCTGCACTACGGTCAGCGCTGATTGATGCACGCCTGTAATAGGGCCGCGCACGGGGTACGAACGCGCCGATGAAGAAGCGCAGGAAGGGAAGAAACGATGTCGGAAAACGCCAGTGATCTCAATGGATTGAAGAAGCGCATGGATGGTGCGATCCAGTCCCTCAAACATGATCTGGCAGGGCTGCGCACCGGACGTGCGTCGGCGAGCGTCCTCGACAGCGTCATGGTGGACGCCTATGGCCAGTCGATGCCGATCAATCAACTCGGTACCGTCAACGTGCCCGAGCCGCGCATGATCGCCGTGCAGGTTTGGGACAAGGGTACCGTCGGCGCGGTGGAAAAAGCGATCCGCGATTCAAATCTGGGCCTCAACCCGATTGTCGACGGCACCAATCTGCGCATTCCGCTGCCCGAACTGAACGAGGAACGGCGCAAGGAACTCGTCAAGGTCGCACATCATTATGCGGAGAATGCCCGTGTCGCGATCCGCCATGTGCGGCGCGATGGCATGGATCACCTCAAAAAAGCCGAGAAGGATGGCGACATTGGCCAGGACGAGGCGAGATCGCTCTCCGACCAGGTCCAGAAGCTGACGGACGACTATATCGGCACGGTCGATTCGACCCTGTCGCACAAGGAAGAAGAAATCATGCAGGTTTGACCTGCCGTCCCTGCGAAGCCACCGGCACGCAGGGGCAAACGAGAAAGACCGTCCATGACGCATGAAGCCACGGCAAGGATGCCACGCCATGTCGCTATCATCATGGATGGCAATGGGCGATGGGCCGTGCGCCGGGGCCTGCCGCGCGTGCGCGGACACCACCAGGGCGTCGAAACAGTGCGGCGCGTGGCGCGGGCGGCGCGCGACATGGGCATCGAATATCTGACCCTGTATTCGTTCTCCACGGAAAACTGGACGCGGCCGCGCAGCGAGATCGGCGAATTGTTCTCGCTGCTGAAGACCTTTATCCGCCGCGATCTAGCCGAACTGCATCACAACAATGTCCGTGTGCGCATCATCGGAGAAAGGGAAGGGCTTCCTTCCGACATCCTGCCGCTGCTGACCGAGGCCGAGAAGCTGACCAGCGAAAATACCGGCCAGACCCTCGTCATTGCCTTCAATTACGGCTCGCGCGGCGAAATCGTCTCGGCGGCCAGGCGCCTGGCGAAGATGGCCGCCAAAGGGGCGATCGATCCTGACGCGATCGACACCGCGAAATTCGAAAGCATGCTCGACACGCATGGCATACCCGATCCCGATCTCATCATCCGTACCAGCGGCGAACAAAGGCTGTCCAATTTCCTGTTGTGGCAGGCGGCCTATGCGGAACTTGTCTTTGTCGACGTGCTGTGGCCAGATTTCGACGAAACCCATCTCGCCGCCGCGATCGAGAGTTACACCACGCGCCGGCGTCGCTTCGGGGGTATCAACGAGAGCGAGGAATCACGGGGCCTCGGCTCTTGAGCGACGGTCCGTCACGCCAGGGCGGACCGCCTGAACTGGTGTTGCGTGTCATTTCGGCGTTGGTCCTCATCGCCATTGTGCTGGCGCTGACCTGGCAGGGCGGGCTGGCCTTCGCGCTGTTGTGCGCCGCCGGGGCTGCTCTGGTCCTTTATGAATATCTTTCAATGGTGAAACCCGCATTGCCGCCCGGCACCTTCTGGGCGGCGGCGGGCGGCTATGGCTTCATGCTTGCGGCATGGTTTGGCGTGAACCCGATGGCCGCAGCCCTGTGGTCGGCTTTTGTTCTCGTCGTGCTTGCAGGTGCGGATCTATGGCGCAAGCGCCAGCTATGGGGGGCGGCGGGACTGGCCTACGCGGTCCTGCCCTTCATGGCGCTGGCGTCGACAAGAGGCAGCGAGTTGATCGGGTTGCACGCCGTTTTCCTGATCTTCGCCTGCGTGTGGGGCGCCGACACGGCAGCCTATTTCGCCGGAAGGGCGATCGGCGGACCGAAGCTGGCGCCGGCGATTTCGCCGAACAAGACCTGGGCCGGCTTCTTCGGCGGCATCGCCGGATCGATTATCGCGGCAAGCGCAATCCTGTATCTGTCGGGCTATGTGCTTTCGGCTACGGCGGTCATGCTCTTCGTCGCACTTTCCATCGTATCCCAAATGGGCGATCTGCTTGAATCCTGGATCAAGCGTCGTTTCGGCAAGAAGGATTCAGGGCACATCATTCCAGGACATGGCGGCATGCTCGACCGCATCGACGGGTTGATAACGACTTCCGTCGCGGCATGGCTCGCCGGCTCATTGGTTTCGGGCGTGGCATTGGTGCCGGGCGGTGCGGCGCGCGGTCTGTTTGCCGCCTTTATCCTGCCATGATATGGGCCTTGAAAAGGGCGCGCGGTGCGCCGGGCAGGCCTTGAATCGGGACGGGACAGACATGGAATTTCTATCGAATTTGCCGGGCTACGGCTTTCTCTCCTACGCCGTTCCGTTTCTTGTCGTACTGACGATTGTCGTTTTCTTTCATGAGCTTGGCCATTTCCTGGTTGCGCGCTGGAACGGCGTGAAGGTCGAAGCCTTCTCGATCGGATTCGGCCCCGAATTGTGGGGCTTCGATGACAGGCTCGGCACACGGTGGAGGGTGTCGGCGATACCGCTGGGCGGCTACGTCAAATTTTTCGGCGACATCAATGAAGCATCGGCGCCGGACATGGCAAAGGCGGCTGCGATGAGCGAGGCGGAAAAGGCAGTCAGCTTCATTCACAAGCCGGTGGCGCGGCGCGCGGCGGTGGTGGCGGCCGGTCCGATCGCCAATTTCGTCCTGGCGATCGTCATCTTCTCGCTGAGCTTCATGATCCTGGGGCGCGTAATCACCGATCCGGTGATCACAAGTGTCCAGGCGGGCAGCCCTGCCGAACAGGCCGGATTCGAAGCCGGCGACATCGTGCGCAGCATTGACGGCACGAAAATCGAATCCTTCACCGACATCCCCCGGCTGGTGGCGCCAAGTCCGGGGCGGCAACTGTCTTTCGTCGTCGATCGGCAGGGCGAGGAAATAACGATCCCGATCACGCCCAAGCTGACGGAGCGCACCGACCGTTTCGGCAACAAGCAGAAGATCGGCTTCGTCGGCATGGCCAATGATTCGAAGGAAGCCAATCTGCGCATCGAGCGCTACGGCCCGGGCAACGCCGTCGTCGAAGCCGTCAAGGAAACCTGGTTCATCGTCGCGCGGACTTTCGGCTATATCAGCGACATCATCACCGGACGCCAGTCGGCCGACCAGCTTGGCGGACCGCTTCGGATCGCCAAAGTATCGGGCGATGTCGCCACGCTCGGCGTCGGTGCGCTGATCAACCTGGCGGCACTGTTGTCGGTATCGATCGGGCTGCTGAATCTGTTTCCCATCCCGCTGCTCGATGGCGGCCATCTCGTGTTCTATGCCATCGAAGCCATACGCGGACGCCCCCTGAGCGAACGCGCCCAGGAGATAGGTTTCAGAATTGGTTTTGCGATCGTCTTGATGATGATGGTGTTCGCGACCTGGAACGACGTTACCCAGCTTTTTTTCTGACGGGCGAAAAAACCATTCAGATTCAATCCCTGCGATCCATGGCGGTAAGGGCACATTAACCATGCCGTACAATTGCAATGGCCAAACTGCAACATGTTGAGACAATGATAAAATTGTTTATTCACCAATGGTTGCGCGGGTTTCAAAAGCCTGTAAAAGATTCGTTAACGATGCCGGATTCTGGTTTCGTGCTGTTTGGGTTATGCCCGTTTTTCGCCTCGTTTGAGACGGGAAAGCGTTGTACGGGCTTAATCGACCGGAATGGCGAGGGGGCACAATGACGGACGGAATAACAAGCGTGAAAAACGCGACACTCGCCGAATGAAACGACCGGGCAGACACGGGCATACAGAAAAGACGCACTCACGCATGGTTCCGATGGTTAGAGTATTCAGGGCGGTTGCTGCGGCGGCGTATCTGGCGATATTGCCGGCAACGGCCTTTGTTCTTGTTTCGACAGTCGGGGTCGAGCAGGCATCCGCGGCGGTCGTCAGCAAGATCGATGTGCGCGGGAACTCGCGCATGGATGCCGACACGATCATCACCTATCTGACGATCAAGCCCGGCAAGCCGTTTTCGAACATCGATATCGACGAGTCGGTCAAGTCGCTCTATACGACCGGGCTGTTTGCCGATGTGTCGATCTATCAGTCCGGCAATACGCTGGTTGTCGAGGTCGATGAGAGCGGCATCGTCAACGAGGTATTCTTCGAAGGCAACAAGCGCCTGAAGGATGAAGGGCTGGCCTCGATCGTGCAGACAGGCCCACGCTCGCCCTATTCGCAGGACCGGGTTACCGCCGATGTCGACCGCATCCTGGAAGCTTATGCCCGCGTTGGCCGCAAGGACGCCACCGTCACCTACGAGATCGTACCGCTCGCCAACAAACGCGTGAATGTTGTTTTCCGCATCAACGAGGGCGACAAGACAAAGATTCGCAGCATCAGTTTCGTGGGCAACCATGCCTTCGGCGCGCGCCGGTTGCACGACGTACTGGACACCAAGCAGTCCAATTTTCTGAGCTGGCTCAAAACCGATGACGTCTTCGACCAGCAAAAGCTGAGCGCCGACGAAGAGAAGTTGCGGCTGTTTTATTACAATAACGGATACGCCGATTTTCAGATCCTCTCCACGGACGTGAATTTTGATGCGGAGGCAAATGCCTACTTCATCACGATTTCCGTCGATGAGGGGCAGCGCTACACTTTCGGCAATGTGACCATCGACAATTCCATTTCCGAGATCGACGGAGACGCGCTATACCCCCTGCTCAAGACGGTATCTGGCAAGCATTACAGCGCGAAGGAAGTCGAGAGTTCGGTGGTGGCACTGACCGAGGCGGTGGCCGAGAAAGGCTATGCCTTCGTGCAGGTTACGCCACGCGGAAACCGCGACTTCGACACCGGCGTGATCGATGTGACCTACCAGATCGACCAGGGGCCACGCGTCTACATCCAGCAGATCACCATCATCGGCAACGACCGCACCCGTGAGCATGTTATCAGACGCGAATTCGACATTTCGGAAGGCGACGCCCTCAACCAGGTCCTGCTGCAGAAGGCGAAACGCCGACTGGAGGCCACCGGTTTCTTCGAGCGGGTCAACATAACAACCCGTCCCGGCAATGCCCCGGACCGAGTGGTCGTTGTCGTGCACGTCGTCGACAAGGCAACGGGCGAATTCTCAGTCGGCGGAGGCTGGTCGACCACCTCGGGCGTGCTGGCCGAGATTTCGTTCGAGGAGAAGAACTTCCTTGGGCGAGGCCAGTATCTCAAGGTCGCAGCCGGTTTCGGCACGACTGACACCGACTATACGCTGAGCTTCACCGAGCCCTATTTCCTTGGCTACCGAATGTCCGCGGGATTCGACCTCACAGCTTCCAGCAGTGATGCCAGCAATAACCGTGAATATGGTATCAATTCACAAAGCGCCGTCATCCGGTTCGGCATTCCGATCACGGACAATCTGTCTGCCAATGTCTACTATACCTATAACAACCAGGACACCGTCATTCCGGCATACCGGCTCGATCCTCCCAACGGCAACCATGATGGTATTCAGGGTGACTTCCAGAGCGAACTGTCCGCGGCATTGGCTCCTCCCTTCGCCCCAACCTCATGGACCAAATCCGGCTTCGGCTATCTGCTCACCTACAATTCCCTCGATACGGACACCAATCCGCACGAGGGCGACTATCTGACCTTCCGCCAGGATTTCTACGGGGCAGGCGGTGATGCTGGATACTTTACCACCCAGGGGGCCGCTGTAAGCTACGCCACACTGTCGGAAGAAGCCGATCTGGTGGGCATGCTACGGGCAAGAGCAGGCGCCAATGTCATCTATGCCGGATCGGGCTCCTACCGTGCGAGCGACAATTTCTATCAGGGCAGCCGTTATATCAGGGGTTTCGACAATTACGGTTTTGGACCGCGCGACCCCATGACCGGCGATGCGCTGGGCGGCATGTATTACTGGAATGCGACGGCCGAGGTTACGTTCCCGATGCCCTATTTCCCGGATTCCATGGGCATCCGCGGTGGGTTCTTTGTCGATGCGGGCCAATTGTGGGGGCTCGATTCGGCAAGCCGAAACGCAATCCTGACGGCCAACCCGACAGCAACAACCGGACACCTTGACGATAATCCGATCAGGGCGGCGGCGGGTGTGTCGGTGATCTGGCTCTCGCCCTTCGGTCCGCTGCGCTTCGACTATGCGTTCCCGTTCTCAAGGGCGCCGTGGGACAGGGTCCAGGAGTTCAACTTCGGTATCAGCACCGCCTTCTAGATGCCGTCCGGCTGACCATGCCGGGGCGGCGCCCGGGAATCGACGCCGTTTCGAAACCAGGTTGCTGTCGGTCATTGATTCTGGCGGGTTCAGCTGTTTGTTGTTACGCAATCCCCGATGAAAACCGGTTTTCACTTTTCCTGAAATTGCTCTAGTGCTCTCGAACGGGAAGTGGAATTCAAGGCTTCCCTCCCTGAACGGAAAAGAATTTGCGTGATGACGCATCCCAGTTTTTTCGATCCCAAGCCCCGCAGTCTGGAGGAAATCGCCGCCGCCACTGGTGCGACGCTTCTCAACAGCCAGGCAGCACAGAAGGTGATTGCGACCGCCGGCCCGGTGGAGGCTGCTCCCAAGGACAGCATTTCCTTCATCGACAATCCGAAATATCTGCCGCATCTGGAGCAGACGGGCGCGACCGCCGTCTTCTGTCATGAAAAATACGCCGACCGGGTTCCCAAAAGGGTCGAGATCCTTGTGCACAGCCAGCCTTACAAGGCCTATGCCACTGCACTTTCGCTGCTTTTTCCGACCGCGGCCCGGCCGCAGCCGGTGACCGGCGAGACCGGGGTTTCCTCTCATGCCTTCGTCGCCGAAAGCGCAAAGCTGGAAAGCAATGTGATCGTCGAGGCCGGTGCGGTCATCGGCGAGGGTGCCGCCATCGGGCGTGGCAGCCACGTTCTTGCCGGTGCGGTCATCGGAGCCAATGTGCAGATCGGCCGCAACACGACGGTCGGCATCAATGCTTCCGTGCTGCATGCCTTTGTCGGCGATCATGTCATCCTGCACCCGGGTGTGCGCATAGGCCAGGACGGTTTCGGCTTCGCCATGGGGCCCGGTGGTCACCGCAAGGTTGCACAAATCGGCCGGGTCATCATCCAGGATCATGTCGAGATCGGCGCCAATTCGACTGTCGACAGGGGATCGAATCGCGACACGGTAATCGGTGAGGGTACCAAGATCGACAATCTGGTGCAGATCGGCCATAACGTCGTGATCGGCCGCCATTGCATCATTGTCGGCCTTGCGGGTGTCGCCGGCAGCGCCACTTTGGGCGATTACGTGGTGGTGGCCGGGCAAACAGGTATAGTTGGACACATCAAGGTCGGAGACGGCGCTCAAATCGGGGGAGGATCCGGGGTCAACATGAACCTCGAGCCGGGCGCCAAGGTCATCGGCACGCCGGCCATGCCCGTACGCGACTGGGTGAAAATGAACATGATGCTCAAGTCGATGGTTGCGAAGTCGAAAAGCGGCGGGGACAAGACCGAATGAGCGAAACACTCGACCAGATTTCGATCATCGAAATATTCAAGCTGCTGCCGCATCGCTATCCGTTTCTGCTGATCGACCGCATCGTCGACATCGACGAGGACAACAGGGCGACGGGGATCAAGAACGTCACGTTCAACGAGCCGCATTTCAACGGTCACTTTCCAGGCGAACCAATCATGCCTGGCGTGCTCATCGTGGAAGCCATGGCGCAGACCTGTGGCGCGATCGTCGCCAACCGGCATTTGATGGGCGCGCGCAAGCTTGTCTATTTCATGACGATCGACGGTGCGAAGTTCCGCAAGCCGGTCGTGCCGGGCGACGTACTCAAAATCGAGGTGGAGAAGCGGCGCCAGCGCGGCAATATCTTCAAATATGACTGCGTGGCCTATGTTGAAGGCGCCAAGGTCGCCGAGGCGCTGATCAGCGCGATGATGGTCGACCCGGAGGAGAAGCCGGAATGACCATCCATCCCACCGCCATCATCGAGGACGGGGCAAAGCTTGGATCCGGGGTCAGTATCGGCCCTTTTTGCCATGTCGGTCCCGATGTCGCGCTCGGCGACCATGTCGAGCTGAAATCGCACGCCGTCGTTACGGGCAATACAAGCATCGGCGCGCGCACCCGCATCTTCCCCTTTGCGGCCATCGGACATGAGCCGCAGGACCTCAAATATCAGGGCGAAGACAATACGCTCACCATTGGTACGGACTGCATCATCCGCGAAGGCGTGACGATGAATCCCGGCACGGCGGGAGACCGGTCCGAAACGGTGGTCGGGAACCATTGCGTTTTCCTCGCCAATTCCCATGTCGCGCATGACTGCATTGTCGGAGATCATGTCATCTTTTCGAACGGCGTGCTGCTGGCCGGCCATGTCACCATCGGTGATTATGTCATCATTGGCGGCGGGGCAGCCGTCATCCAGTTCGCGCGCATCGGCGCGCATGCTTTTGTCGGCGGCTTGTCGGGACTGGAAAACGATCTCATTCCCTATGGCATGGCACTGGGCAACCGGGCGCATCTGTCAGGCCTCAACATTGTCGGCATGCAGCGGCGCGGTTTTTCGCGAGAGGACATCCATACGGTACGCCGCGCCTATCGGGCGCTGTTTGCCGATGAGGGAAGCCTGCGCGAACGCGTCGAGGATGTCGCTGCCGAATTCGACCAGCATCAGGCGGTACACGAGATTCTCGATTTTATCCGTCTGGGTGGCAAACGCTCCATCTGCACGCCGGGGCGCGACGAGAGCGAGGCCTAGGGTTTGGCCATGGCTGGCGCGGCGGGCGAACACTGGACGGGACGCGTGCCTGCCGGTTACCAACCGGACCTCGCCATAATCTGCGGTTACGGTTCGTTGCCGCTCGAGATCGCCCAGGGCGCGGTCGAAGCCGGACGCCACCCCTACATGATCGGCATCGAAGGCGAGGCGGAAAAACGCATTCGCGCCTTTCCCGGCGAAATCATTTCCTGGGGCCAGCTCGGCCGGCTTTTTCGCCTGTTGAGGGATCGCGGCATCAAGGAAGCGGTCTTTGCCGGCGGCATCCATCGACGGCCTGAAGTTTCCGCACTCAAACTCGACTGGGGCGGGGTCAAGGCGCTGCCGCAGGTGCTGATCTTCATGCTCGGTGGCGACAATACGGTGCTGTCCGGCACGATCAAGCTGTTCGAAAAGCATGGGATCAGCGTCGTCGGCGCACACCAGATCGCACCGCAATTGCTGGCTGCTGCCGGTACGATGGTCGGGCGAAAGCCGGGAGCGAAGGATTTCCTCAATATCCGCCGCGCCTTCTCGGCCTGCAAGGCGGTCGGCCATCTCGACATCGGCCAGGCGGCGATCGCCGAGGGTGGCCGCGTGGTTGCGGTGGAGGCCGCCGAAGGCACCGACGAAATGCTGGCGCGCGTGGTGCGCATGCGCAAGGTCGGCCGCATGCCGGAAGAAGGCAAGAACGGCGTTCTGGTCAAGACGATGAAGCCGGGGCAGGACGATCGCGCCGATCTGCCGGCGATCGGGCCGCGCACCGTGGCAGCAGCCGCCAAAGCGGGCCTGAAGGGCATAGCGCTGGAGGCAGGCCATTCGATCATCCTCGAACGCGAAAAGACGCTGGAAGCCGCGCGCTCGGCCGGTCTTTATCTTTATGGCGTGGAGGCCGGGGAGCTCGGCGACGATGGCTGAAGCGATCACAGCCTATCTGGTGGTCGGCGAAGCCTCCGGTGACGTATTGGGTGCCGAATTGGCCGAAGCCCTGCGCCGGATTGCGCCCGATGCGCAATTTCGTGGGCTCGCCGGCCCACGCATGCAGAAACTGGGTCTTTCCAGTCTTTTTGACATCTCGGATATTTCGGTGATGGGGCTTGCCGGCGTCGTAGCCCGCATACCCACGCTGATAAGGCGCATTGGCCAAGTCACCGACGACATCGTCACCACGAAGCCGGACGTGCTCGTTCTGATCGACAGTCCCGATTTCAACCTGCGTGTGGCAAAGCGCGTGCGCGCTAGATTGCCGGATCTGAAGATCGTCAAATATGTCTGCCCGAGCGTGTGGGCGTGGCGGCCGGGCAGGGCGAGCGCCATGCGGGGCATCATCGACCATGTGCTGACCTTGCTGCCCTTCGAGCCGAACGTGCTTGCCGAACTCGGCGGGCCGGCAGCGAGCTATGTCGGTCATCCGCTGGCAAGCCGCCTTGGTGATGTAGCACCCGGCGACAGGATGAAGCCTGCAGACGATCCGCTGCTGCTGGTGCTGCCCGGATCAAGGCGAAGCGAAGTCAAACTGCTGCTGCCGGATATCCGCGATACGCTAGCGATCATGGATAAAAGGTCGAAAGAACATGGCGCGACATTCCGCGCCGTGCTGCCGGCGGTACCGCATCTCAAAGCCGAAATCGAAAGGGCGGTGGCATCCTGGCCGGTCAAGCCGGAAGTCATCTCGGGCGAGGCGGCGAAAAACGAAGCCTTTGCGGATGCCGACGCCGCGCTTGCCGCCTCCGGCACGGTTCTGCTCGAACTGGCGCTTCACCGCATCCCCATGGTCTCGATCTACAGGCTCGACTGGCTGATGCATCTCGTGCGCCACCTGATCACCGGCTGGTCGGCGGCGCTGCCCAATCTGATCACCGACGAAACCTTTCTGCCCGAGCGTGTCGGCGATATGATCCGTCCGGGCTGGCTGGCCCGCGCGCTCGAAGAACTGATGCGTGACAGCATGGCAAGACAGGCGCAACTTCAAGGCTTCGAACGGATGGCGCAGGCGATGAAAACGCAGGAACCTTCCGGTATCCTGGCGGCGCGTGCGATCCTTGCCGTGGCGAAGGGAAAGACAGATCAGGGGCTAAAGTGAACGCCGGAATGTCGGACACCGGCGGAATGGACCGGAGGGAGAATTGGAAATGAATAAGCGGTTGGGAAAGCTCGTAACGCTTGGCGTGGCGGCGATTGTCATCGGTAGCGCGTCACCGGCAAAGGCAATCAGTGTTTACAATTGCTCCCCGGTCAATCTCCGACTCAAGTTCTACAACGAGTTCGATCCGATCGAACTGGTCGCCAAGAGGCAAATCAACGTCCGGGCAGGCGCGGCGGCAAAAGGGGTTTTTATACCAGGCTTCGGCACCCACAAGGTCAAGATCTACAACCAGAGCAGTGGCGGCCAACTGCTGATCACGCTTAAAAAGGTCAATGGAAGGCTCTCCTACGTCCTGTTCATCAACCCCGACGGCACGCTCGGCATGGTCACGGGCAATGGCTGCGGAGTTCCGGCCAATTAGCGGTGCAGGGCCAACCAACAAAAAGGCCGCCTTCGGGGCGGCCATTCTGTTTTTGCCTTGATGTGAGGCGTATCAGCGCTTTTCGATGGGCACATATTCGCGGGTCGTCGCACCGGTATAGAGCTGGCGGGGACGGCCGATACGCTGATGGGGGTCCTCGATCATCTCCTTCCACTGCGCGATCCAGCCGACGGTGCGCGCCAGCGAGAACAATACGGTGAACATGGTCGTCGGAAAACCCATCGCCTTCAGCGTGATGCCGGAATAGAAATCGATATTCGGATAGAGCTTCTTTTCGATGAAATACTCGTCGGAAAGGGCGATCTTCTCCAGTTCCATCGCCACTTCGAGCAGCGGATTGTCGTTGATGCCGAGTTCGCCCAGGACTTCGTGGCAGGTCTTCTGCATGATGCGCGCGCGCGGATCGTAATTCTTGTAGACACGATGGCCGAAGCCCATCAGGCGAAACGGATCGTCCTTGTCCTTGGCGCGGGCGACGAATTCGGGAATGCGGTCGACCGTGCCGATCTCCTCGAGCATGTTGAGTGCGGCTTCGTTGGCACCGCCATGGGCCGGCCCCCACAGGCAGGCGATGCCGGCGGCGATGCAGGCGAACGGATTGGCGCCCGAGGAACCGGCAAGGCGCACGGTCGAGGTCGAGGCATTCTGCTCATGATCGGCATGCAGGATGAAGATGCGGTCCATGGCACGCGCCTTGACCTCACTGACCTCGTATTCCTCGCAGGGAACCGCAAAACACATGCGCAGGAAATTCGCCGCATAATCGAGATCGTTCTGCGGATAGATGAAGGGCTGGCCGATCGAGTATTTGTAGGCCATGGCCGCGATGGTCGGCATCTTGGCGATCATGCGGATCGAGGCGACCATGCGCTGGTGCGGGTCCGAAATATCGGTGGAGTCGTGATAGAAGGCCGACAGGGCGCCGACGACGCCGCACATGACCGCCATGGGGTGCGCATCGCGGCGGAAACCGCGGAACAGGAACTGCATCTGTTCGTGCACCATGGTGTGGTTGATCACGCGCTTGTGGAAATCGTCGCTCTCGACCTGGTTCGGCAGGTCGCCGTAAAGCAGCAGGTAGCAGGTCTCCAGGAAGTCGCCATGTTCGGCGAGCTGCTCGATCGGGTAGCCGCGATGCAACAGGACGCCCTTGTCGCCGTCGATGAAGGTGATCTCGGATTCGCAAGAAGCGGTGGAGGTAAAGCCCGGATCATAGGTGAACCGGTCGGAACTGCCGTAGAGTTTCGAAATATCGACGACCTCGGGGCCCATGGTTCCTGAGCGGACCGGAAATTCCCAACTGTCGTCGCCGATGGTCAGTTTCGCTGTTCTGTCCGCCATGATCCCAATCCCTTCCATTATTGTGCCCATCCCTCCCGTTTCGGTCCTTGAACAGGTCGAACCGAATGGCGCCTTCGACTTGAAATTCAGCAAACCGCCAACTGGGGGAGGGGCCGTCATGCTGCGTTGCACAAAAGCTATCGCGGCTGCGAAAGAGCTATCGCATTTGGGGCGTTTGCACAAGTCGCCGCAGGGTCAACTGCGCCGGTGACAGGGCTAACCTGATGGGCAGATATCGCGCCATTTGGCACGCAAATCGGGCCGTTCAGGCGGCACGGGCCTGATCGGTGAGCCTTTCCAGGCTTTCGTCGCGTCCGAGCACGGCCAGCACGTCGAAAACGGGTGGGGAAACCGTCTTTCCGGTCAGCGCGGCGCGCAGCGGCTGGGCGACCTTGCCGAGCTTCAATTCACGGCTTTCGGCATAGTCGCGCACCGCCTTTTCGGTGGATTCGGCATCCCATTGCGGCAGATTTTCGAGGATCGGGATCAGTTCGCCGATAAGTTCGCGTGTTTCGTGGTCGAGCAATGCGGCCGCCTTTTCGTCCAGATCGAGCGGCGCGCGCGCAAACAGGAAAGCTGCACCGTCGATCAGGTCGAGCACGGTCTTGGCGCGCTCCTTCAGCCCCGGCATGGCGGCGATGAGCTGGTGGTATCTTTCCGAATCGAGATCGCGCGCCATCGCCTCGCCGCCTTTCACGTCGGGCAGGATGTCGAGCATGCGCGTCACGAGATAGTCGTCATCGGCATGGCGGATATAGTGGCCGTTCAGCGCCTGCAGCTTGGCAATGTCGAACCGCGCCGGCGCCCGCCCCAGCCCGTCGAAGCCGAACCATTCGATCATCTGCTCGGTGGACATGATCTCGTCGTCGCCATGCGCCCAACCGAGCCGGACGAGATAGTTCCGCAATGCCTCGGGCAGATAGCCCATGGCGCGATAGGCTTCAGCGCCGAGTGCACCGTGGCGCTTGGACAATTTGGCGCCGTCCGGCCCATGGATCAGCGGCACATGGCCCATGACCGGTATGTCCCAGCCGAGCGCGTTGTAGATCAGGGTCTGGCGCCCGGCATTGGTCAGGTGATCGTCACCACGGATGATGTGGGTGACTCCCATGTCGTGATCGTCGACGACGACGGCGTGCATATAGGTCGGCGTGCCATCGGAACGCAGCAGGATGAAGTCGTCCAGATCCTTGTTCGGAAAGGCAATCCTGCCCTGGACCTTATCGTTGACGATGGTTTCGCCGTCCTGCGGCGCCTTGATGCGGATCACGCCCTTTGCGCCTGGCGGCGCTTCGGAGGGGTCGCGGTCGCGCCAGCGCCCGTCATAGCGCGGCGGGCGGCCTTCCGCGCGCGCCTTCTCGCGCATCTCGGTCAGTTCCTCGGGTGTGGCGAAGCAGTAATAGGCCTTGCCTTCGGCAAGCAGGTGTTCGGCGACTTCGCGATGACGTTCGGCGCGGGCAAATTGCGAGATCGGGTCGCCGTCCCATTCGATACCGAGCCAGGACAGCCCGTCGAGAATGGCGTCGACGGCGGCCTGGGTCGAACGCTCGCGGTCGGTATCCTCGATCCTGAGCAGCATCCTGCCGCCATGGCCCATGGCATAAAGCCAGTTGAACAGCGCGGTGCGCGCGCCGCCGATATGCAGGAAACCGGTGGGCGAGGGGGCAAATCGGGTGACGACCTTCGAAGTCATGGGATCCTGTTCATAGAGATGGCGCAGGCGAGGAGACAGGTCGCGGCGCTTGTCTTTGGCGATTGATTGCGCGCTGATGTAGCATGTTTACCCGGCTGGGCAAGTGCCGCGCCAGCAGTTGACAAGGTCGAGTGGAACAGGGCCGGACGGAGCGGGGACGATGTCCGAACCAACCGACATCGAAGAAACGCAAGGACGGGACGAAACAGCGGGGCGCGTCCGCCGTCCCGAACTGCCGTCACGCCAGCACGCACGGCTTCGCGCCGGCGAATTTGCGCCAGGCAGGTTGCGCCGCATTGTTCTGCGCGTGTCGCAGTCACGGCTCGACCTTGGCGAAGCATTCGCCCGCGCCTTTGCGTATGAACGCGAAACCGGCAGTCTTTTCAATTTCGTACCGGTCTTTTTCGGCCTGGGCATCCTGACCTATTTCGCCATTCCCTCCGAACCGGTGGCGTTGGTGGTGTGGACGAGTGCGGCAGTATTGGGTGGCGTTGCATGGCGATTGCAGACGAGAGGTGCAACCTGGCTCGTGCTGGTTTCCGTCACGCTGTATCTCGCCGGGATGGGAACGGCGCAATTGCGCACATGGACGGTTTCCGCGCCTGTGATCGAACATCAGGTGACGGCGCAAATCACCGGGCTGGTGCTGGAGAGCGACCGCAATTCCAGAGGTTCGTCGCGCTATCTCATCCGCCCGATCAAGATTGCAGGAATCGACCGAAGCAAATTGCCCGAGCGCATCCGGCTGTCGGCATCGGCCGGCAAGCGGCCCTACTCGCCCGGCCAACCGATCGCCGGCAAGGCGCGGATCATGCCGATCAACGGCCCTGCCTATCCAGGCGGCTACGATTTCAACTTCTTCGCCCGCTTCGACCGGCTGGGCGGCACCGGCTTCTTCCTCGGCGCACCACATGAGGGCAAAACGGCGATCCAGCCCGCCTGGTACGAAAAGTGGCGGATCGACCTCAACACGCTGCGCCAGGCGATCGGCAGACGGATACGGGCAGGCTTGCCGGGTGAGCCGGGCGATATCGCGACGGCACTGATCACCGGAGACCGCAGCGGCATTGACGGGGAAACGGCCGAAAGCCTGCGCCAGTCCGGCTTGGCGCATGTGCTCGCCATTTCCGGCCTGCACATGGCGCTGGTCGCGCTCACCGTGGTGTGGGGCCTGCGCTGGCTGCTGGCATGGTCGCCGGCACTGACGCTCAGTCGTCCGATCGCCAAATGGGCGGCGGGGGCGGGTCTGGCCGCGGCGACGGCCTATCTCACGATCTCCGGGGCGTCGGTCGCCACGCAGCGCGCCTGGGTGATGATCGCGGTCATGCTGACGGCGGCGCTGGCCGACCGGCGGGCGGTAACCATCCGCAATGTCGCCATCGCCGCCTTTCTCATTCTCACCCTGTCGCCGGAAAGCATTCTGGAGCCGGGCTTCCAGATGTCGTTCGCGGCGGCCGCGGCGCTGGTGGCCGCCTATCAGGCATTGCGGGAGCGCAACTGGCGCCGCTTGCGTGTCAGCGCCGATCCGCATGTCGGCAGGCTGGCGCGCATGGCTGGCTTCGTGCCCACCTATCTGGGCGGCATCCTCTTCACCAGCCTGATCGCGGGGCTGGCGACGGGTCTGTTCGCGGCATGGCATTTCCATCGTGTCGCGCCGCTCGGCTTGCTGGCCAACGCGCTCGCCATGCCGGTGGTGACAACCCTGGTGATGCCGTTCGCGCTGATTTCAACGCTTGCCATGCCCTATGGGCTGGAACAGCCCTTTCTGAGCGTGCTCGGCTTTGGCATCGAGCGCATGGTGGCGATTTCAAACTGGGTCAACGGCTTCGGCATGGCCGGGGTGACGGGCGTACAGCCGGTAACGCTGCTCTATGCGGGCGCTTGCGGGCTGGTGTTCTTGACCCTGCTCCGAACGAAATTGCGATTTGCGGGACTTGCGCCACTCGCCATGTTGCCCTTGCTGGCAGGCTCCGGCACCACGCCGGATATACTGGCGGCGGAGGATGGAAGAACGGTTGCCGTGGCGGACGGGCAAGGCAGGCTGGTGCCACTCTATCCGCGCCGCAATGCTTTCGTCACCGATATCTGGCTGAGGGCTTGGTCGCAAGGCATCGCGGGAAAAAGCGAAGGGATGATCGATGAGCGCTGCGACCGCGACCTGTGTGTGGTGCGGCTACAGGGCGGGCAGGTCCTGCATGTGGTCTACGATCCCGATCTTCTGCCTCAGGCCTGCGCAAAAGCCGATATCCTGTTGATGCCGCGACTGAGATGGCTGCACTGCCCCAAAATTCGTGGAAATGAGCGCTGGCCGGCTGTCGTTTTGAAGCGCAAGGATTTCGAGACCGGCGGCAGCCAGGCGATCCGGATCGCGCGGCAAGGGAGTGGAAAATCGGCATACACGGTCGAGGCGTCACGGCAATCCGGAAGACGGCCATGGAATCTGCAAGAGAGGGTCCCGCAGGAGCAGAACCAATGACCAGCAGGACTGGCAGAAAGCCGGCAGCCCGATCAGTAACGTCTCATCAGGCCAACCAGCCGGCCCTGTACCTTGACGCGGTCCTGGCTGAAGATACGGGTCTCGTAGGCCGGATTGGCCGCTTCCAGCGCGATGGAGGCACCCTTGCGGCGCAGCCGTTTCAACGTCGCTTCCTCTTCATCGACGAGGGCGACGATGATGTCACCGGCTTCGGCCGAATTGGTCTGGCGGATGATCGCAGTGTCGCCGTCGAATATGCCGGCCTCGATCATGGAATCACCGTTCACCGTCAGCGCATAGTGCGTGCCCAGGCCGATCATGTCGGGTGGTACCGATACGTTATGCGTATGGTCCTGGATGGCGGAGATCGGTACGCCGGCGGCGATGCGGCCCATCACCGGAATGGAAATGGAAACCTCGCCGTCTTCGATGCTGGCAGGACTTGGCCTCCCGGTCTCGCGCGGTTCGGCCGGCGCGCGGTCGAGATCGCCGCGAATGACGCTGGGCGAGAAACCGCGCGGGCGCTCGCTTGCCCGCGGAGCCTGTTCGGCGCCATAGCCCTCGGGAAGGCGGATGACTTCGAGCGCCCGCGCACGATTGGGCAAGCGGCGGATGAAGCCGCGTTCCTCCAGCGCCGTGATCAGGCGGTGGATGCCGGATTTCGATTTCAGGTCGAGCGCATCCTTCATTTCATCGAAGGACGGCGGCACGCCTTCCTCCTGCAAGCGTTCGTGGATGAAGATGAGCAGTTCGTGCTGTTTGCGGGTCAGCATATTTGTTCTCCCTGGCCCCGCCTTTCGCAACAAGGCAACAACAGGGCCGTTCCTCGCAGCCAGTTTCCTTCATGCAGGGCCGGCATGCAGGGCTGGCTTCATGAAAGTACCGGTTCATTCGCCGCCAATTGCCCCGCCGTACGGAGTAACCCGTGGGACAACTGAAACAAATCACGAACATAATTAACATGTTCGCGACATGTTCCGCAAGAACAAAATGTGAAAGCCTTGAATTGTCTCAGATTTCGCGCAGCAGGATAACCTTGCAGGGATCGCCCATGGCGGCTTCGGGCGCCCTGACCGGACGGATCAGCAGAACGTCGGCGCGCGCCAGAAAGGCAAGCATGGAACTGTCCTGCACGGGCAGGGGTTCGACCACCAGCGTGCCATCGTCGCGGCGTGTGGCGGAGGCACGCACATAGTCCTCGCGCTCGTCATTGGCCGGCAGGGCGCAACCGAGCACGGCGGAGACCGGCCTTGCCGTCTGCGCGGGCCGGCCGGCGAGCAGCGAGACGAGCGGGCGCACGAAAACATGGGCGGCGACCAGGCTCGACACCGGATTGCCGGCAAGGCCCATGACGCGAACGGTGTCGCCGTCGCGGTCGATATGGCCGCAGATCAGCGGCTTGCCCGGGCGCATGGCGAGTTTCTCGAAATCGAACTTCGCGCCGAGCGAGAGCAGTACCGGCTTGATCAGATCGTGGTCGCCGACCGAAGCGCCGCCGGTGGAGACGATCAGCCGTGCACCGGCCGCCATCGCCTTGACGAAGGCGGTGGTCAGCGTCTCGGCGTCGTCCTCGACGATCTCTGTTTCCGGACCCATGTCAAGCACCTCGCCACCAGCCGCCTCGATGATTGCGGCGATGCCGAAAGTGTTGGAGGCGATGATTGCGCCGTCGTGCAGAGTCTCGCCCGGCATGACCAGTTCGTCACCGGTCGCGATCAACGCCACCTTCGGTCGGGCGTAGACCGGCAGACGGGCATGGTTCATCGAGGCGGCAAGCGACAATTGCTGCGGCCCGAGCACCGTGCCGCGCTTCAAAAGGACATCACCCTCCCTGAAATCGAGGCCGGCGACACGGATGTGCCGCCCTTTGGCTTCGCCCTTTTCGATGGTAACGCTGTTGTCATCGGCTTGCGTGTTTTCCTGGATGATGACGGTGTCGGCGCCGGCGGGCACCGATGCGCCGGTGAAGATGCGGACAGCTTCGCCCGCGCCAAGCGCCCCCCCGAACGGATGACCGGCGGCGGATGTGCCGATGACACGCAGTTCGGCCGGCGGGGCGGCGACATCGTCGGCGCGCACGGCATAACCGTCCATCGCGGAAGCGGCAAAAGGCGGCTGGGTGCGCTTGGCTGCCAGATCGCGCGAGAGCACACGAAAGGCGGCGTCTTTCAGCGCCACGGTCTCCTCGCCCTGGGGCGCGGCGGCGGCCAGTACCAGTTCAAGCGCTTCGGGGACAGGAACGAGACCGGTTCGCATCGGATCAGCCGTTTTCCGCAACCCAGTGGCCGGATTTGCCGCCCTTCTTCTCGATGAGACGCACGGAGACGATCTCCATGCCGCGATCGACGGCCTTGGCCATGTCGTAAATGGTCAGGCAGGCGACCGAGCAGGCCGTCAGCGCCTCCATCTCGACGCCGGTCTGGCCGGAAACGCGGACCATCGCCGTGACCTGCAGGCCCGGCAGGGCCTCGTCCGGTTCGATACCGATGTCGACCCTGGTCAGCGTCAGCGGATGGCATAGCGGGATCAGGTCGGAGGTCTTCTTGGCGGCCATGATGCCGGCGATACGCGCGACGGCCATGACGTCGCCCTTCTTTGCATTGCCGGATAGGATCATCTTCAGCGTTTCGGGCTTCATGCGCACCGCGCCCGCGGCCGTCGCCTCGCGCACGGTCACCGGCTTGTCGCCGACATCGACCATGCTGGCTTCGCCCGATGCCGACAGATGGGTGAGCTTGTCCGACATCTTTTACGCCGCGTTTTGCGCGGGCAGGGGATCGGCCAGAAGCGCTCGCGTGGCGGCGGCGACATCGTCCTGGCGCATCAGGCTTTCGCCAATCAGGAAGGTGCGGACATCCGCACGCGCAAGTCTGGCCAGATCGGCTGGGGTGAACAGGCCGCTTTCGCCGACGACGATGCGGTTATCCGGAATGAGCGGGGCGAGCTTCTCGCTCGTCTCCAGCGTGGTGACGAAGGTCTTCAGATCGCGATTGTTGATGCCGATCAGCTTCGAGGCCATGTGCTCGAGCGCGCGGTCGGTCTCGGTCTCGTCATGGACCTCGACCAGGACATCCATGCCCAGTTCGAAGGCCGTTTCCTCGAGCGCCATCGCGGTTGCGTTGTCGACGGCCGCCATGATCACCAGGATGCAGTCGGCGCCCCAGGCGCGGGCTTCGTAGACCTGATAGGGATCGAACAGGAAATCCTTGCGCAGTGCCGGCAGCAACACCGCCGCACGAGCCTTGGTGAGAAATTCCGGCGCACCCTGAAAGGACGGCGCATCGGTCAGTACGGAAAGACAGGCCGCGCCGCCTTCCTCATAGGCTCTGGCAAGTGCCGGCGGATCGAAATCGGCACGGATCAGGCCTTTCGACGGGCTTGCCTTCTTGATCTCGGCGATCAGCGCATAGTCGCCCGCCGCATGGCGTGCAGCCAGTGCGGAAACAAAGCCGCGCGGCTTTTCGGCATCGTTGAGGCGTGCGCGCAGTTCGGCCAGTGGCACCGCCGATTTGGCCGCAGCGATCTCCTCGCGTTTGTAGGCTTCGATCTTCCGCAGAATATCAGCCATCAGACCCGTCCCTGATTGGAGACGGCTACCAGTTTTTCGAGCACGGCCTTCGCCGCGCCTGAATCGATCGCATCACTGGCAAGCCGAACACCTTGCGCCAGATCCTTTGCCTTGTCGGCGACGACCAAAGCGGCCGCAGCATTCATCAGAACCATGTCGCGATAGGCCGAGGGTCTGCCCTCCAGCAGGTTTCTCAGTGCCCTGGCATTGTATTCGGCGTCGCCGCCGGCGATCGCCTCGGCCGGGGCGATTTCCAGCCCCACTTCCTCGGGCGTGATGTCGAAAGCCCTGACGTGACCGCCCTCGAGCGCGGCGACATGCGTCGGTCCGGTGATCGTGATCTCGTCGAAGCCGCCGCCATGGACGACCCAGACCTTTTCCGATCCCAGTTCGCCCAGCACCTTGGCGATCTCGATCAGCCATTTCGGCGAAAACACCCCGAGGAGCTGGCGCCTAACGCCGGCCGGATTGCACATCGGTCCGAGCAGGTTGAAGATGGTGCGGGTGCCTAGTTCCACCCGGGTCGGGCCGACATGGCGCATCGCCGGATGGTGCGCCGGGGCGAACATGAACCCGACACCGGCATCCTCGATGCAATCGGTGATCTGGTCCGGTGACAGTTCGATGTCGACACCCAGGGCCATCAGCACGTCGGCGGCGCCCGATTTCGACGACAGCGCACGGTTGCCGTGCTTGGCGATCTTGACGCCACAGCCGGCAGCAACAAACGCCGATGCCGTGGAGATGTTCAGCGAACCCTTGGCGTCACCGCCTGTGCCGACGATATCGATGGCGTCGTCAGGCGCATCGACGGGGAGCATTTTCGCCCGCATGGCGTCAATGGCGCCGGCGAATTCCTCCTCGGTCTCGCCGCGAACGCGCATCGCCATCAACAGGCCGCCGATCTGCGATGGCGTCGCCTCGCCCGACATCAGGATAGAGAACGCCTCGCCTGTTTCCTCGCGGTCGAGCGAAGCACCGTCGGCGACCTTGGCGATAAAGCTTTTCAGATCACTCATGAAAGCAGCGCTTCCCTTGACTGGACCCTGACCCTGATTGGCCCTGATTGGCCTGAAAACCCAGGCCCTTGAATTCAGACTAGAAGTTCAGGGCGGTGTTGATCGCCCGCTCGTTGATCCTGACCTCGCCGCGTGACTGAAAATCCGCGATGAGGGCACCGATCATGTCTTCCGATACGGCATTGTCGACCTGCTGTTTGACCGAATCGGGCGTCGGCTCCGGCGTGCCGTCGATAACCTTGACGACCTTGAGCACGACGCGCGACGGAGCCTTGGCGCCCGGTGCGACGGTCACCGCGTTTTCGGGGATCGAGAAGGCGGCCGTTACCGCGTCGCGCGCGAGCTGATCATTGGTGTCGCTGCGGGCCAGTTCGGGACTCGTCTTGATGCCAGCCGGCGTGCCGTCTGCATTGGCCGGCAGCAATTCGCCCGCCACGTTGGCGAAATCCTCGCCCTTTTCGACTCGGTCGCGGATGGTATCGGCGATTTCAGCGACCTTTTTCGCGATCGCCTCCCCGGTCCAGGCAGCGACAACCTGGTCGCGCACCTCGTCGAGCGGCTTCTGGCGCTCAGGCGTCACATCCTCGACCTCATACCAGACAAAACCGGATGAACCGATGGGAATGGGGTCTGTCTCGACGCCGGGATCGGTCTGAAATGCTTCAGAAAGCAGTTTATCTTTTTCTGGTATATCCTTGACTTCGCTATTATCCGGTGCCTTGCCCTGTGCATCGACTTCATCGATCATGCGGGGGGTCAGGCCAACATTCTTTGCCGCTTGCGCCAGCGTTTCGCCGGCAGCACGTTCGTCTTCCAGCCGGTCATGGACATCGAAAAGGTCTTCGGTCGCCTTGTCGAGCGCCAGCTTCTTGCGGATTTCATCGGACACATCGGCAAGCGGCTTGACTTCCTGTGGGTCGATTTCGACGACACGCAGAAGGACCGGCCCGAAAATGCCGTCAACGATATCGCTGACCTCGTTCAATTCGAGGCCGAAGGCGGCATTGGCGACATTGACATCGGGAATCTGTTTCTTCGTCACCGTGCCGAGGTCGATGTCTTCCGGCTTGCGTCCCATTTCGGTGACGATGGTGTCGAAGAATTCACCGTCGCGAATGCGCTTCAGCGCCGCCTCGGCCTCGGCCCGATCCTTGAAGACGAGCTGTTGCACATGGCGGCGTTCCTCGGTCGTGTACTTCGCCCTGTTGGCGTCGTAATCCTTGGCGACATCGGCTTGGTCGATCAGGTCCGGACGCGAAATATCCTCCGCTGTCAGGCGGACGATCGTCATCTTGCGGTATTCCGGCGCCACGTAGTCGCGCTTGTGAGCATCGTAATAGGCCGAGATATCGCTGTCGGTGGGCACAGGTTTGTCGGTAACGGCGTTGGCGCCGACCGTCACGTAATCCAGGACGCGCTTTTGCGCCTGGTAGACGCCGAAAGCATCGAAGAAAGCGGTTGGCGTCGCTGCGTTGTCGGCAACGGCGTCGACGAACTGGCGGCGTACGGCGACGGCCTTGCGATTGCGCAGGTAGTCCTCCTGGCGCATGCCGACCTGGCGAAGCACGTTTTCCAGCGCCAGGCGTGAAAACCGGCCCGTCGAATCCCTGAAAGCGGGGTCGTCGCCGATCATTGCGGCGAGTTCGTCATTGGAAATGCCCATGCCCATCTGCCGGGCGTTTTCATCGAGCACCGCGCCGGCGATGATCTGGGTCAGCACGGATTGCTCGATGCCGAAATTCTTCGCCTGTTCGCGCGATATTCTCTGGCCGAGCTGGCGCGACAGGGCGTTGAGCTGCAGATCGTAGGCCAGGCGATGATCGAGCAGGCTTACATTGGTCTTGCCGAATGTGACCGTGGCGCTTCCCGAACCGGAAACGAAGGCGCCCGAGGCGCCCCAGACGGCAAAGCTGGCGACCAGAAGCAGAAGGAGAATTTTGGCGAAAGCGCTCTGGGTCGCGTTACGCAGGGCTGTAAGCATGGAACTACCTGTTTGAGCCTTCTTTTACGGGCATTCGAGGGACAAGCGCCCCGTATAATGCGAGAATACCGCGATCACAACAAGCAAGCGAACAGAAGCATGCCGGCCGCCGGCGGACCGCATATCGGCAAAGCCGGCAATCGACGTTTGACCTGGCGTATCGGGCCGCGTAAACGGCGTTACATATCCATGTATTGCTGCCATGAAGATTTTCCCATGAGGAGGCTGCCATGACGCCCGGAACAAAACCGCTGATCGCGGGCAATTGGAAGATGAACGGAACCGTTGCCTCGCTTGCCGAACTGGCCGCGATGACGGCCGGCTATGACGCGGCGATGCGTGAAAAACTCGACATGCTGGTCTGCGTGCCAGCGACGCTTCTGTCGGGGGCGGCAACCGCGGCGCTGAACAGCGGCGTTGGCGTAGGCGCGCAGGACTGCCATACACAAGCCTCCGGCGCCCATACCGGCGACATTTCGGCCGAAATGATCGCCGATTCCGGCGGCAGCGCCGTCATTGTCGGCCATTCCGAACGCCGCACCGATCACGGCGAAAGCGACACGCTGGTTCGCACCAAGGCCGAAGCCGCGCTCAGGGCAGGGTTGCTGCCCGTCGTCTGCATCGGCGAGACCGGCGCCGAACGCGAGTCCGGCAAGACCCTCGACGTGCTCGGCAGTCAACTCGCCGGCTCGCTGCCGGGCGATCAGAATATCGTCATTGCCTACGAGCCGGTCTGGGCAATCGGCACCGGATTGACACCGACGCTGGATGATATCGCCGAAGCACATGGATTTATCCGCGAGCAGGTCGTTGCGAAATTCGGCGAAGCAGGCAAGACCATGCGTCTGCTCTATGGCGGCTCGGTCAAGCCTTCCAACGCCCCGGAAATCCTGGCGGTCGCCAATGTCGACGGTGCGCTGGTCGGCGGCGCCAGCCTGAAGGCGGCCGATTTTCTCGGCATCTGCGCGGCGTGCCCTGCGGGCTAGCCGGTCAGACAGAACCAACAAGAACACTGCAAACGGAAACACAATGAAAGCGGCCGTATACGAACGCTACGGCCCGGCTGATGTCGTCGAAATTCGCGATGTCGCCCGGCCCGCCATCAAGTCCGACCAGGTGCTGGTCGAAGTCCTCGCCACCACGGTGACCACGGCCGACTGGCGCGTGCGTGCCTCGGCCTTTCCCGGTGGCATGTGGCTGATGGGGCGCTTGATAATGGGGCTCTTCAGGCCGCGCCACAAGGTGCTCGGCGGGGAGTTCGCCGGTCGTATCGTCGAGACAGGCGCGGACGTCACGCGGTTCAAGACAGGTGATGAAGTCTTCGGGTTCAGCGCCAGTTTCGGCGCCCACGCAGCGGCAATCGCCATTCCGCAAATCGGTGCGATCGCGAAAAAGCCGGAAAACCTGAACTTTGAAGAGGCCGCCGCCGTGCCATTCGGCGCGCTTACCGCGCTCGCTTTCTTGAGGGATTTCGGCAAGGTGGAGCCGGGCAGCCAGGTGCTCGTCGCCGCCGCCTCGGGCGGCGTCGGCGTCTACGGCGTCCAGATCGCAAAGCATCTGGGCGCAGAGGTTGCGGCGGTTTGCAGCAAGGCGAATCATGATCTGGTCAAGAGCCTTGGTGCCGATCATTCGATCGACTACCGGACCGAGGATTTCGCAGCAGGCGGCGAGCGCTACGACCTGATCTTCGATACGGCCGGTACAACGAATTTTGACCACGCCAGGAAGGCACTGAAACCGAATGGTGTCTTCATGCCGCTAGAATTCGGTATAGCCGATGCTTTTCGCTCCATGGTGGCGGCGATTTTCGGCAACAAGAAGCTGCTGCTGCGTATCAGCGGCGACTCGAAGGAAGAGCTTGAAACCATCGCAGGCCTGGTCGAACGAGGCGAAGTGCGGCCGGTGATCGACGGCATTCATGCGTTCGACGATATCAGGCAGGCTTACCAGCGCGTCGAAGGCCGCCACAAGACAGGCAGCGTTGTGCTTCGGGTGGCGGAGGCCTGAATTCCCGCATGATGACGCCGGCTTGGATTTGGCCAAAGACGAACCTATATTCGCCGCTGAACAGTGCCTTGTGACGGGTGCCATTTGATGGGGTCATCTGACGGGCGCCATTTGATGGGTGTGTGGGCGAATTCAGGTAGGCGCAAACCGTGAAACGCAAATTGACGACCGTCTTCTGTGCCGACGCCCAGAACTATGGCCGGCTGATGGCGCGTAACGAGCGCGATACGCTCGAACGGCTCAACCGCTATCGCAGCATCATGGAAAGCCATTTCGCCAGCCATGAAGGGCGGATGGTCAACACCTGGGGCGACGCGATCATCGCGGAGTTCACAAGTGTCGTCGAAGCCGTCAGATGCGCGGTGGAAATCCAGGACGCGATCGGCGCGGAAAACCGCAGCCTGCCCGACAGCGACCAGATGTGGTTCCGCATCGGCATCAATCTCGGCGACGTAATGAGCGAGGGCGACGACATCTATGGCGATGGCGTCAACGTCGCCTCGCGCCTGGAGGCCATTGCCGAACCGGGCGGGGTCATGGTCTCGCCCAGCGTCTACGAATTCGCCCACAAGCAGCTGGCCGTCGGGTTCGACTTCGCCGGCACCCGGCAGGTCAAGGACGGCGAAGACCCGATCACGGCCTATCGCGTGCGCATCGGCGGCTCCAACGCGCCGCCGCCGGAAGCCGAAACCTTCCAGCAGTTTGCCGCAACGCCCAAGGTGAAGCCGGAGCACGAGGGACCGACGGCCTGGGAGAAAATGCAAGTCTGGTACGAACGCTTCCGCGGCTGGTTCGACGTGCAGGACAGGAAGGTTCGCTTTTCGGTGATGATGATCGGCTTCTTTTTTGCCATCAACCTGTTCTTCTCAGGCATTGCGACGCCCTGGTTCATCTTTCCGTCGGCGCCATTCCTGTTTCACATCCTGCTTCGCCGCCGCAAATCAGATGGCAAGAAAGCGAATTCGCGCTGAGTTTCACGTTTCCGGGCGGGAGATCGGGACTTTATTTGAACCAAACCTTCGTGTAGAACGCCGCCAACTTTTTGGCTCGCGCGGCCTGACCTAGGCCATTCGCGGCAGCAACTTTCTGGAAGAAGTATGGAAACTGTAATTATCGTCATCCACCTGATGGTGGTCGTGGCACTGGTCGGGGTCGTGCTGTTGCAGCGCTCCGAGGGCGGTGCGCTCGGCATCGGCGGCGGAGGCGGCTTCATGTCGGCGCGCGGCGCGGCCAACGCGCTGACCCGGACGACGGCGATCCTGGCGGCGGCCTTCTTCGCCACCTCGATTGCACTCGGCGTCATCGCCAAGATCAACGAGAAGCCTACGGACATTCTCGACCGCATACCGGCGCAGACCCAGCAGAACGGTACAGACCAGGGCACCGGTGGCGGCATTTTCGACCAGCTCGCACCGAAGAAGGAAGGCGAGGCGCCTGCCGCTCCCGAAGCTCCTGCGACTTCCGGGGCACCCGCAACACCAACGCAGACTCCGGCGGAGGCTCCCGCGACACCATCCGAATCGCAGATTCCCAGCGGCCAGTAGTCGCCGCAAACCAACCGACACCGCGCCCGGCTCCAGAGCCGGGCGCTTTCTTTTGGATTGGAGTTGGCCTCATGGCTTTTCGGTTTGCGAATCGCGGCAATTGGGGTAGGGCTTAATTCCCATGGCGCGATACGTATTCATTACCGGCGGCGTGGTTTCCTCCCTGGGAAAAGGCATAGCTTCGGCGGCGCTCGGCGCGCTGCTGCAGGCACGCGGCTACCGCGTGCGGCTGAGGAAGCTCGATCCCTATCTCAATGTCGATCCGGGCACGATGAGCCCCTACCAGCATGGCGAGGTCTTCGTCACCGATGACGGGGCGGAGACCGATCTCGACCTCGGCCATTATGAGCGTTTCACCGGCCGTTCGGCCAATGCGCGCGACAATGTCACAACGGGGCGCATCTACCAGAACATCATCGAAAAGGAACGCCACGGCGACTATCTTGGCGCCACCGTGCAGGTGATCCCCCACGTCACCAACGAGATCAAGGATTTCGTCCTCGACGGCAACGAGGACTATGATTTCGTGCTGTGCGAGATCGGCGGCACGGTCGGCGACATCGAGGCGATGCCGTTCCTCGAAGCGATCCGCCAGCTCGGCAACGATCTGCCGCGCGGCGGAGCCGTCTATGTCCATCTGACCCTGATGCCCTACATTCCGGCGGCGGGCGAACTGAAGACCAAGCCGACACAGCATTCGGTCAAGGAACTTCGCTCCATCGGCATCGCGCCCGACATCCTGCTGGTGCGCGCCGACCGGGAAATTCCGGAAGAAGAGCGGCGCAAGCTCTCGCTGTTCTGCAATGTGCGCCCGACGGCCGTCATCCAGGCGCTCGACGTCGCCAACATCTACGACGTGCCGCTCGCCTATCACCGCGAGGGTCTCGACGCGGAAGTGCTGGCCGCCTTTGGCATCGACCCGGCGCCCTTGCCGAAGATGGAACGCTGGCAGGAAGTGGCCGACCGGGTCCACAACCCGGAAGGCGAGGTCACCATCGCCATTGTCGGCAAATATACCGGCCTGAAAGATGCCTACAAATCGCTGACCGAGGCGCTGCACCATGGCGGCATGGCAAATCGGGTGCGTGTGAAGCTCGACTGGATCGAATCGGAGATCTTCGAGAAGGAAGACCCGGCGCCATGGCTCGAAAAGGTGCATGGCATTCTTGTACCAGGCGGTTTCGGAGAACGCGGCTCGGAGGGCAAGATTGCGGCAGCCGGGTTCGCGCGGGAAAAGAGGATTCCCTATTTCGGCATATGCTTCGGCATGCAGATGGCCTGTATCGAGGCGGCGCGCTCGCTCGCCGGCATCGCGCAGGCATCGTCGACCGAATTCGGCCCGACGCCGGAACCGGTGGTCGGCCTGATGACGGAGTGGCTGAAGGGCAACATGCTGGAAAAGCGCCAGGCGAGCGGCGATCTCGGCGGCACGATGCGCCTCGGCGCCTATGAGGCGCGCCTCGATCCGGATTCACGCATCGCCGCCATTTACGGCGGAACCGAGATTTTCGAGCGCCACCGCCACCGCTACGAGGTCAATATCGACTACAAGGCGCGGCTGGAAGCATGCGGCCTGTCCTTTGCCGGCATGTCGCCCGACGGGGTGCTGCCCGAGACGATCGAATATCCCGGCCATCCCTGGTTCATCGGCGTGCAGTATCATCCCGAACTGAAATCGCGCCCGTTCGAACCGCACCCGCTGTTTTCCTCCTTCATCGAGGCAGCGGTGGAGCAGAGCCGTCTGGTGTGAATCAGTCGGGGACAGTCCGTCCCCGCCAATTGACCGCCAGAATGCCGATGGCGACCAGCACCACGCCGAACCCGTCACGCAGCGACAGCGGCTCGCCAAGCATCGCCCAGGCGATGGCGACGCCGAAGATCGGGTTCAGGAAATGGAAGGCGCTGGCGGAAGCCGCCGTCACCGTCTTGACCAGCCAGAACCAGATCAGCGTCGCCACGATGCCCGGCATGATAACCTGATAGGCGAAGGCGATGGCGACATGCGGCGTGATGTCGAAAGCCGCCACGTCCTCGAAGATCAGCGCCAGCGGGATACAGCCCAGACCACCCACCAACATCTGGCAGGCAACGACCATCAGCAGGCCGGTGCCGAAAGCGCCACGCTTGACCGTCAGCGTGGCGGTCGCAAGGGCGAGAACGCCGGCGATCGCCAGCGCAACGCCGAACAGGTCGATACCGCCGACAATCCGGGTCGCCATGATCCAGATGACGCCGGCAAATCCGGTCACCAGTCCCAGCACCTTGATCGGGCCGAGGCGTTCGCCGACCAGCAGCGGCGCGAGCGAGGCAACGATCAATGGCATGGCGCTCGCGATGATCGCGGCCAGCCCCGCCGGGATGCGCGTCATGGCGGTAAAGAACAGGCCGAGATAGAGCGTGTTCTGGCACAGGCCGAGAATGATGATGGCGCGCCAGGCGGCCCAGCCGCGCGGAACTCTCTGGCCGAGCGCCACGGCGAGACCGCCGGCGAGCGTTGCGGCGATCACGAAACGGACGACTGAAATCGAGAAGGGCGGCGTATGGGCGACGAGGATCTTCGCGACAGAGAAGGCCGAACTCCAGATCAGCGCGAAGGTTACGCCCATGAAGAGCACGAGCCACAGCGCGACCTGGGGCCTGTCGGGCACGGCATGGGTTGAAAGGTCGCTGCGAGGCGCCGGATCAGTTGTTTGCATCGTCACGCCGCAAGGAAGGAAGGCTTCGCCCCAACCGGTCATCAGGAAGGTGTCACCCGAAATTGCGCCCGACTTGCTAACACTCGCGCCGCACCAAATCCAGCGGCCGCGGATTCAGAAAAATTGTCGGCTGGATCAAGCGCCCTTGCGATAGGTTACGCTCAAGCGCTCTTTTTGATAGCGGCCATCAGCATCTTGCGATGGGCCGCGAGATCGGCCTCGATAAACATGCCAAGCTGGGCAGCCGGCGAGGGCTTGCCGAGAAGATAGCCCTGACCGTATCGGCAACCCATCTTTTTCAGCCTATCAAGCTGGTCCTGGGTTTCGATGCCTTCAGCGGTGGTGGCGATATCCAAACCTGTCGACAGGGCAAGAATGGCGCGCACGATCTTGTTCTGCTTTGCGCTGTGTTCGAAGCTGGCGACGAAACTGCGGTCGATCTTGAGAACGTCGAAGGCGAATCGGGACAATTGCGCCAGGCTGGAATAACCGGTTCCGAAATCGTCGAGCGCGACAGTCGCGCCGGCGTTTCGCAATTCCCCAAGCACCGCCTCAGCCGTTTCGACATCGGCAACCAGCGCCGTCTCGGTGACCTCGATTTCCAGCAGGTTCGCCGGAAAGCCGGTTTCCTCCAAAATCTTGATGATATGTTTGCCGATCTCGCCGTCGATCAGCTGGGCACCTGAGATATTGAAGGAGATCTTGATACCGAAAGGCCAGTCGATCGCATCCTGGCAAGCCTGGCGCAGCAGCATTTCCGACAGTTCGACAATCAGGCCCGTTTCCTCGGCAATCTGGATGAAGACGGTTGGCGGTATGTTTTCGCCGTCCCTCTTCCATCTTGCGAGGACTTCGAAGGCATGCAGCCGGCCGGATGCCAGGTCGAATATAGGCTGGTAGTACGGAACGATCTGCTTGCTGCGGATGGCCCGCGCCAATCCCAATTCGAGCGTGGCTTGCTCGGTCAGCGTTGCTTCCATGCTGTCTTCGAAGACCCGGACACGTTGCCCTCCCTTGGTCTTGGCCACGTTGAGGGCGAAGCCGGCGCGCTTTATGCCGGATTTCAGGGTTCTGGCGTGATCGGGACAGATTGCATAGCCCATATAGACATTGACCTGGGCATGCGAGCTGCGCAGGCGCACCGGACGTTCAAGCGAGACGGCAATTTTTCTGGCAAAGATATGGGGGTCACCGATGCGTCTGGTGTCGGCGACGACGATGAATTCATCTCCCCCCTGGCGTATGATCAATTCATTGCGCGCGATCTCTTTCAGCCGATTGACGACTTCGATCAGAAAACGGTCGCCGCCGCCATGACCATGCAATTCATTGACTTTCTTGAAGCCCCGCAGATCGAGCCAGTACACGGCGTAGCACTTGGTCGAGCCGTTCGGCGTGCATGGCGGTGTCTTTGAAACCATGTCGGCCAGAAATCGGCGGTTGGGCAGGCGCGTCAGCATGTCGTGATGGCCAAGCCATTCAATGTCGGATTCGGCTTTGCGGCGCCGCATCAATTCGCGTCTGAACGCGATCAGCCAGCGTGTCGCATAGATAAAGCCCATAAATCCGAAGGTCTGGGCTGCGAGAACCAGTTCGTCCAGTTCCCAGTCCTCATGCGAACGTGAAAATGTGTAAAACCAGTCGTACAAATCCGCATAGACCATCAAGGCCCACAGCGCGGCACCAATCGCTGCAAGCACAGCCGCATCGATGAGCGGCGCGGATTTCCTGTATTCGAGCAGGGCCTTCATGAGACCGGTTCAACCTTCGGTTAGCTGGCCGACTGCAAACTCTTTTTGTTAATCCAAAATCGTTAAGTTTCCCTTTGGTCATCCTGGCGGGTTTTATGATCCGGGGAAACGGTCAAGTATCCGTCACGTGAGTTGGTGCGGGTCATCTTCGCCGCGCACATGGCCAAATGCGGTGTGTTGCTGGCCATGCCCTGTTCGTCACGCTGGCCAATGCCTCGATGAATCGCTATGAGTGGCGTCATGCTCTCATCTGCCCCATTTTCGGCGTATTCCGTTATCGCGATGCGGTCAGGCCGGTTTGCGCCAATAGCGGCTGTTGCGGCCGCTGCAATCCTGTTGCTGACGGCAACGTTTGCCACAGCAGTTGCCGCGCCCTCGATCGTCGTCGAGGTGGCGACCGGCAAGGTGGTTTCGCAGTACCAGGCCTTCGACCGCTGGTATCCCGCCTCGCTGACCAAGCTGATGACCGTCTACACCGTCTTCGAGGAGATCAAGAAAGGCAAAATCAGCCTCAATTCACCGGTCAAGGTATCCAGCCATGCGCTCGCCGAACCGCCGTCGAAAATGGGCTTTCCCGTCGGCACGGTGATGACGGTGGAAACGGCGATCAAGATCCTGATGGTCAAATCGGCCAATGACATCGCCACGGCGACGGCCGAATCCGTTGGCGGGTCGGAGAGCGCTTTCGTTGCGATGATGAATGCGAACGCGGCGCGGCTCGGCATGAAGGACAGCCATTACGTCAATGCGCACGGCCTGCAGGAAGACCAGCAATATACCAGCGCGCGCGATCTGGCGGTGCTGACACTCGCGATCAAGAAGGAATTCCCTCAATATTCCAAATACTTCTCGATCCAGGCAATCAAGGCGGGCAGGCGGCGGCTTACCAACCACAATCCGCTGCTTTTCCGCTTCGACGGCACGAATGGCATGAAGACCGGGTTTACCTGTAATTCCGGCCTAAACATCGTGGTAAGCGCCAGACGTGGCGGACGTGAACTCATCGCCGTCGTCCTCGGCGGAGAGACGGGGCAGGAACGCAATGTGCGCGCAGCCAAGCTGCTCAGCGAAGGCTTTGCAAAGAACGTGTTCTTCTCGAACACGAAGATCGACAATTTGAAGCCTGTTGGCGCAGTGCACCGGTTTCCCGTCAACATGCGCGAAGCCGTTTGCTCGCGCAAAAAGAAGAAGAAAATGGTCACGGCGAGCGCCGGCGCCTCGATTTTCGCCATGAAACAACCGAGCCTCGACGATCTGGAAGACAAATATTTGAAGAAGAAAGTGGTGATCTCGCGCGTCGAACGGATCTCGCTCGGCCATGCGACCGGACCCGATCCCTACGGCCTCCTGGGCGGCAAGGCCAAGGCCGATGTCACCTCCTATGCCGAGGAAGCCAGTGACGGCAAATGGCCGGTCGTCTTCGGCACGAAGCGCGTCAAGGTCCCCGTGCCGGAACCAAGGCCTCAACGCTAATCGTCTGGCCGCTTGCAAAGCCCTGCCAGTTCGGGCAAACCGCATTGCCATGAGCGCCGCATCAGCCAAATCCGCAAAGACCGCCCGCAAGGGCAAGCGGGGTTCCTCGCCGCGCCAGGCGAGGACGATCGACCACCTCGTGCTGCCGGTCAGCGAATTGTCGTTCGCGCGTGAAAGGCTCACGGCACTCGGTTTCACCGTGGCACCTGACGCGCAACACCCGTTCGGCACCGAAAATTGCTGCGTCTATTTCAAGGACGGCACTTTTCTTGAGCCGCTTGGCATCGCACAACGCGAGACCTGCGAGACAACGGCGCTGAAAGGCAATGTCTTTACGGCGCGCGATCAGGTCTATCGCTTCCGGCGCGGCAATAACGGCTTTTCGGCGCTGGTCTTTTCGACGAAGGACGCCAAGGCCGATCACGCAAGGTTCGTCAAAACCGGTATTTCCGCGGGCAAGAAACTGAAATTCTCACGGCAGTTCGAGGACAGGAAGGGCAATCGCCACACCATGAGCTTCAGGCTTGCCTTCGCCGCGGACTTGAGGGCACCAGACGCCTTCTTCTTCACCTGCGAACGCGTCAACGCTCCGCCAGGCGGTCGCAAGGCGTTCGAAAAGCACGCCAATGGCGTGGTGGCGCTCACCGAGGTGGCGCTTAGCGAACCCAACCCGTCCGATTTCCAGTATCTGCTGGAAGAGGTGGTCAATTCCCGCGAGATCAACGCGCATTCCTTCGGCATCGAATTGCGCGCGGCGAATGCCAGCGTCGCGGTCTACAGCCCGGCCGGCATGAAGGCCTGGTATGGCGACGAGCGCTGCGGCCATGGCAGAGGCGTGAAACTGCGCGCCGCAACCTTCGCGGTTGCCGATCTGGAGGCGACGCGGGAGGTCTTCAAATCGAACGGTGTCGATTTCCGCGAAATTGCGGGCAGGCTGGTCGTCGCGCCTGCGACCGGCCAGGGAGCGATCTTCGCCTTCGAGCCGTTGGGAACCGCACGATGAGCGAAGCCAACCCGGAAGTTGCGGTCGGCTCTGTCACCTTCTCCAATGCCGGCCCATTGGCGCTGATCGCCGGTCCGTGCCAGCTTGAAAGCCGCCAGCACGCCTTCGACATGGCCGGCGCGCTCAAGGAACTGACGGCAAGGCTCGGCATCGGCCTCGTCTACAAGACGAGCTACGACAAGGCCAACCGCACCGGCCTTGGCGCGACGCGCGGCGCGGGGCTGGACGCGGCGATGCCGGTCTTCGACGATCTGCGCGCCGAGTTCAGCCTGCCGGTGCTCACCGATGTGCACACCGCAGAACAATGCGGGCTGGTCGCGCCGCATGTCGACGTGCTGCAGATCCCGGCCTTTTTGTGCCGCCAGACCGATCTGCTGGTCGCCGCGGCGAAGACCGGCAAGGTGGTCAATGTCAAGAAGGGCCAGTTCCTGGCGCCCTGGGACATGAAGAATGTCGTCTGCAAGATTACCGGTTCGGGCAATGCGAATGTGCTGGTGACCGAGCGCGGCGCCAGCTTCGGCTACAACACGCTCGTCTCCGACATGCGGGCGCTGCCGATCATGGCGCGAGAGACCGGTGCGCCCATCATCTTCGACGCCACCCATTCAGTGCAGCAGCCAGGCGGACAGGGTTCCTCTTCCGGCGGCGACCGAACCATGGTGCCGTATCTAGCGCGCGCGGCAGTGGCGACGGGCGTCGCCGGCGTCTTCATCGAAACGCATGACGATCCCGACAACACTATCTCCTCGGACGGGCCGAACATGATGCGGCTCACCGACATGCCGGCGCTGATCGAGCAGATGATGGCGATCGATGCGATCGTCAAACGAGGCTGAGCAGAGGCAATCGTCAGCGACCATTCAGCCGGTCACTGGCCGGTGAAGCCGAGTAGGCTCGACGGATTGGCCGACGTCCCGTTGTCGATGTCGAGAATACGTTCCTGGTAACGCATGGCAAGGCAGGCCATGTCGGCCTTGCAGGCATCGCGCCTGACCGTCCAGCTTGCCTGTTCGCGCTCGATTTTCTGGCGCTCGGGCTTGTTGGTGGCGGCCAGTTCCAGTTTACGGAAAGCCGTGTCGAGCCTGGTGTCGAGATCCTGCAGGGATTCCGAATTGCATATGGCGAACTCGGCCGAGATGTCCGCCTTGGTGCAGTCGACCGTCTCGGGCCTTGCCGGGTTGGCCGAAGCGAAGGCGGCAATGGAGAGTGCAGCCGCCAGCGGCAGGCCGGAACGCATGAAGCGCCCGACAAAACGAGAAATATCGGAATGGGGCAAAGCCCCCTTTTCAGGTGACATGGACATCGGACGCCTCCGCTTGTTGCCAGTATTTGTCGAACGGCTTTTTGAACGCGCGGTTGGGTCCAGCCTAGGCAAGCATTTGGAAAGGGTTGGGGCAGGAAGTCGGCAATTTCTGGAAATAAATAAGGCAAAGAAAATTGCGCGCGGGCCGCTGCCGCTCTAGAAGCAAGACAACCTTTTTCCTCCCAGCCAGTTCACGAGGCCGCCCATGACCGCCATCATCGACATCACCGCCCGAGAAATCCTCGATTCACGCGGCAATCCGACCGTCGAGGTCGACGTGGTCCTGGAAGACGGCTCGATGGGTCGCGCTGCGGTGCCTTCCGGCGCCTCGACCGGCGCGCATGAGGCCGTCGAACTGCGCGATGGTGATGATCGTTATTCCGGCAAGGGCGTTCAAAAGGCCGTCGCGGCGGTCAATGGCGAATTGCTGGAGGCCATCGGCGGCATGGAAGCTGAAAACCAGCTCGCCATCGACATGGCGATGATCGAGCTTGACGGCACGCCCAACAAGGGCCGGCTCGGCGCCAACGCCATCCTCGGCATCAGCCTGGCGGTCGCCAAGGCCGCCGCCGAAGCGGCCGCGCTGCCACTCTATCGCTATATTGGCGGCACCAATGCCCATCTGCTGCCCGTGCCGATGATGAACGTGCTCAATGGCGGCGCGCATGCCGACAATCCGATCGATTTCCAGGAATTCATGATCGTGCCGGTCGGTGCTCCATCGATTGGCGAAGCGGTGCGCATGGGTTCGGAGACCTTTCACGCCCTGAAGAAAGGGCTGCACGAGGCCGGCCTGAACACGAATGTCGGCGACGAGGGCGGCTTCGCGCCGAACCTGCAGACGGCGACCGAAGCGCTGGACTACATCCTCAAGGCCATCGAGGCAGCCGGTTACAGACCTGGCGAGGATATCTGCCTCGCACTCGATCCGGCATCGAGCGAGTTCTTCAAGGACGGCAATTATGTCTATGCCGGCGAGGGCGGCAAGACGCGCGATCCGACCGAACAGGCAGCCTATCTGGGCGAACTGGCCGCGAAATACCCGATCTTCTCGATCGAGGACGGCCATGCCGAGGATGACTGGGAAGGATGGAAGATCGCGACCGACGAACTGGGCGCCAAGATCCAGCTCGTCGGCGACGACATTTTCGTCACCAATACCGCGCGCCTTTCCGACGGCATCAAGATGGGCGTCGCCAATTCCATCCTGATCAAGGTCAACCAGATCGGCACGCTTTCCGAAACGCTCGCTACCGTCGAGATGGCGCACAAGGCGGGCTACACCACGGTCATCTCGCACCGGTCGGGCGAAACGGAGGATTCGACCATCGCGGATCTCGCGGTCGCGACCAATGCCGGGCAGATCAAGACCGGTTCGATGTCGCGTTCCGACCGCCTCGCCAAATACAACCAGCTCATCCGCATCGAGGAGGAGCTCGGCCCTGCGGCGAAATATGCCGGCACAAGCATCCTCAAGGCAGGATGAACGGGGGAAACGGTGGACGAGGAAGCTATCCGTTCCATCTTTCTGCGGCAGACGGCAGCCTGCGAAAAACTCGGCTCACCGTTCACTGGCCGCGTCTGCCGGCTGCTGGCACAACGTCTCGATTCCGCGAGCAAGATCGGCGCGATCGTTTTCGGCTGGCAGGGCAATCCGGACCTTGGCGCCGATTCGGTACCACTTCGACTGTGCGGCGCGCTGAACAATCTCGTTCTCATCGGCGCCGATCCGGGCCTGGCGGAGGTCTATCCGCCGAAAGGCGGCGACAGCGACGATGAAAAACTGTGGCGGGAAATCGCCCGTGCGCTGGACGAACATGCCGGTCACATCGCCGAATTCCTCAAATCGGCGCCGCAGACCAATGAGGTGCGCCGTTCGGCGATATTGCTCGCCGGCTGGTCCTGGATTGCGACGCATTTCGGCAGGCCGCTTGTGGTAAGCGAGGTGGGCGCCAGCGCCGGGCTCAACCTTTTCGCCGAACGCTATCTGTTGAAGACCGACGACTTCGAAAGGGGCAGGACGGGTTCGCCCGTCGTGCTGCCGGCGAGTTGGTATGGCGAAACGCCGCTACAAGCCGAAATCAACGTCATCGAGCGGGCGGGTTGCGACCTGGCGCCAATCGACCCTTCCGACAAGGCGCAGCGCGATCGCCTCATCTCCTATATCTGGCCGGACCAGCGCGACCGGGTGGAACGGACAGAGGCGGCCATTGCCATGGCGGGCAAGGAAGGAACGCCGGTCGAGCAGGCCGATGCGGCGGACTGGCTGGAGCGCAGGCTGGCGCGGAAATTTGAGGGCGCTGTTCATGTGGTGCAGCACACCATCACCTGGCAGTACTTTCCTGAAAGCGTAAAGGCGTGGGGCGAGGTGCTGCTTGAGGAAGCCGGCGCACGGGCGACGCCGGAACGGCCTTTGGCGCGGCTAAGCTTCGAAGCGGACGGACAAAATTACGGCGCGGCGGTCGGGCTGACGCTATGGCCGGGGGAGAGAAGCCTTTCTCTGGGACGAGCCGACTATCACGGCCGATGGGTCGACTGGCGCAATCCTGTGGTTTGATCTGGGCGGTGAGCATTCTGCCTATCCCCTGTGGCAGCGATCCATCACGCTACCTCGCCGCATGGATCTGGGCGGTGAGCATTCTGCCTATCCCCTGTGGGGAGGCGGAACCATCCTCCCTCCAATAAACCCCGCGTTAATCATGGCATGGCTAGATGGCTGGAAGTTTTTCCGGTCTGAGTCCGACGGGGACCGCATTGTCCACACGCCAGCACAAGAACAATCCACTCGTCAGACTGGTCGTACCCGCCATCTGTTCGCTGCTTGTCGCCTATTTCCTGTTCCATGCATGGTCGGGCCGCTACGGCATCGTGGCGATGCGCGAACTGGATGAGGAACGCACCAGGCTGGAATTCGAACTGGTGCGCATCAAGGAAAAACGCACCGCGCTTGATGCGCGGGTCATGCTGCTGCGCGATGGCACGATCGAAAAGGACATGCTGGACGAGCAGGCGCGCCAGATGCTCGGCATGGTCGGCCCCGACGAGATCGTTGTCCTGCGCTGAAACGGTAAATTCAACCTAATTTCAGTTAATTTATTGAAATTAACCTGATTTGGTTAAGTTCGCGCAGGCGGGCTATGCGCATTTTGCATTTTTCAAACCCGCCCCGGTTCAATAAACTCGTCGCAAAGCTCCGCCATATTCTCGCTGGATACCCATGAAGGGCAGGGCGGGAGAAGGCAGGGACAGAACAGGGCGCCAGCAGCGAAGCTGCATGCGTCATGAACAAAGGGAGAGAGGCGCATGGCTGCGACTGCGGCAAAATCCGGCACATCCTCATCCAAGAATTCCGGCTCATCCAAGAATTCCGGCTCATCCAGGAATTCCGACGGAAAGTCCGGCAGCAAATCCGGCGGCAGGTCTCGCGCCAAATCCGGCGACGGATCGGCTGGAGCAGCGAAAAACCATGTGTCGGATGTTGTCATCCATTTCGACGCGCCTGCACCGGAAAAGTTCTCCACCGAACAGGAACTCAAGGCCTATCGCGACATGCTGCTGATCCGCCGCTTCGAGGAAAAGGCGGGCCAACTCTACGGCATGGGCTTCATCGGTGGCTTCTGCCACCTCTATATCGGCCAGGAAGCCGTCGTCACCGGCATACAGATGGCGATCAGCGAGGGCGACGAGGTTATCACCAGCTATCGCGATCACGGCCACATGCTTTCCTGCGGCATGGATCCAGCCGGCGTCATGGCGGAACTCACCGGGCGGCGTGGCGGCTATTCCAAGGGCAAGGGCGGCTCCATGCACATGTTCAGTCGCGAGAAGAATTTCTTCGGCGGCCATGGCATTGTCGGCGCGCAGGTGCCGCTCGGCACGGGGCTTGCCTTCGCCAACCGGTATCGCGGCAACGACCGGGTGAGTTTGACCTTCTTCGGCGACGGCGCGGCCAATCAGGGACAGGTCTACGAGAGCTTCAACATGGCCGCGCTGTGGAAGCTGCCGGTCATCTATGTGATCGAGAACAACCGCTATGCCATGGGCACCTCCGTGGTGCGGTCCTCGGCGCAGACGGATTTTTCCGAGCGCGGCGCATCTTTCAACATTCCGGGCATGCAGGTCGACGGCATGGATGTGCGCGCGGTGAAGTCGGCGAGCGACATGGCGGTCAAATGGTGCCGCGACGGCAAGGGGCCGTTCATCCTCGAGATGCAGACCTATCGCTATCGCGGCCACTCGATGTCGGACCCGGCAAAATACCGTTCGAAGGACGAAGTGCAGAAGATGCGCGCCGAGCACGATCCGATCGAGCAGGTCAGGCATCGTCTGATCGAGACGAAGGCGGCGTCGGAAGAAGACCTGAAGGCGATCGACAAGGAAATCCGCGAAATCGTCGGCAAGGCGGCCGATTTCGCCCAGGCCGATCCGGAACCGGACATTTCCGAACTCTATACCGATATCCTCCGTTGAGCCGGGAAGACGACAAGATGCCAACGCAAATCCTGATGCCGGCGCTTTCGCCCACCATGGAAGAGGGCAATCTCGCCAAATGGCTGGTGAAAGAGGGCGATACCGTCTCCTCCGGCGACGTGATCGCCGAGATCGAGACCGACAAGGCGACCATGGAGGTCGAGGCCGTCGATGAAGGCACGATCGGCAAGATCCTGGTGGAAGCCGGGGCCGAGGGCGTGAAGGTCAACACACCGATCGCCGTACTGCTGGAGGAGGGTGAAAGCGCCGATGATATCGGCGATACAGCGCCCCAATCGCAGGCCAGCGAACGCGAGCCGCATGGTGCGCGCGGCGCCGATGGCGCCGCAGGTGACGGACAGGCCTCGTCCGGTGATCCCGTGGAGGACATGGACGCCAGACAGGTTCCTGCCGAAGGCAAGGTTCATCCCGAACCAAGGACAACCGACATTCCTGCCGATCCCGACATTCCCGCCGGCACGGAAATGGTGTCGGTGACGGTGCGTGAGGCGCTGCGCGACGCCATGGCCGAGGAAATGCGGCGCGACGACAGCGTTTTCGTCATGGGCGAGGAAGTCGCGCAATATCAGGGCGCCTACAAGGTAACGCAGGGCCTGCTCGACGAATTCGGCGAAAGGCGGGTGATCGACACCCCGATCACCGAGCACGGCTTCACCGGCGTGGGCATCGGCGCGGCCATGGCGGATCTGAAGCCCATCGTGGAATTCATGACCTTCAACTTCGCCATGCAGGCGATGGACCAGATCATCAATTCGGCCGCCAAGACGCATTACATGTCGGGCGGACAGATGAACGCACCGATGGTGTTTCGCGGGCCGAACGGCGCTGCGGCGCGCGTAGCCGCCCAGCACAGCCAGGATTATGCCGCCTGGTACAGCCATGTTCCGGGACTGAAGGTGGTGCAGCCCTATACGGCGGCGGACGCCAAGGGCCTGCTCAAAGCCGCTATCCGCGACCCCAACCCGGTGATTTTTCTGGAAAACGAAATCCTCTATGGCCAGCATTTCGACGTGCCGAAGCTCGACGATTATGTGCTGCCTATCGGCAAGGCGCGCATCCACCGGCAGGGAAGCGACGCGACGCTGGTCTCCTTCGGCATCGGCATGACCTATTGCGTCAAGGCGGCCGAGGAACTGGCCGGGCAGGGCATCGATGTCGAGATCGTCGATCTGAGAACCATCCGGCCGATGGATTACGACACGGTGGTCGCGTCGGTGAAGAAGACCGGGCGGCTGGTGACGGTGGAGGAAGGCTTCCCGCAATCCTCAGTCGGCGACCATATCGCATCCCAGGTCATGCAGCGCGCTTTCGACTGGCTCGACGCGCCGATCATCACCATCGCCGGCAAGGATGTGCCGATGCCCTATGCGGCCAATCTGGAAAAGCTGGCGCTGCCTTCCGTTGAGGAAGTGGTCGCGGCGGTCAAGGCCGTGAGCTACCGGGACTAGAACGCATGGCCATCCAGCGTCTCGATCTCAAAACCGCACGCTACGACCGGCTGGCCCGTTCGGTGCTGTTCAACGCGCGGGGTGGCTGCACGGTCGAAGTGTCGCTGGAGGCGCTGGAAGCGCAATACCAGCGCGTTCTCGACCCGGACGAAGCGGTCACCGGCGCGGTGGCACTTGAAAAGAGATTGTCGGCGCTCGCCACGATGCTGCCGCCCGATGACGGGCGGATCACCATCACGACGAGCGTGCTGATGGGTGAGGGCCTGTATGGCGAGGGGCTGGCCCGGCCCGAAGAGCCCAACGAGGACGAGAAGGAAGGCTGACACGATGCCGATCAACATCACCATGCCGGCGCTGTCTCCGACCATGGAGGAGGGGACGCTCGCCAATTGGCTCGTCAAGGAGGGCGATAAGGTCACATCGGGCGACGTGATCGCCGAGATCGAGACCGACAAGGCGACAATGGAGGTCGAAGCCATCGACGAGGGCACGGTCGCCAAGATCGTCGTGCCCGCCGGCACCGAGGGCGTCAAGGTCAATACGCTGATCGCCGTGCTCGCCGAAGAGGGCGAAGACGTCGCGGCGGCGGCGAAAGAAGCCTCGTCCTTCGAGGCTCCGGCGCAAAGCGCCTCCGCACCTCAGGATGAGGCTTCATCAGGCGGCACCTCCTCTAGCCCTCATCCTGAGGTGCGAGCGGAGCGAGCCTCCCCTTCGACCAAAGCTCAGGAGGGCGAGGATGAAGCACCCGCTGCTTCACCCCTTTCTGTCACCGCCAGCGGCGACATCTCTCCTGCAGGGGTGGAGAGCGGAAGCAAATCGCGCACTTTCTCTTCGCCGCTGGCGCGGCGCATCGCGAAGGAGGCCGGCGTCGATATCGCGTCGATTGCCGGTTCCGGCCCGCATGGGCGGGTGGTGAAGCGCGACGTGGAAGCGGCAATCGCCGGTGGCACGGCGAAGGCACCCGCGGCAGCGCCGTCTGCTCAACCGGCCGCCGCCCCGGCGAAGGCCCCAGCAGCACAGGCAATGAGCGACGAACAGGTTCTGAAACTGTTCGAGGAGGGCTCCTACGAGTTGGTCCCGCACGACAACATGCGCAAGACCATTGCGCGGCGTCTGGTCGAGGCGAAATCGTCGATCCCGCATTTCTATCTCACCGTCGATTGCGAACTCGATGCGCTGCTGGCACTGCGCCAGCAATTGAACGACGCCGCACCGAAGAGGAAGAACGCCGAGGGCAAGGAGGAGCCGGCCTACAAGCTGTCGGTCAACGATATGGTGATCAAGGCGATGGCGATGGCGCTGATGGCGGTGCCCGAAGCCAACGCCTCGTGGACCGACGCCAACATGGTGATGCACAAGCATGCCGATGTCGGCGTGGCGGTGTCGATCCCCGGCGGGCTGATCACGCCGATCATCCGCAAGGCCGACCAGAAATCGCTGTCGGCGATATCGGGCGAGATGAAGGACATGGCGGCGCGCGCGCGCGAGCGCAAGCTGAAACCGGAAGAATATCAGGGCGGTACGACGGCCGTATCCAATCTCGGCATGTTCGGCATCAAGGATTTTTCCGCCGTCATCAACCCGCCGCATGCAACGATCCTGGCCGTCGGCGCGGGCGAGCAGCGCCCGGTCGTGAAAGACGGCGCGGTGAAGATCGCGACTGTCATGAGCGTGACGCTGTCGACCGACCATCGCGCCGTTGACGGGGCGCTCGGTGCGCAATTGCTCGCCGCGTTCAGGAATTACATCGAAAACCCGATGGGGATGCTGGTATAGGCTAACGGAAAACCATCTTGACCGGCATCAAGGCGATACGTGATAGCGCCGCTAGCTTGACGCCACTACAGGCCAACCAACGGAGTATTGCATGACGCATGTACCGCACGAACTGCACGAGGAATTTCCCGAACTGACGGACAAGATCCACCAGTTGAAGACGGACAATTCCCATTTCAATCGAATGTTCGAGGAGTATCATGAGATCAACCGGGCGGTGCACCGCGCCGAGACCGATGTTGAACCGACCGACGACGCGCATATGGAAGACATGCGCAAGAAGCGCCTGGCGCTAAAAGACGAACTTTATGCGATGCTGACGGCCTGAACGGCGTCAGCCAAACGGAGGAGCGACCATGACTGACACGAGTGCCCAACACAAACTGCGTTCGACATCCATATGGATGATCATTCTCGGCATCATTTCGATCATTGGCGGACTTCTGGCGCTGGCCAACCCGTTCGCCGCCACCCTGACGGTCGTCGCACTGGCCGGATGGTTCTTCATCGTGTTTGGCGTGATTCAGATCATTCACTCCTTTGCACTGCGCGGCTGGGGCGGTTTCCTGTGGGCGCTGATCTTCGGACTGGTGATGCTGGCGCTTGGCATCAGCCTGTTGAAGAACCCGATCGCCGGCATGATGTCGCTTACCATGCTGGTTGCGATCCTGTTCCTGATCAGCGGTGTCGCCAAGCTGTTCTACGCCTTTTCCTGGCGGCCTGCTTCCGGCTGGGTGCTGGCACTGCTGTCGGGCCTGATCTCGATCATCCTGGCGATCATGATCTTCGCGAACTTTCCGCAGTCGGCCGCCATCATGCTCGGCATTCTGCTCGCCATCGAATTGTTGTCCAACGGCGTGTTCCTGCTGATGGGCGGATGGTTCGTACGCCAGGCCTGATGGTCTAGGTCGAGGGACCGCCGATCAATTGCGAAATCGCCGCGCCGGCCTGACTGAGGATGATCAGGACGGCGGCGGCGAGAACGACACGGGTCAGTGCCTTGACGAGTTTCAGCGTTATCAGCGCCCGGATCGCCGAGATGAGGAGGAGTGCGGTGACCGCCAGACCAGGATAGCTGGCATACCATGGCAGTTCACCGATCCTTTGAAAGACGGCGGAGGAGAGGAGTTCGGACATTTGAAATCTCCGGGATTTCGTGCCTTGGGATCTCAAGCCCCATCAATTCCCGGCCGGTAGTGCAGCATGCGGCTGCACTAGGCGCGGAAAACCCAAAGGAAGCGACTTTATGGCCGATTCCAGCAAGGCAGGCGACGCCTCGACCTATGATGTCATCATCATCGGATCGGGTCCGGGCGGCTATGTCACAGCCGTGCGCTCGGCGCAACTCGGTTTCAGGACGGCAATCGTCGAACGCGAGCATCTGGGCGGCATCTGCCTCAACTGGGGCTGCATCCCCACCAAGGCGCTGCTCAGATCGGCGGAAATCTTCGAATTCATGCATCGCGCCAAGGAATACGGCCTGAGCGCGGACAAGTTCGGCTTCTCCATCGCCGACATCGTGCAGCGTTCGCGCGGCGTGTCCGGCCGGCTCAATGGCGGCGTCGGCTTCCTGATGAAAAAGAACAAGGTCGATGTCATCTGGGGCGAGGCGAAACTGACGAAGGCGGGTGGCGGAACGGTTGAGGTCAGCGTCGGCAAGACGTCGAAAAAGGCGATGGAGCCGCAGCCACCGGCACCGAAAGGCGCGCTGGGCGAGGGGACCTACAAGGCGAAACACGTCATCGTCGCGACTGGCGCACGCCCGCGCGTGCTGCCCGGCATCGAGCCGGACGGCGATAAAATCTGGACCTATTTCGAGGCGATGGTGCCAAAGGAAATGCCGAAATCGCTGGTCGTCATGGGTTCGGGCGCCATCGGCATGGAATTCGCCAGCTTCTATCACGCGCTCGGCGCGGATGTGACAGTGGTCGAATTGCTGCCGCAGATCCTGCCGGTCGAGGACGCCGAGATCGCCAAGCTGGCGCGCCGGCAGTTCGAGAAGCAGGGGTTGAAATTCCTGACCGAAGCCAAGGTGACCAAGGTCGAGAAAATGGCCAAGGGCATCACCGCCCACGTCGAGACGAAAGACGGCAAGGTCGAGAAGCTTCAGGCCGAAAAGCTGATCTCGGCCGTCGGCGTGCAGGGCAATATCGAGAATATCGGATTGGAAGCGCTCGGTGTGACGACCGAGCGCGGCTGCGTCGTGGTCGACGGCTACGGCCAGACCAATGTGGCCGGCATCTACGCCATCGGCGACGTCGCCGGTCCGCCCATGCTGGCGCACAAGGCCGAGCACGAGGGCGTCATCTGCGTGGAAAAGATCGCCGGCGTCAAAGGCGTGCACGGCCTCGACAAGTTGAAAATCCCCGGCTGCACCTATTGCCATCCGCAGATCGCCTCAGTCGGCCTGACGGAGGCGAAAGCCAAGGATGCCGGTTATGACGTCAAGGTCGGCCGCTTCCAGTTCGGCGCCAACGGCAAGGCGATCGCGCTCGGCGAGGACCAGGGCCTGATCAAGACGATCTTCGACACAAAGACCGGGCAGCTGATTGGTGCGCACATGGTCGGGGCGGAAGTGACCGAACTGATCCAGGGCTTCGTCGTGGCGATGAATCTCGAGACGACGGAAGAGGAACTGATGCACACCGTCTTCCCGCATCCCACCCTGTCGGAGATGATGAAGGAAAGCGTGCTCGACGCCTATGGTCGGGTGCTCAATGCGTAACCGCGGCGGATCCTGACCGAAGGAAGCGCCATGGCACCCCGCCACATCCTTATTGCCATCGTGTTCGGCATCGCAATCGGTCTTGGCATGTATTATGTTCTGGGCGGCAATCCGTTCATTCACATGGCGATTGCCATCGTCGGCGCATTCGTCGGCGCCTGGTACGCAACACGCAATATGCGCAGGTA
>JAJDOK010000033.1 GCA_022340185.1 Salaquimonas sp. | reverse complement strand
AGAATATTTTCACGACTACTATTTTTTGGCCGTGGCTACAAATAATCTACTAAGTGTTTTGATGCGTGACTTGGGAAAATTTGCGCCTGCCCTTGTAACGGAGGTCCAAGTGCGGCCTGATCCACGCATGCTGAAATCGTTTGCCGTTGTATAAACGTATTTCTCAAAACTGTTACACCGCCAGCACCCCCTCGAAGTGCTTGCCCAGGTCCTTTTCCGGCGTCTTGGTCAAATCCTTCGAAAGCGTTGCGGTGAGGCGTTTTTCGAGCCCCGGGCCGATGGCCTTGCGCAATTCGCCGAGCGTTTTGGGCGCGGCGGCGATGATGAGATGGTCGGCCCTGCCGGCGAGCTTGCCGATTTTGTCGGCGACGGCGCGGGCGAATTCCCTTTCGATCAGTTCGCGCGGGTCGGATTTCGGTTCCATGGCGCTTCTGCCGTCGCCGACGGAAGAAAAGGAACGGCCCGGCCGGTCGGCCATGATGTCGCGGCCGGCGGGCACGTCGGATTTCATTTCCTGTTTCGCGAGCGCTTCCAGGCCCTTGCCCGGGCCGCCGTGAATGAAGAAGCGGGCGTGGGCGCCGTCGGCAATGACGATCAGGGTGCGGCTCATGGAAGTCTTCTCCTTGCTCAAGGTCGGGAACAGGCCCGGCGCCCATTCTGGCGATCAAACCTGTTTGTCCCATTCGACTTAGGTTTGCCTTGCGCCGGATCAATGGCGGGCGGCGAAAGTCGTGCCAGCCGCGCATTCGAGGGGGCGCCCGCGATGTGCGAAAAATCCACCACATCGTGCTTTTTGTGCTTTAGGCTGCCGCCGATTCCGTGCCGAATGGAGCCGCATTGGAGCAGGAAAAGAAATCCGGGGCCTATCTGCCGCGCATCGAATGGGCGGTGCTCGCCTTTCTCGTGCTGATGGCGCTGGGCGCCGTCTTCGCGCGCCCGGTCGAGAATTTCGTGCACGATCTGAAGATGTCGACCGTCTCGCCATGGACCGATCCGCCGCGCGACATCGTGCTGGTGACGGTGACCGAGGACACGCTGAAGCAATTCGCCTACCGCTCGCCGATCGACCGGGGCTTCCTGGCCAAACTCGTGACGAAGATCGCGGCGGCGAAACCGAAGGCGATCGGCATCGACATATTGTTCGATCAGGCGACCGAGCCGGAAAAGGACGCCGCGCTGAAGGCTGCGCTAATCGAGGCGGTCGACAAGCAGGGCGTGCCGATCATCCTGGCTGAAGCCGACAAGTCGGATGGGTTGTCGGACAAACAGTCGGCCTATCTCGACGCCTTTTCGTCGGGCATCGGCCGGGGGCTGGTGACGCTGCTGCGCGATCCGCTCGACGGCGTGGTGCGCCGCATGTTCCTCGGCCGGCAGACGGATGAGGGCTGGAAGACCGGCTTTGTCGCGGCGCTGGCCGAAGCCGGCGGCGGTGTGGCAGGGAACCAGGCAACCGGCGACAAGAATGAGCAGGGTTCGCGCGATCTGGTCTATTACCGCCAGGGCAATGCCGTGCCCTTCGCGTTCACCGCCTATCCGGCGCATGCCGCGGCCATGCTGCCACCGGCCTGGTTTGCCGGGAAATATGTGCTGATCGGCGTCGATCTGCCGTTCGACGACCGCCATACCACGCCATTCGCCGTGCCGAACGGGGTGACGGCCGGCACGCTGCCGGGCGTGGTCATCCATGCGCACGGTCTGGCGCAGGTGCTGGCCGGAGACAGGGTCATCGCCGTGCCAACGCCCGTCGTCTGGCTGATCGGGCTCGCCATGTGCGCGGCGGCGGCCTGGCTCGCCTGGCGGCCCTTGCCTATCCTGTTCAAGCCGATCGTCGTCGTCGGGCTGATCGCGGCCTACTGGGCCGCCGGTATCGCTGCCTTCAACCGTTTCGGCGTCGACGTGCCGCTGGTCGCGCCATCCATCCTCGCTGCCGGCGGCGCGGCCTTTTCCGCGTTTCTGGCCTGGCGGCGCGATTCGCAGGAACGCCAGTTCATTCAGCAGGCCTTTTCGCAATATGTCAGCCCGGCCGTGGTCGGCTCGATCCTCAAGGACCCGGAAAGTCTGCGGCTCGGCGGCGAAAGGCGGGAGATCACCTGCGTCTTCACCGATCTGGAGGGCTTTACCTCGTTCAGCGAGAAACTGCCGCCGGAGCGCACCGCTGCGATCCTCAACGCCTATCTCGACGACATGTGCTCGCTGTTTGTGGAGCATGGCGCGACGCTCGACAAGCTTGTGGGCGACGCCGTCGTCGGCTTTTTCGGCGCGCCGGTCGACCAGCCCGACCAGGCCGACCGGGCGATCGCGCTGGCGCTGGCGATCGACAATTTCTCGCAGGATTTTCGCCGAAAGATGAAAGAGGATGGCGTCTCGCTCGGGGTAACCAGAGTGGGCGTCCACAGCGGGCCGGCCATTGTCGGCAATTTCGGCGGCCGGCGCTTCTTCGATTACACTGCCATCGGCGACACGGTGAACACGGCGGCGAGGCTCGAAGGCGGCAACAAATATATCGGCACGCGGATTAGCATCTCGGAGGCCGTGGTGGCGCTTTCGAGCGGCAGGGTGGCGTTGCGTCCGTCAGGAATTATTTACCTGAAAGGCAAGGCCGAGGGCATCGAAGCCTTCGAGCCATTGAATCGCGAAACGATGGACCCAACATATATCGAGGCCTATTGCGAAGCCTATCGGCTGCTGAAGGCCGGCGACGAGGAAGCCGTGACAGCGTTTTCACATCTGGTGGAAAGCTGTCCGGACGATCCTCTGGCCGGTTTTCACCACCGCCAGCTTGCACAGGGTCATCGAGGGGCGGATATTCGTCTGAGCGAGAAATAGGAGGCCGATATGGCAATCTTAATCTCCCCCTCGAAGAACGCCGCAGCCATTCCGGTCGCAGCCTTCCTCGCGGTCGTACTGTTGAGTGCCAGCGCTTTCCTGCCCGGTCTGCCCCTTGCGGGGCCGGCTTACGCGGCGAGCCAGTATGTCGTCATTTCAGCCGAACCCGCTTCCGGCGACTTTCCCGCCGGCAAGGTGCTGGTCGTTGGCGATTCCATCGTGGTGCCCGAGAACTCGACGGTCACGCTGCTCGGCGAGGATGGCAGCGTCGTCGCCATTCCCGGGCCGGTAAACGTGGCCGTCACCGAGGACGCGCTGGAGACAAGCGGCGAGACGGCCGACAAGGCCGAAAAGAACCGGTCGACGCTTTCGAAGCTGGCGACACTCCTGGCAGGCAACCAGAAGAGCGCATCCTCGCTTGGCGTATCACGCGGTTTCAACGCCAAGCAGGAGGTCAAGGGGCTCGCCAATCCCTGGGTGCTGTCGATCCATGAATCGGCACAGGGCTGTGTTCTGAACGAGCCGCTGAGGCTCGGCCGGTCGTCGCCGGTCAAGGCGATCTCGATCGAGGTCGAGGGCGAGAACAATGACAAGGTCGCGCAGCTCAACTGGCCGGCCGGCGAAAGTGTCATCGAACTGCCCGAGAAATTCGCGCCGAGCGCCAGGGAGATCGTCGTCAGGGCCGGGGGTAAAAGCGTGCTCATCGATCTCAATCTCATTCCCGACAATGTCCGTCCCGACGATCCGATGGCCGTGCTCGGCTGGATGGTCGAGAAGGGCTGCGACGGGCAGGCACTCGCGTTTACGCGTCTGCTTGTCCATCAGGCGCAGTGACGCTGCATTAGCCAGCGTCGGAGGACTGGCATTCGGGACTCTAAATTCTGGGGGCGCAAATCTGGGGGCGCCGAAGTGACGCCGATGATCGTACAAAGACGGTCACTGGCGCAAGGAGGCGGGAAATGGACGCCACTGTACAACCGATCGAGGGTGCGCAGCCGGAGGCGAACAGGGCGCTGCCTTTTTCCTTTACCGGCAGTGCCAGCGAATATTTCGGCATCTGGATCGTCAACCTGCTGTTGTCGATCGTGACCCTTGGCATCTACACGGCCTGGGCCAAGGTGCGGCGGCTACGCTATTTCTACGGCAATAGCTGGCTCGACGGACACAATTTCGAGTACCACGCCAGGCCGGTGCAGATCCTGATCGGCCGGCTGATCGTGTTCGGCGCATTGATTGCCGTCAACATACTGGTCAACGTCGTCTCACCTCTGTTTGGCCTGCTCTTCATTCCCTATCTGCTGGCGTTTCCCTGGCTCATCAACAAGTCGATCGCGTTTAATGCGCGCATGACCAGCTACCGCAATGTGCGGTTGAATTTCCGGGGCACTTACTGGGGCGCGTTCGTTGCCTTCATCGTGGCGCCTCTTCTCGGCATGTTTTCGCTGGGGTTCGCGGTACCGGTGGCATCCCATATTTCCAGCAACTATATCGGCCAGCATCTGGGCTATGGCACCGCCCGCTTCGAAACCGATGCGCCAATCGGTACGCTCTATCGCAATCTCGGCATGACGATATTGTTCATGATCGGCTCCATGTTCGTCGTCGTGGGAGCCTTCACCGGAATTGGTTTCTACATCGCGAGTTTCAACACGATCGGCCATACCGGTTCGAACCAAGAACTGGCCAAGGCGCTCGAAGCGGCGCCGGTCTTTATCAGTGTCATCGGTGGCTATGTCGCATTGGGCATAACCGTGCTTTTCTACCTGGCTGGCGTGCGCAACGTCGCCTTCAACGCCACCACGCTCGAGGGCGGGCACCATTTCGCCTCCAATGTCGGGCGGATACGCTACACATGGATCCTGATATCGAACCTGTTTGCGACGATCCTCACCATCGGATTGTTGCGGCCCTGGGCGTCGATCCGCACATGGCGCTATCTTGCCAACCGGACCACATTGCATGCGGCTGGAACGCTGGACGGCTTCGTCGACACCGCCGCACCGCAGGGCAATGTCGCCGCGGCCGAATTCTTCGATATCGAGGGCATCGATTTTGGCCTGTAGGGATTTCGGGCTTTAGAGGAAAAGAGCATTGATCGAGGGCCGCTATTTCCCGCCCGGTGAATCAAGGGCCATGCCGGCAAGGCTGTGGGGCGCGGCGGGCGATCTGCGGCTGGCGGTCGGGGACAGCGATGAGGTGCTGCATCCCAGGCTTGCCCATCTCTCCGACCGGCTGGCCAATGTGCCTAGGAAATTCTCCTTTGGCGACGGCGCGGTGTTCGAGGCGGCGCCGGAAGCCGATGTCGACGGCTTCCTCGATACCCACCACAGTTTCTTTTCGCGCCTGTCGCGCCTGGAGGCGAACTGGCGTTTCGTCGCCGTAGCGGCAGTGGTGACGATCGGGCTTCTGTTTTCGATCTATCGTTTCGGCATGCCGCTCGCCGCGTCTGCCGCCGCCGCGGTGACGCCTTCCGTGGTCTCGGCGGCAATGGAACGCGGCACGCTCGAGACCGTGGAGCGGGTGTTCTTTTCGAAGAGCAAGCTTAGCGAAGATGACCAGGCGCGCGTGCACCGACTCTTCGACGAGCTTGTCGAAACCTCGAAAGGCGAAGCCGGCCTGAAAGGCGCCAATCTGCGCGTATTGCTGCGCGATGGCGGGGTTGTCGGCGCCAATGCTCTGGCGCTGCCGGGCGGCACGGTCATCGTCACCGACCAGTTGGTGAAACTGGCCAAATCCGACGACGAGATCGCTGGCGTGATCGCCCACGAGATCGGCCATGTCGCGGGCCGCCATTCACTCAAACAGGTCTACCGTGTGCTCGGCATTGGCTTCATGATCGGCGTCATCGGCGGTGATGCAAGCCAGATTGTCGACGATTTCGTCACCCAGGCGAGTGCGCTGCAGACGCTTGCCTATACGCGCGCCTTCGAGGCGGAGGCCGATGCGCACAGCGTCCGCCTGATGATGAAGGATGGCCGCGACCCGACCGCCTTTGTCGATCTGCTCGACCGAATGGCGAAGAAACATCCCGGCGCGAAGAAGACCGGATGGCTGTCGACCCATCCGGGAACGGAAGACCGGCGCGATGCGGTCGAGAAACTGGCGAAGGAGCTTGGCTGGAAAGGGTAGGGATTAGGGACGTACCTCCCTTCTCCCCCTTGAGGGGGAGGCGAAGTTGCAGCAATGACAATTCCAAAGCACCGCGCCTTTCGAGGTTCGGCCGTCGCAATGGCTCCGTCCTCACACCTCAGGATGAGGGTGGAACTGCGGTATCGCTAAGCTCGACAGTTGGAGGATAGCTTCACCTCTCTCACCGCGCCTGCGAATGATACTCGTCATTGGGGCGCATGTCGGTCGCCGCGCTCATCCGGTTCGTCATGTTGAAGAAGGAGGCGACGGAGGCGATGTCCCAGATGTCGCGGTCGCTCCAGCCAACCTTGCGGAGCGCCTCGCGGTCGGGTTCGTCGACTTCAATGGGGTGCACTGTCAGTTTCCAGGCGAAGTCGAGCATGGCGCGCTGCTTGGGCGACAGTTTCGCGGCACGGTAATTCATCACAAGCTGTTCGCCAAGCTTGGGATTGCCTGAAAGTCCGCGCACCGCAGCGCCATGGGCGGTCAGGCAATAGTAGCAATGATTGGCCGAGGAGACGGTCAGCGCGATCATTTCGCGCTCGAGCTTCGACAAGCCGGATTCGCCCAGCATCAGCTCGTTGTACATGGTCGAGAAGCCGGCGAATTTCTCGCGATGCCAGGCATAGGCGGCGAGCACATTCGGCACGAAGCCGAGCTTTTCGTCACATACGTCAAGATATTTCTGCTGACGCTCGTCGAGCGGCACTTCCTCGGTTGGCAGATCGAGGGCAACGACAGGTCCAGGCGATTTCCACATTGGTGTTTCCTCCAGAGGGGCATCTGATTCAAGGTCTGGCGCAACGTAACACCCGCAAAGAAAATTTGACCAGAAGCGAGATGGCCGCAGACGCAATGAAAGGTTAAGCTCGTTTTGCCCGAGACAGCGAAGGTTGCACAGATGAACAAGCCCGAGCGCGAACTCATTGCCCGGCGCCAGATCGTGCCGGCGCGCAAACTCAAGGGTCGCGTGGCCGGCACGTTGATGGCAGCGGGCCGCGATTTCGTTTCATCGCCCGTCGACGAACTGAAACTCACCTATGCAGGAGTCGAGGGAGATTTCCATGCAGGCATAACACGCGCTTCCGGCGGCCGCGAACCTTGGTATGCGCGCGGTACCGAAATGCGCAATGAGCGCCAGGTCTCGGTCCTGTCGGTCGAGGAACTGTCGGAGGTCGCCGGCACCATGGGGATCGCGAAGTTCGAACCCGGCTGGATCGGCGCCAACATCGTGCTCGAAGACATACCTTCCATGACCTTCCTGCCGTCGCGCACGCTGCTGTTCTTCGAGGGCGGCGTGACGTTGCGTATCGATGGCGCCAACGGACCGTGCCGTATCGCCGGCGGCGAGATCGCTCGCGCACTTGGCGCTTCCGGGCAAGACGGAACTGTTGACGAAAAGGGGTCCGATTTCGACTGGACGCGTACGGATATGGCGCTAGATTTTGTCGAGGCGGCGCGCATGAAGCGCGGCTTGGTCGCATGGGTCGAGCGCGAAGGCGTAATCCGTCCAGGCGAAGAGGTTACGGTGCGTATCTGGGAGCAATGGATTTACTGATGAGGCATCATCGTATCGATATCCCGCATCCGCATATTTCGGCCCATATTCCCGAACGTATCTATTCGCGTGCCGAGATCGTCGCGGACGGGGCAATCCATGCCGTCGGCATCACCGGAGCAGCGGCGGGCGCAGGCGCGCTGATGCTCTATTCCGCCATGCGCGGCGGCGCTGCCGAGATCACTGTCGCAGCGGTCTACCTGGCCGGGCTGATGATCATGTTCACCGCCTCGGCGGCGAACAATCTCTGGTTCTCGGCAAAACGGCGCGAATTGCTCCAGGGACTCGACCATGCGGCGATCTTCGTGATGATCGCCGGCAGCTACACGCCGTTTTTCGTGCTGCTGCTCGACTTTTCCTGGGCGCTATGGATGACCACGCTGGTTTGGAGCGTGGCGGCGGCGGGCATTGTCATGCGATTGGTGCTGCCGCGCACCTTCAAGCGCTACAGGGTCTGGCTCTATCTGTCGATGGGCTGGATCGGCATGGCGGCCGCCTGGCCACTGATGGGATCGCTGGACTGGCCGCTGCTCACCCTGCTTGCGGCGGGCGGCATCGTCTATTCGACAGGCGTGATCTTCCATGTATGGACGGCATTGCCTTTCCAGAACGCCATCTGGCACGCCTTCGTGTTGACCGGCGCCAGCCTGCACTACGCGGCGGTGTTTTATGGCGTTGTCTATGCGGGCTGAAGGCGCCAGGCGCGTTTTCAGGCGGGTCCGCTTATATAAGCTATAACTAAATTTTTCCATTTTTCGCCGCATTTCGGGTGCATCCGGCCTCGAATTTCCCTGATTTTCGGGGCATGGGGAAAAATATTTCTGTTGCAGCGCAGCAAAACCAAAGCCCATCCATTTTCAACGGCTTGCGAGCATTCCTTCCCACTGCCGAAAAGGGAAGGCGGCCGCGGTGCGCGTCGCACAAGCGAATTGCGATTGACGGGAAACGGCCTTCGATTAGACTTTTGTTCATACCAAGCGGCGGAGAACAGCCGTGCTGACCGTAGGAGGCCCAAATGACAATTTCGCATAAAGTGAATGTCTGTCTGGTCTGCGCAGCCTTTGTATTTGTCGGCGCGTTAGTTCTGGGAATTTTTTAATATTTTGTAGGGCGTTAGGAATTCCCAACTTGCACAAACAAGGAAAGCCCGCCTCAATGTGAGGCGGGCTTTTCAACGTTTACAGAGCAATGATCAGGAAGCTTCGGCCAATTGCGGCATGGCGCTCATTCTTGGGCGCAGGCCGAGGAGATGACACACGGCGAAGGTGAGGTCGGCGCGGTTCATCGTGTAGAAGTGGAACTGGCCGATACCGCGTTCGACCAGGTCGTCGACCTGTTCTGCGGCGAGTGCGGCGGCAACCATGGACCGCGTCTGCGGATCGTCGTCGAGTTCGCCAAAGCCTCTTTCCAGCCAGCCGGGAATGCTGGCGCCGCAGCGCCGCGCAAAGGCGGAGACCCTGGCGAAATCGTGTATCGGCAAGAGGCCGGGCACGATGGGGATATCAATGCCTGCGCGCCGGACGCGCTCCAGATAGGTCTCGAAGACATCATTGTCGAAGAAGAACTGGGTGATCGCCATGGTTGCGCCATGGTCGACCTTGCGTTTCAGCATGTCGATATCGGCGTCGAAATCGGCGCTTTCGGGGTGCTTTTCGGGATAGGCGGCGACCGCGATTTCGAAGCCGCCATGCGCCGAGACAGCGGCGCACAGTTCCGCGGCATTGGCATAGCCTTGGGGATGAGGCCGATAGTGTGTGCCGGCACCTTCGGGCGGATCGCCGCGCAAGGCCACGATGCGGCGAATGCCCGCGGCGGCGTATTCGGCGATCACCTGATCGACCTCTTCCCGACTCGCGCCGATGCAGGTGAGATGTCCGGCGACGTCCAGCCGGTTTTCGGCGAGGATACGCCTCAGGGTCGACAGCGTGCGTTCGCGTGTCGAGCCGCCGGCGCCATAGGTAACCGACACGAATTCCGGTTGGCGAGAGGCGAGGCGGGCGACCGTTTGCCTCAGCGAAGCGTCCATGGTCTCGGAAGCGGGCGGAAAGAACTCGAAGGAGACGCGCGGCGCGTCGTCGTGGCGAACCGCCAGTGCGGTGTGAATGGGTCTGTCGATACTCATGCCTGGTTTCCCGGAAGCTGATCGGAACGAAGCTGATCGGAGTCGGCAACCAGCATGCGCGGATCGCGGGCGAGGCAAAGCGTGACGGTCAGCTTCTGGTCGCCGCTGGCTGGATCGGGCTTCAGATCGACCATCCTGTCGACCTCCAGCCCCGCCGCTTCGAGCCATTCGCGCAATTGCTCGTGCGAAAAGCCGAGGCGCAGATGATTGTGCTCCTCGCGCAGGAATTCGAGTTCATGCGGGGCGAAATCGGCGATCAGCAATCTGCCGCCCGGCGCCAGCGCACGCGCCGCCTCGCGGATGGCGGCGGCCGGATCGTCGAGATAGTGCAGAACCTGGTGCAGCGAAACGAAATCGAAATGGCCAGCCGGCGTCGGCAGCAGAAAGATGTCGGCCTGGCGCACCTGCACGCGGGTCAGGCCGGCGCGGTCGAGATTGGCGCGGGCAACGGCGAGCATGTCGCGGCTCATGTCGACGCCGACGGCGCGCGCATAGAGCGGCGCGAACAGTTCGAGCAGCCGGCCCGTGCCGGTGCCGAGGTCGAGCATGGCCTGGAACGGCGCAGCGCCGACGAGTTCCAGCATCGCCGTCTCGACCTTGGTTTCCTCGACATGCAGCGACCGGAGCGCGTCCCATTCATGCGCATGATCGGCGAAGTAGCCCGACGCCTTTTCGGCGCGGCGCCTTCTGACCGCATCGAGGCGCTCGCGGTCGCGGGCAAGCTGCGGGTCGTCGCGGTCGAGGCCAGCGAGCAAGGTTTCGGCCAGGCCCGCTGCCGGGCCTTCCTCGGCCGTGCGGAAATAGGCCCAGGCGCCCTCCTGGTGGCGGTCGACCAGCCCGCCCTCGACCAGCAGCCGCAAATGGCGCGAGATGCGCGGCTGCGACTGGCCGAGGATGTCGATCAGGTCGGTGACCGTCAGATCGGCATCCGAGAGCAGCGCCAGCAGCCGCAGCCGCGTCGGTTCGCCGGCGGCGCGCAGCAGGTCGACGGTGCGCTCCAGCGGCAACAGTTTCATCGGCGCGGGACTGAGCAAGAAGATACCCTCTCTGCAGATCAGATAAAGATATCTTTATATGCTTCTTTGAAAGGAAGCAAGGGATTCTTCCTTCGCCCTTTCTCCTGCCCTACAACCGCATCCATGACCCTCGCCGCCCGCACCCGCCGCCACAAGGAGATCGCCAAGCATCTGCGCGTGCTGGCGCCGATGATGCCGATGGCCGATTTCAACTCGGCCCTGACCGGCGCCGTCGCCGGGCATCTGCGCCATCTGCCGCCGTCGATCGCCGCATGGCAGGCGCTGACCAGCCATCTGCGCCACGCCCACACCGAATACGACGCGCTGCTGGAGGAAGGCTACGACCGCGATTCGGCGCGCTTCTTCGTTGTCGAGGCGATGAACGCACAGCTCGCGGCCTGGGGTGCCAGCCGCAGCGTCAGCGAGGAATGAGAGATTCTTTGTTTTCCGCTCGCATCTTGTTTATGTCCCGGTCGCGCCTGCGGCGCTCCTCGCCTCTTGTTTGCTCCCGGTCGCGCCTGCGGCGCTCCTCGCCTCTTGTCGCTTGCCCTGCCACGCAGGGATGGCGCGGCAAGGCGGAGAACAGGAAATCAATCGGTGAACACTGTGTAGAATATTCTTCCCTTCTAATTTCGACGACAACACCCAGATTAGGCGGACCGCAAACGATGGGGACAGATTTTTGATGACCGCCGCCACGAAAAGCTTTCCGGCCGATTTTCCGATCACCAGGAAATGGCCGGCCGAAAACCCGCAAATCCTGCAGCTCTATTCCTTCCCGACGCCGAACGGCATCAAGGTCTCGGCCATGCTGGAGGAGACGGGCATCGCCTACGAGCCGCATCTCGTCTCCTTCGCGACGAACGACCAGCTCACGCCCGAATTCATCTCGCTCAATCCGAACAACAAGATCCCGGCGATCGTCGATCCGGACGGGCCGGGCGGGCGGCCGCTGGCGCTGTTCGAATCGGGCGCGATCCTGATCTATCTGGCCGACAAGACCGGCAAGCTGATCTCGTCTGACCCGGCCGGGCGCTACGAGACGCTGCAATGGCTGATGTTCCAGATGGGCGGCATCGGCCCGATGTTCGGCCAGTTCGGCTTCTTCCACAAATTCGCCGGCAAGGAGATCGAGGACCGGCGACCCTTCGAGCGCTACCGCGACGAATCGAAACGCCTGCTCTCCGTGCTGGACGCCCGGCTGAAAGGCCGCGACTTCATCATGGGCGAGAACTACACCATCGCCGACATCGCGACCTGGCCCTGGGTGCGCGCCATGGTCGGCTTCTACGAGGGCGGCGCCCATGTCGGCATCGACGATCTTGCCGAGGTGAAGCGCTGGCTCGACGCCTGCTGCAACCGCCCGGCGAGCCAGCGGGCGGTGAACATACCCAAACGCGACTAGGTCGCGTTTGGGATTGGTCCCGCTCACGGCCGTAACCTCGCCCGGAACCGGGCGAGGGGCCTCCGCGAGGGCGGCGCTTTTTCGTCCCGGTCGGGATTTCATCCCTCCGCGCCTCTTGCGCCGACTCGCTCTTCGCTCGCTGGTTCGTATCCTTGCAGCTTCCCCCATGCGCTTGCGCTGCCACGCGGGGAGGGAGGTATCCTTGCGAGGCTGCACCATTCACTCCGTCATCCTCGGGCTTGTCCCGAGGATCCATTCCGTTACCTGACAATTCGCTTCCGGCATTTGTTGGTCCCCGCCGCGCCTGCGGCGCTCCTCACCTTTTGCAGCTTGCCCTGCCACGCGGGGCGGTTACCCCGGCGTCATCCCGGCCGCAACAGCGAGCCGGGATCCATTGCCCGTCTCGACACGGTATGTTCGAAGCTGGTTGCCAGGCATTCCGGACAATCTCCTGAAAACATCTGTTGAACCGACACATGGATCCCGGTTTCCCCGGATCGGGTCCGGAGTGGCGACCGGGATGCGTTTGTGCGCTCACGCCTTCCCGAACTTGTCCACCTCCGCCCACCATTCCGGCGATGCATGCCGCCGGCACAGCGGCGTGCTTGTCCACGTCCCGGTCGCTTCGCTTCTCGCCTCTTGTCCATGCTTCCCGGTCGCGCCTGCGGCGCTCCTCGCCTCTTGGCTCCGGTTGCGCCCGAACGATCCCCTCGGGCCGCCGGTGCAGCGCTTGCGGGCGCGGCATTCGCGGTGCGGGCAGGTTTCCCACGCGCCTTCGAAATAGGCCATTGCCTTGAGGAAGGTCCATTGCTGGATTTCCGGCGGCAA
>JAJDOK010000115.1 GCA_022340185.1 Salaquimonas sp. | reverse complement strand
GCGATCAGCGAGCCGACGCCCGAACCGATCTTGGCAAGGCCCCGCCCGACCGCCGCCGAGCGCGTGCCCATTGAGCGCGCCAGATTCTCGGCCAGCGGGTTGTCACGGCAGGCATCGAGAAAGATCAAATTGGTTTTGGTTGCGCGCTCCATCGCCGACAGTACCAGATCCATCGGCACCATCTCGAAATCGAGATCGATGGCCGAGGCCAGTTTTGCATCGACCGGCGCGATGTAGTTCTGCCCGTTCACCTGCAGGCCGTGGCCCGCATAGAAGAACAGCGCCAGGTCGGCGCCATCGAGCGCGCCGGCAAACTGGCGGATCGTGCTGCGTAGGCCGTTGAGATCGAGGTCCTCGCCGAGGACAACTTCGAATCCCATGCCTTTGAGTTTCTCCGCTATATCGGAAGCGTCGTTTTTCGGATTTGCCAGTGCGGGAACGTTGCGGTAGGCCGAATTGCCGATCACCAGCGCCACGCGCTTGTCGGCATGGGCGGCACCGACATTCAGGACGACGATCAGGGCAATGAAAAGCCCGACAATCAACCTCACTCGACCAGTCATAGGCGCATTCCCGAGGACCTCCACGACGCAAAATACATCATATCGAGATTTGGCAAAGCGGTTTTGGCAGATCGAAAGTACCCGACATCGGGCGCGTGTCGATAGCTCTGACAGCATTAGACGTGACGGAGGTGACGCCCCGAGCGCTCAATACAGCGGAATGGATTGAACTGTTCGGCCGCGCGAACGCACTCGAATCCTACGCCGCCGGCACGGTCAGCTACGAGGTGCAGACGCGGATCGGACCGCGGGCGGAGCGGGTTTATCTGGGCGGGTGAAGGCCCGGGAGAGACGAAGGCATGTCCTGACCCGCAACGCTCTCAAGCCATGCATCCAGCTCGGAACACGGTACATTTGTAACCTGTATCAGGCGAATTCCGAATTGGTGTCCGATTCGTCTTCCGTATGCTCGATCAAGACTTTACGCCAAATTTTCAAGGCTCCAATTCTCAACAATCGTCGCGGCGGACGGAACCAACAAGGAATTTCACGCATGTTTGCCATCAAGCGCCTTTTGACTCCGTTGGTTGCAGGTGCAGCCGTGATCGTCGCAGCCAATGCCGCTCAAGCGACAGCGATGACAGTGGATTACGAACCGCTCGCCTTCGATTCCGCGTCCCACACACTGAACGGTTTGACCATGACCGGCACTGCCGGAGGCATCTCGGCCAATGTCGTAAGCACGTCGAGCCGGGGTATCGGCATCAAGGGCGGGTTCAACGATTTCACCGTCGATACTTTTTCATCGGATGGTACCGATGAAACCCTCACCTTCGAGTTCGCGGGCCGGCAGTCACCGAAATCACATTCGGTGGGGTGTCCCTCCTGGGCAATTCGGTGTGGACCATCGAGGCGTTCGGCGCCGGAGGCACGTCGCTGGGAACGCAAACTTCGTCTCTGTCCACGTATTCCGCCGTATCGAGCCTGTTCGGCAATACCGCCATCTCGAAATTCATCATCTCCTTCGAAGCGCCGAACGACAGTTTCGGCGGCATTTCGATACACAACATAAACTGGGAAACTGCCGGAACGGTCGTGCCCTTGCCGGCTGCCCTGCCGCTGATGGCGGGCGGGCTGGGCATGTTTGGCCTGCTCGGGCGGCGCCGCAAGCAAAACGCCGGCTGAGCCCGATTTCAGAATCTTAATCAAAGCGGCCCCCTCGGGTCTGTTTTTCGTTTACCTTCATCGCCTGCACCCATCTGCGGGGACGCGTCGTCCCACCAGCGTTCACGATGGCCGGGAAGAAGGTCGATATCGAGCAACGCGTCACGAATATCTACCGGCTCCAGGACGTGGCCTGGAAGCTTGTGCGCCATCACACCGATATCTCACCCGCGATGGCTGATGTCGTCAGTCGGTTTTGGAACCGCGGCCGCTGCTGAATCGAGCGGTCATGTTTGCAATCCTGCCTTGCGCAGGCCATCCAGCAGCAGGTTCAGGTCTTCATCGCGCCTGTAGGCTGCCACCGCGCGAGCTTGAGCGATCGAGAAATCGGGGCTGATCTTGCGCACTTGCGCCAAGGCGTCTCGCGCAAGCGCCTTTTCTCCAAGTTGGCCATAGGTCGCCGCGAGATAGAAGTGGGAGGGTAGCGAGTGCGGATTGTGAACGATGCTTCGTGCAATAATTACCGACGCTTCCTTGAAGCGGTGTTGCGTGAAGCACGCCTGGCCGACATAAAGTGTATAATAGAATGGATAGAAAGGGTTGAGGCGTTTGGCCTTGTCGATCAATTCCGCGACGCGCTCGGGATTGCCGGAAAAATGCATCATGCCGGCCATGTTGGCATAAGCCTCGGCATTGCCGGGTTCCACCTCTATCCACTGCCTCGAGGCTGCCAGCGCATCGTCATGCTGCCGCTTAAAAAGATAGGCTGAAGACAGGGCTTCATAGACGAGCGGCAAGGTTGGATCCAGATTCTTGGCAGCAAGTGCCAGCTGGTAGGCCCGGTCGAGCGCATCGGAATCTCCCAGGAACCAATCGTGCAAGCACGATTCGGCAAGTGCCGCATACGGTGCCGCATAGTTCGGATCCAGCTCGATCGCCCGCTCGTAAAGCTGTCGTGCCGCAGCGTTGCCGGCCTTTGAGAACAGACGATACTGCTCGCGCCCACGCAGCAGACAATCGTAGGCTTCGGGGTTGTCGGTTTCGACGCGAGGTGAACGCATGCTCTCGCCGGGCATGAGCTTTATCTCAAGTGAGCGTACGATTCTCTGCGTTACGTCGTCCTGTACGGCAAAGATGTCCTCTAGCCCCCGATCGTAGCGCTCCGCCCAAAGATGCCCGCCAGAATTTCCATCGATCAACTGGGCGGTAATCCGCACCCGGTTGCCGGCCTTCCTGACGCTGCCTTCCAGGATGTAGCGCACGCCGAGATCGCGGCAGACATCCTGCACTCTCACAGCCTTTTGCTTGTATGTGAACGTGGAGTTCCTCGATATCACCAGAAGCCCGTGGATCTTCGAGACTTCTGTGATGATATCCTCGGTGATACCGTCGGCGAAGTATTCCTGTTCCTGGTCGCCACTCATATTGTCAAAGGGTAGTACCGCGATCGACGGCCGGTCCGGCGGAGGAGGAGGTGCACTCGCGGTACTGTTTTGCGGACACGCCGCTTCGGAGTCGGAGCGCCACTGCCAAACCCTCATCGGGCGATCGATATTCTTCAAATTCCGCAGACCCAAATCCTCAAACAGGAGGTCTGTGCGGTCGCGCACCTGCTCGTAAACGGAATCCGAAACGCAAATTGCTCCAGGCGCAGCAAGACCCTCGAGACGCGCTGCCAGGTTCACGCCGTCACCGTGGATATCGTCTCCATCGATCACCACGTCGCCCAAATTGATCCCGATCCGAAACTCAATCCGGCCGTCCATTGGCAGGGTCGAATTCCGATCGCGAAGGTTCGACTGTATCGCTGCGGCGGCACGGACAGCCCCGACAATGCTGGCGAAATCCGCCAAGATGCCGTCGCCCATCAGCTTGAAAATTCGGCCCTGATGCTCCCTTAGTACCGGTTCGATCAAATCAGCTCGAAGCGTCTTGAACGCTGCAAGGGTGCCGTCCTCATCTGCCCTGACCAAGCGAGAGTAGCCAACCATATCGGCGGCGAGGATTGCGGCGAGACGGCGTTCCATCGGTTGCTTCATTGGCGGATACTAGAACCCCGGAATTGCAAAATCCATGTGCCGTCAGATCGCTGGCCGCCTCCGGTTAGCGTGCGCGATCCTGGAACCCGGAATTGTCTTTTGGCTTCTATCCGCATGATTGCCGCGAAATGGAACAAAGCAATCGCACAAACTGTTTCGCAGCTGGAGCATTCGAAGCAGATCACCCTGATCGCTTCGTCAGCCGTCCCGCCATTCACACCTTGCTAAGTGCCGCAGCATCTAATAGAACACATCATGAACATTTAACGCTTGCAGAGATACTCGTCTTGGCCAAGGCACGATCCCAGTTCATCTGCCAGAATTGCGGCGCCGTCTCCACGCGCTGGGCGGGGCGCTGCGATTCCTGCGGCGAGTGGAACACGCTGGTCGAGGAAAATACCGGCTCGGGCATCGGCGCGACACCGGCTGCGCGCGCGTTAAAAAAGGGCACGCCGGTCCAGCTTGTGCCCTTGTCGGGAGAGATCGAGGAAGCGCCGCGCGTGGCGACGCAGATCGCGGAGTTCGACCGGGTCACCGGAGGCGGCTTCGTGCGCGGCTCGGCCGTGCTGCTCGGCGGCGATCCGGGCATCGGCAAGTCGACACTGCTGATGCAGGCCGCAGCCGCGCTCGCCAAGGCCGGCCATCCGGTCATCTATGTCTCGGGCGAGGAAGCGGTGGCGCAAATCCGCCTGCGTGCGCGCCGCCTCGACGCGGTGGAGCCGCAGGTCGGGCTTGCCGCCGAAACGAGCGTCGAGAACATCATCGCGACGCTTGAGACCGGCCCTCCCCCGGCGCTGGTGATCGTCGACTCGATCCAGACCATGTGGACCGATATCGCCGAATCCGCGCCCGGCACGGTGACGCAGGTGCGCGCCTCGGCCCAGGCGCTGATCCGCTACGCCAAGAAGACGGGCGCCAGCGTCGTGCTGGTCGGCCATGTCACCAAGGAAGGACAGATCGCCGGTCCACGCGTCGTCGAGCACATGGTCGATGCGGTGCTCTATTTCGAGGGCGAAGGCGGGCATCATTTCCGGATTCTGCGAACGGTAAAGAACCGTTTCGGTCCGACCGATGAGATCGGCGTGTTCGAGATGTCGGATGCCGGCCTGCGCGAGGTTGCCAATCCGTCGGAACTGTTTCTGGGCGAACGCAATGTCTCGGCGCCCGGCGCCGCCGTCTTCGCCGGCATGGAAGGTACGCGGCCCGTGCTGGTCGAGATCCAGGCGCTGGTTGCGCAATCGACGCTGGCCACGCCACGTCGCGCCGTCGTCGGCTGGGACAGCGCGCGGCTTTCCATGGTGCTCGCCGTGCTGGAGGCCCATTGCGGGGTCCGGCTCGGCGGCCATGACGTCTATCTCAACGTCGCCGGCGGCTACCGCATCGCCGAACCCGCAGCGGATATAGCGGTCGCCGCAGCGCTGGTCTCCTCGCTTTCGGGCAAGGCGCTGGGCGCCGACCGGGCGTTTTTCGGCGAGGTCAGCCTGTCGGGTGCGGCGCGGCCGGTGGCACATGCCGGCCAGCGGCTGAAGGAAGCCGAAAAGCTCGGCTTTGCCCGCGCCATGGTGCCGAAGGGCTGTCTGGACGGCCAGAAGACCGGCATTGCCGTCAGCGAGTTCTCCGATCTCGCCGAACTGGTGGCGGCGATTGCCGGCGGCAGCGACTAGCGCGACCGATCGGGATGTGGAGCGAGCCATTTTCCTCTGGAAAACGGGGGGCTTAAGGTCTATTTGAACGGCTCGGGCCACGCCTGAAGAAATTGGCAACCCCTTTATGACATCCAATCGTGCCAATCAGCGCCCTTGCCGGCGCGACGGCGTACAAATTGCGAGGCAAGGCTAGATGCCGATAACGCTTTTCGACGGCCTTCTGATCGGGCTGATGCTCGTGTCCGGGGTGCTGGCGATGATTCGCGGTTTTTCGCGCGAACTGCTGTCGATCGGCTCGTGGATCGCGGCGGCGGTCGCCGCCTATTTCTTCTATCCCCAGCTTGCGCCGATCGTCGCGCCCTATACGGCGCAGGTGACATCGTCGAAGACGGTCGCCGACCTGGCGGCAGCAGGCATCATCTTCGCCATCACGCTGCTGATCGTCAGCCTGATCACCATGCGGATCGCCGATTTCATCGTCGACAGCCGCGTTGGCGCGCTCGACCGCACGCTCGGCTTCGTCTTCGGCGCGGTTCGCGGCGCGCTGCTGCTGGTGGTGGGATTGCTGTTCTTCAACTGGCTGGTCCCCGACAACCAGCCAAGCTGGATCGCCAACGCGAAATCGAAGCCGGTACTGGAATCAATCGGGGAAAGCATCGTCTCGCTCTTGCCCGACGACCCGGAGAAGACGATCATCGACAAGCTGAAACCCAGCCAGGATGATGGTGGCGACGGCGCTATCCAGGACGACACCCAGGAAGGCACGAAAAGCTGAGACACGGCTCCCGGTGGAGCTCAAACATTCCATGGAAGAGGAATGACGCCATGACCGGCGACAATCGGGCAGGCATGCAGGCGGAGCTTTTCGCGGCTTCCGGCTCGCGACATGAAAACGGCGATCCTTTCGATGCAGACCATTTCAAGGACGAGTGCGGCGTCTTCGGCATATTCGGCACGCCCGACGCCGCGGCGCTGACGACGCTCGGACTGCACGCGCTGCAGCATCGCGGCCAGGAGGCAGCCGGCATCGTCTCAAGCGATGGCATGCAGTTTCACGCGGAACGCCATCGCGGCCTGATCGGCGACACCTTCACCCGGAAGTCGGTTCTCGAAAGGCTGAATGGCACGCGCGCCATTGGCCATACGCGCTATTCGACGACGGGCGGCGACGAGATGCGCAATGTGCAACCCTTCTTCGCCGAATTCTCCGGTGGCGGTTTCGCGGTGGCGCATAACGGCAACATCACCAATGCGCTGACGCTGCGCCGGCAATTGCAGCGCGAGGGATCGATCTTCCACACGACCTCCGATACGGAAGTCATCCTGCATCTGATCGCTACCGCCAAGCAGCACTCCTTCGAGGAACGGCTGGTCAGCGCGCTCGCCCAGCTCGAGGGTGCATTCTCCATCGTCGGCATCACCAACAAGAAGCTGATCGGCTGCCGCGATGCGTTCGGCATTCGGCCGCTGGTGCTGGGCGATCTCGATGGCGCCTTCATCCTGGCTTCGGAGACCTGTGCGCTCGACATCATCGGCGCACGCTTCGTGCGCGACATCGAACCGGGCGAACTGGTCGTCATCGACCGCAACGGGCTGAAAAGCCTCAAACCCTTCGAGCCGGCGCCGAGCAAGTTCTGCATCTTCGAATATGTCTATTTCGCCCGGCCGGATTCGGTGATCGGCGGCAAGAATGTCTATGAGGTCAGAAAGCAGATCGGCATCGAACTGGCGCGCGAGCAGCCGGCGGATGCCGATGTTGTGGTACCGGTGCCCGATTCGGGAACCCCGGCGGCGATCGGTTTCGCCGAAGGCGCCGGGCTGCCCTTCGAACTCGGCATCATCCGCAATCATTATGTCGGACGCACCTTCATCCAGCCGACGGATTCGATCCGCCATATGGGCGTCAAGCTCAAGCACAACGCCAATCGGCGCATCCTGGAAGGCAAGCGCGTCGTGCTTGTCGACGATTCCATCGTGCGCGGCACGACCAGCCAGAAAATCGTGCAGATGGTGCGCGAGGCCGGCGCGCGCGAGGTGCATATGCGCATCGCCAGCCCGCCGACCATCTCCTCGTGCTTCTACGGCGTCGATACGCCGGAAAAGCAGAAATTGCTGGCCTCGCGCATGCGGGTGGACGAAATGCGAGATTTCATTCGTGTCGACAGTCTGGGCTTTCTTACGCTTGACGGTCTCTACCGCGCGGCAGGCGAAGCCGCCCGCGACAAGGACATGCCGCAGTTCTGCGATGCCTGTTTCTCGGACCAGTACCCGACTCGGCTGACCGATCACGACGACCGCGACAACATCCACAATCTGTCGCTGCTGGCCGAAACGAATGGATAGCCTGGATTAGGGATTAGGGATTGGATGGAGCCAACTCATTTCTTATTCTAGTCCCTCTTTCCCAGTCCCTATTCCCCGGTCCCTATTCCCTGGCCCCTCTTCTCCAAAAATGATCGCATGAAAAAACTTCAGGACCGCATCGCCCTCGTCACCGGCGCCTCGCGCGGCATCGGCTACCATGCCGCGCTGGGCTTTGCGCGTGAAGGCGCGCATGTCATCGCGGTCGCGCGTACCGTCGGCGGGCTGGAAGAGCTCGACGATGCGATCAAGGCAGAAGGCGGCGCGGCGACACTGGTGCCGCTCGATATCACCGATTACGACGCGCTCGACCGGCTCGGCGCGGAGATCGACAAGCGCTGGGGACGGCTCGACATCCTTCTCGCCAATGCCGGCATGCTCGGCGGATTGAGCCCGCTCGGCCATATCGAGCCGAAGACCTTCGGCAAGGTCTTCGACCTCAACGTGACGGCGAACTGGCGTCTGATCCGCTCGCTCGACCCGCTACTGCGCGCTTCCGATGCCGGACGAGCGATCTTCCTCAGTTCGGGCGCCGCCCATTCCACCAGACCCTTCTGGGGCGCCTATGCGGCCTCGAAGGCGGCACTCGAAGCGCTCGCCCGCGTCTATGCCGGCGAAAGCGCAAAGACCAGTATCCGCGTTGTGATCGTCGATCCGGGTGCGATGCGCACTGCCATGCGCGCCCAGGCGATGCCGGGCGAAGACCCCGAGACCCTGCCCGACCCTGGCGAAATCGTGCCCGATCTCGTGATGCTGGCCTCGCCGCAAATGCAAGAGAACGGCAAGATCTACAAATTCGCGAGCAAGAAGTTCCTGACGCCGCAAAACCCGGCCTAGCGCGTATACCGTTCAGGCGGCCTTGCGCGGTGTCTCGGCGTCGTCGGGCCGGGTTCGCGCCGCCTTGCGTTCTGCCTTGCGGGCGGCCTTGTCGAGCACCGATTTTGCGGCGGCGTTGCCGAAAAGCGTGATTCGCCAGAAGCGCAGCTTCAGAAAGGGCGAATTCAGCGAAAATGTGTTGTCGGGAAAGATGTGGAACCAGCGATAGCCGTTGTCGCGGTAATAGGCTGCGACCGCGCGTTCGGCTTCATCGCCGATCGTGCTCGCCGCCGCGTGGCAGGCCGCCCGGCTGCACCAAGAGTACTGATAGGTTTTCGCCACTTGCGCCGGCTCATGGCCGGCGTCCAGATAGTTGCGGACATTGCGGAAATCGAAGCGGCGGCCACGCATGTCGAAGACCAGAATGATTCCGCCCAGCGCAAACAGGCCACCGAGAATATCCCAGCCAATCCATAGCGAGGTGGATGTCAGCACCACGGCAAGGCAAATTAACAAAAAAGGGGGCAGAACCGCCCGGAAATGCATGCCCATTCCGCCTCCTGCCCCAAGCAGAAGCAGGGCGAGCCATGATGATTACATAAATATGCGAGTCATGAACTAACCCGGTTTTGACGCAGGGTGAACCCCCAAATCCGGGAATTGCATGCGGCATTGCGCGTGATGCCCAATTCCGGCCATATCGAGCCCGCCAATCATCATCCGGTCTTGCGCCGACAGATATGGAAATCGCCGAAAAACCTTACTTTCCCGGCATATTAAGGCAATCCTCACCCGCATGTGCGAGGACAAGTGGCGTGCATGTTCGGGTCATTGGCGATTGCAACAAAACGTGATCGCGTGGCGCACTCTTATGCTTGAATGATATATATCGAATATGCATATGAAAAAATTGAACGAAGTGGGTGAGCGGCCCCGCCGTCACCTGATCCAGGAACAGGGGCATGAACGTCAGAACCCTTATCCTCGCCATCCTGCATTTCAAGGAGGCGAGCGGTTACGAAATCAAGAAGATGTCGAGCGATGGGGCGTTCAGCTTCTTCGTCGACATCAGTTTTGGCTCGATTTATCCGACACTCGCACGGCTGGAGCAAGAGGGCATGGTTGCCTGTCGCAGCGAGACCCATCAAGGCAAGCCCGACAGCAAGATCTATTCCATCACCGCCAAAGGCGAGGCCGAACTCAAGCGCGGGCTGGCCCAGGGCCCGCACATGGACAAGTTCAAGTCCGAATTCCTGCTGCTGGCGATGAATGCCGATCTGCTCGACGCCGAGGGAGTTTCCGGCGCGCTGGCCGAGCGGATGGGTCAGATCGAAGCCAAACTCGCCACGCTGGACGACATCATCGCGCGGTGTGACCACCCGGCAACATGCTGGGTTGCGAATTACGGGAGGCATGTAATGCGCAGTGGCCTTTCCTATCTACGCCAGTACGGGGACGAACTCGTTTCGATGACTTCGCCTTCAAGCAAGAAAACCAGGCGGCAGGCGGCCGAATAGACAGGCTGACGCACCAAAGCGACTCAACGGCCGGCCCCTTCCGCCGGTGACCAGTACGAAAGCTGAACGATGGCCCTGAGAGTGAAATCCTCCCACATCATTGCCTTGTGCATCACGGTCGGAATTGCCGGCTGGATGGCGACCGGCACGCTTTATGTCGGCGGCGAAGCCAAAGCCGGCGAGGAAGCGCCGGCGATCGCAACACGCGAGGCCGAGCGCTCCAGCGATCTGTTCAAGGTGCGCTTCGTTCCCGTCGTTGCGCAGGAGCGCCCCGAGACGATCATCGTGCGCGGGCGCACATCCGCGGATGCGCGCATCACGATACGCACCGAAACATCCGGCATCGTCGAAAAGCGGCTGGTTGCGAAAGGCGACAGGGTCGAGGCGGGGCAGCTTGTCTGCGAGATCGACAAGGCGACGCGACAGGAAAGCGTGGCCCAGGCGGAGGCGCTGCTCACACAGGCCAGGGCCGACTACGAAGCCAACGCGTCGCTGCAGGAGAAGGGTTACGCCAGTTCCAACAAGGTCAATCAGGTGCTTGCTTCGCTGAATTCGGCCAAGGCGTCGCTCGCCAAGGCCAAATGGGAACTCGAACACACGGAGGTGCGCGCCAACGCTTCGGGTATCGTGGTCGAGCCGATTGCCGAAGTCGGCGACATGCTGAATGTCGCAGGCACCTGCGTCACGCTGCTCGATACCAATCCGATGCTGTTCATCGGCCAGATTTCGGAGCGCGATATAGGCCGTGTGTCGATCGGCACCAAGGCGCAGGTGACGCTCATCACCGGCGAAAAACTCAACGGGACGATCCGCTACATCGCGCCGGCGGCCGACGCCGCAACCCGCACATTCCAGACCGAGATCGCGCTTGAAGACAGCAAGTACAAGGTCCGCGAAGGGATGACGGCCCGCGCCGTCATCCAGCTTCCCTCGAGCGTCGCCTATCGCATCTCGCCGTCATGGATCACGCTCGACGACGAGGGGCGACTTGGCCTGCGCACGGTCGACGCCGGTGACAAAGTGAAATTCGTGCCGATCCACATCGTCTTCCAGGGCACTGACGGCCTGTGGGTAAAAGGGCCTGAACCCGGCATGCGGGTCATCACGCTCGGCCAGGAATATGTCGCGGCCGGCGAAAAGGTCATTCCCCTGCCCGATCCGACGGTCGAGGCCGCATTGAAGAAAGCCAGGTCGGGAGACTAACAGTGACCGGTATGCTGGTAAGCATTCTGCAGCGGCCCAAAACCGTCCTTACCTTGATGGTGGTGATGGTGCTCGCGGGCATCCTCACCTATCTGTCGATCCCCAAGGAAGCCAATCCGGATATCGACATTCCGGTCTATTACGTGTCGATCTCGCAGCAGGGCATTTCCTCGAAGGATGCAGAGCGGCTGCTGGTACGCCCCATGGAGGTCCAGCTTCGCGGCCTCGAAGGGCTGAAGGAGATGACGGCCGTCGCCTCAGAGGGCCATGCCGGCATCGTCCTTGAATTCCAGATCGATACGAACAAGGACAAGGTCCTGGCCGATCTTCGCGACAAGGTCGACCGCGGCAAGGCGGATCTGCCGGACGAGGCGGACGAGCCGGAAATCTACGAGACCAATTTCGCCCTGCAGCCGACGATCATCGTCACCTTGTCGGGGCAAGTGCCGGAGCGCGCGCTGTACGCACAGGCGCGGGAGCTGAAGGACGAGATCGAGGCGATCCCGACCGTGCGCGAAGCCGCCATAAAGGGCAATCGCGACGAATTGCTCGAGGTCGTGCTGGATCTCCAAAAGCTCGAATCCTACGACATTACGCAGGCCGAACTGCTCAACGCACTGGCGCAGTACAACCAGCTCGTGCCGGCCGGGTTCATCGACGACGGCAAGGCGCGCTTCAACCTCAAGCTCCCGGGCCTGGTCGAAACCGCGGCGGACGTCTATGCGATCCCGATCAAGCAGAACGGCGAAGGCGTAGTCACACTGGGCCAGGTCGGCGAAATCCGGCGCAGCTTCAAGGATGCGTCGAGCTTCACCCGCGTCAATGGCGAGCCCGCCGTATCGCTGGAAATCACCAAGCGGATCGGCACCAATGTCATCGAAAACAACCTCGAGGTGCGCCGGGTCGTCGAGAAGGCCTCGAAAAACTGGCCGAGCACGATCAGGGCCAACTTCCTGCTTGATGAATCCTCCAACATCTTCTCCCAGCTCGGGTCGCTGCAATCCTCGATCATGACGGCCATCGCGCTGGTCATGATCGTTGTCGTCGGCGCGCTCGGCC